>CADACU010000005.1 GCA_902786545.1 uncultured Anaerovibrio sp.
AGGTGAATACCAAAAGGCTATCGAAAATTTAGAAAAAGCCATAAGCCTTAAACCAGATTGCGCAGCGGCTTATGGCAATATAGGGTATGTATACGATGAACTAGGTGAATACCAAAAGGCTATCGAAAATTCAGAAAAAGCCATAAGCCTTAAACCAGATTGCGCAGCGGCTTATAAAAATATAGGGTATGCATACAATGAACTAGGTGAATACCAAAAGGCTATCGAAAATTTAGAAAAAGCCATAAGCCTTAAACCGGATTATGCAGTGGCTTATCGTAAGATGGCTGTCTGTTATAAGAATTTAGGTAATATTGAAAAGGCCAATGAATACTATGAAAAAGCTTGCTCATTAGACTCTAAGCTAAGAAATAAACCAATCTGATGGGAGGGAGGAGAGTTAGGCGTTAATAGCATTTCTTGGCAAGGATGGGTTATGTTAAATGATTGTATAGGGGGTAAAAATAGTGAAAAAACTAATGTCTATTTGTTCAGCATTGTTAATTCTTTTAATGTCAGCGGTGGCCTTTGCTAATGTGGATATCAGCACTGGTGTTGTGACTGCCGAAGGTGTGGGAGCAGCGGGACAGATGGCCACTAATGGCTATCGGGCTGCCAAGGTCGATGCCATGCGCAACCTATTGGAACAGGTTGGCAGTGTCCGGGTGGACAGTCAGACTATTGTACGGGATTCTATTATTGAAAGTGATATTATAAGGACTCAAATAAACGGCGTGGTAAAGGGAGCTAAGGTAATAAATGAATATCAGGATAGCTCCGGGTATTTCCATGTTGTAGTGGAGTTGCCAGTTTATGGTGAAACCAATTCCTTGGCTTCCGCAGTTATACCTAAAAGGGAAAAGGTAGACTTCCCAGAGCCGGAGGTATTTGCAGCTCCAGCCCAGACTTCTACTACTACCGTTATTACCAGCACCACAATAACTACTCCAGGTGGTAGCCCGGTGCCAAGTGCCCCAGCAAACAACAATGCAATTTATACCGGCGTTATTGTTGATTGTCAGGGCTTGGGGTTGGAGACCGCTATGGCCCCAGGAATATTTGATCCAAATCATAAGGTCGTATATGGCTTACAGAACTTCTCCCATGACCAGATAATCGCCAAAGGCTATGTAGGTTATTCCAAGAGCGTTTCCTCCGGTGTAGAGCGTGCCGGAAGCAACCCATTGATTATCAAGGCTGTAAGAGTAGAAGGCTTCTGTAACCCGGTAATTTCCGAGGCAGATGCTGTAAAACTTTTACAGGCCAATAAAGTCTCCGGATTCTTAAACAAGGCTAATGTGGTGTTGGTTAAGTAACACTATGAATGATGTGATGTGTAGTTGGATGATTTAGATAGGTGATTGGGGGGATAGGATTGGCTGAAAATGTTAAAGGCGAAGAAATTAAGCAAAAGTGTAAAAGTGATTGCAATGATTTTTGGGAAATAACCCAAGATTATGGTAATGAAATTGATTGTAAAATATCCTCAAAACCACGATGTTGGTGGAAAAAAATGAAGATTTTTGCTAATGAAAATATACTTGATAAGTATATCGACACGTATAAAAAAATTGAAGGTTATTATTATTCTAATAATCAAGCTGATGGTCACCTTCAAGCTATTAGAGCAATTAGAGCGTTATATAAAGCTGATAATGATACACGAGCTTTCTTTTGGGGATTCTTTTTAGGCGTGGTTGGCCTGGGCATTGCAATTATAACATGTTTTCATGGAAATGATGAAAATACGTTTTGCAGTTTGTTTTCCGTTTTAGTACTGCTGGTTGTTTCCCTTTTTGCATTTGCATATTTATTCAAGAATGTAAGTATAAAACAATCTGCTGTAAACGATGCAGTAGAAGCATTTGAAAGACAAGAACCTCGAATAAGAGATATCAAAAATATTAAGGAAGCTAAGCAAGATAAATAAGTTAATCCCTCCCATTAGTTATTCGGAAACGCCGACTAATTTCGTCTGTCATCTGCCAGTAGAATAATAGAAAAAGTTTCATGCCGCCAGTTATGTTTTTAGCTGGCGGCATGAAATTGTGGCAGGACTTTATATGTCCATCATAGCATTTGCCTGATTACCGGGTAAGTGCTTTATTTTATGTAACGGTTGTCTTTACTATTCTTTAATATTGGCGGTATAATTGATATAGAAAGAGGGGTGGGGAATTATGATGTATCCTTTTATGACCTTGGATGATAACACAGAGATTGTACATTCTGAAATGTTGCCTGATAATAGAGTAAAGGTCTATGTTGAAAAGCCTGATGCAAAGGATTGCTTTCATGATATGACTTGTTTTTTGCCAAGCTATGAGATAGAGAGCGTCAATGGCTTTTCAGAGGAAGAGGTTGCCGGGTATATGGAAATAATTCGCTCTACGGCGCATCTTATTATCGAGTTTTCGCAGGAGGGTGGTTTTTCCAATGCCTCAGGTCTTTAAGATTGGTCCGTATTGGATTTATTTTTGGGCTGACGAAAGTAAGCCTTTAGAACCAATACATGTTCATGTATCAGAGGGAAATCCTACTCGAAATGCTACTAAGATATGGATAACAAGTACTGGAAAATGTCTGTTGTGCCACAATAAGGGGCGTATTCCGGAAAAAGCTTTGCGGAATATTATGAGAATGATTGAGGCTAGAGCTGATAGTGTGGTAAAAAAATGGGTGGCCTTTTTTGGCACAATTACTTATTATTGTTGATGGTGCGAATAGATAAAGTCCTATGAAAAATGCAAGCGAACTTGCAAAAGTCATAGGACTTTTTGTATGAAACGGATAATACTAAACGATTTGCCAGCGGACCGTTCATAATATATAATATTACACGTCATTGATTGTAAAAAATATTCGTATGGGGGGCTTTATTGTGGAGAAATACATGCCACAACAAATAGAAAAGAAATGGCAGAAAAAGTGGCTGGAGTCCAAGGCTTATAAAACGGAAATGGACCCAAAGAAGCCAAAGTATTATACCTTGGAAATGTTTCCGTATCCATCCGGAAATCTTCACATGGGCCATGTGCGCAATTATTCCATAGGTGATGTGCTGGCCCGTTACAAGACCATGGAGGGCTTTAATGTCATTCACCCAATGGGCTTTGATGCCTTTGGCATGCCAGCGGAAAATGCCGCAATAAAGCATGGGGTAAAGCCATCTGACTGGACTTATTCCAACATGGACAACATGAAACGCCAGCAGCGGGAAATGGGACTGTCCTATGATTGGGACCGGGAAGTGGCTACCTGTCGCCCTGATTACTATAAGTGGACCCAGTGGCTGTTCCAGCTGTTTTACAAGCGGGGGCTGGCCTACAAGAAGAAGGCTTATGTAAATTGGTGTGAAACCTGCGGCACAGTATTGGCCAATGAGCAGGTTATTGATGGTCTGTGCTGGCGCTGTGATAATGAAGTAGTGAAGAAGGATCTGTCCCAGTGGTTCTTCAAAATTACTGACTATGCTGATGTTCTTTTGAAGGATTTGGACCTGCTGAAGGGGTGGCCAGAGCGGGTTAAAATAATGCAGGATAACTGGATTGGCCGCAGCGAAGGTCTGGAGTTTGACTTTGATATTCCTGACCTGAAGGAAAAGCTGTCGGTATATACCACCCGTCCAGATACGGCCTATGGCGTTACCTTTGTCGCCCTGGCTGCTGAGCATCCATTGGTGGATAAAATATGTGAAGCAAATCCGGATAAAGCGGAGGAAATCAAGGCCTTTGTCAAGAAGGTACAGAGCCAGTCCGATATTGAGCGTACCTCCTCCGAGTCGGAAAAGGAAGGCGTAGGTACTGGTGTATATGTAATCAACCCATTTAACGGTAAAAAAGCCGAGATATGGGTAACCAACTATGTATTGGCTGACTATGGTACTGGTGCTGTTATGGGTGTACCGTCAGAAGACCAGCGTGACTGGATGTTTGCCAAGAAATACAATCTGGACATTATCATCACCCTGCAACCGAAGGATCAGACCTTGAAGCTGGAGGATATGACCGAAGCCTATGTGGATAAGGCCGGTGTGTTGGTAAATTCCGGGGAATTTGATGGCCAGGACATAAAGACTGCCATGAAGGGCATTATGGATAAGGCGGAAAAGGAGGGCTTCGGCAAGCGCCGGGTAAATTACCGCCTCCGTGATTGGCTGATTTCCCGCCAACGGTATTGGGGTGCGCCAATTCCGGTTATTTATTGCGAAGACTGTGGTGAACAGTTGGTACCAGAGGATCAGCTGCCGGTTATGCTGCCGGAAAATGTCAACTTTGAGGCCGGAGCAGTATCACCACTGGCCCAGTGCGAGGAATTTGTGAATTGCACCTGCCCGAAGTGTGGTAAGCCAGCCAAGCGGGAAACCGATACTATGGATACCTTTATCTGTTCTTCCTGGTATTATCTGCGTTATACTGATCCGAAAAATGATCAGAAGCCATTTGACAAGGATAAGGTAAATTATTGGGCACCGGTGGATCAGTACATCGGTGGTATTGAACATGCTATTCTTCATCTGCTGTATTCCCGGTTTGTTACCAAGGTGCTGCGGGATGAAGGGCTGGTAGATTTTGCTGAGCCATTTAGCAATTTGCTCACCCAGGGAATGGTACTGAAGGATGGCAGCAAGATGTCCAAGTCCAAGGGCAATGTAGTATCGCCGGAGGAAATCATCGGCCAGTACGGGGCCGATACCGCCCGTTTGTTCATTATGTTTGCGGCACCGGTAGAGCGTGATTTGGACTGGAGTGATGAGGGGGTAGCCGGTTCCTTCCGGTTCCTCAACCGTGTATGGCGTATTCTGGGTCAGTTCGAAGATAAGATTAAGAGTGCAGCGGATGAGTACGATATCAGCAGCCTGACTGCCGAGGAAAAGGACCTGCGCCATGTACTCCATGTGACCATCAAAAAGGTAACCGAGGATATTCGGGACCGGTTTATGTTCAACACGGCCATCAGTTCCATCATGGAGCTGGTGAACGAGTTCTACAAGTTCCAGAACAGTGCAACAGTTAATGCCGGTCTGGTGCGGGAAGTAGCCGTAAATCTCTTGAAGCTGTTGGCTCCATTTGCACCGCATATGACCGAGGAACTGTGGTCTGAGCTGATTGGCGATGGCAGCGTTCACGCCCAGAAGTGGCCGGTATGCGATGAAGCGGCTACCGTTACTGCTGAGGTGGAAATCGTACTCCAGATTAACGGCAAGGTTCGTGACCGCATTATGATTGCCACCGGGATCAGCCGGGAGGAAATGGAAGCGGCGGCCAAGAACAACAGCCGGGTACAGGAGCTTACAGCGGGCAAGACTATTGTTAAGATGATTTGCGTGCCGGATAAATTGGTAAATGTTGTAGTGAAGTAAATATACTATGTTTAACAGGTGTGGCAGATAAATATCTGCCACATTTTTTTGTGCCGACAGTACACTTTTCTTCTATGAGAATACACATAGGGCGGATTTTTAGTATATGTGTCCATACCGGGTGGATTTTTCTTGACAGGCTAGTTGGGGATAGTTAGAATGTGTAACTAGGTGATGTATCACCTTGGTTTAATTTATTATTTTATGTGAGGAGTTTAGTTTATGAGTGCTACTTTTAGAAAATGGCAAAGTATCAGCCTGATTTTGCGAATTGTTATCGGTCTGGTTCTTGGTGCGATTTTGGCTACAGTGATTCCGGATAATGGTGTTGTTCCGGTTTTCGGTAGTATCTTCGTTGGTTTGTTGAAGGGGATTGCACCAATTTTAGTATTTGTACTGGTTATTAGTGCGTTGGCCAATGCCAGTGGTGACATCGGTGGACGCTTCAAGAATGTGGTATTCCTTTATGTGCTTGGTACTCTTTTGGCAGCTTCGGCTGCAGTTATTTGCAGCTATGCAATGCCGGTAGGTATGGTGCTGACTGATGCCGCCAACAACACCCCACCAAATGGTATTGGTGATGTAATAAAGACGATTATTACCAATATGGTGGCCAACCCAGTATCCGCTCTGATGAATGCCAATTATGTAGGCATACTCTGCTGGGCCATAATTTTCGGTATGGGCTTTAAGCGGTTGGCTTCGGAAGGAACCAGGGCTCTGGTAGCTGAAATTGCCAGCGTTGTTTCCAAGGCTGTATATTGGATTATTCAGCTGGCTCCATTCGGTATCATGGGTCTGGTATTTTCCGCTGTGGCGGAAAGCGGTATGGCGATCTTCGTTGATTATGGCCGCCTGCTGATAGTGTTGGTTGGGGCAATGTTTATTATGGCCTTTATTGTCAATCCGTTGATTGTGTTTGCTTTTTTGAAGAAAAACCCGTATCCACTGGTTATGCAGTGCCTGCGTGAGTCCGGTGTTACTGCTTTCTTTACCCGCAGCTCTGCTGCCAACATTCCTGTAAATATGGAGCTCTGCAAGAAGCTGGGATTGGATGAGGATTTCTATTCCGTATCTGTTCCACTTGGAGCAACTATCAATATGGAAGGTGCGGCTATTACCATTACGGTTATGACCATGGCCGTGGCACATACTTTGGGTATTCAGGTAGATGTTCCTACGGCTATCGTTCTGTCTGTATTGGCTACTGTGGGTGCCTGCGGTGCTTCCGGTGTTGCCGGCGGTTCCCTGTTGCTTATTCCGATGGCTTGTTCCCTGTTTGGTATCTCCAATGATATTGCCATGCAGGCTGTTGGTGTTGGATTTATTATCGGCGTAATTCAGGATTCCTGTGAGACGGCCCTTAATTCTTCCACCGATGCGCTCTTTGCGGCAACGGCGGAATTCCATGAGCGGTTGTCCAACGGTCAGGAAGTAAATTTCTAAACTAAAAAATAATTAAAAAAGAGGATTTTCTATTGTGATGGTAGAAAATCCTTTTTATATTTGAAATGAATTTGGCGGATTATGCACTTTGGAAATCCCGAAGGATAGGAGAATCTAAAATGGACGAAAAGGCTGTAAATTCAAATAAAGCAGTAACAGAAAGCTCAGTATGGCTGGAGCGGTTGGCAGCGTTTTCCAATCCCCAGGAAGCGGCGATTTTTGCCGGAGAGAATGAAATAGTTGATTATTTTTTCCATCACAATATGGGAGCTATAATATATTTCACCTACAATGGTGGGATATTGCGGATGGAAAAGGGCAATGCGCAATATGAGAGGGAAATCAAACCGGACATTTCTTTTGAAGAAGTGGGTGGTGGCAGTGAGTGGCAGTTTTCTGATGAGCAGGAAGAGAAGCTCTTTGCCCAGATGCTGATTGCTGCCGAGGATAGCGGTCAGAATGCCGAGGGGGAAGTGTGGTTCCGTTCCTTTTCGCAATGCTGTGGTTTTCAGGCCTTTTGTATAAGCTTCCGACTCCATTTAGTAGCCAAATATCAGTCAGAGCGGCTTTTCTGTGCCCAGATACAGAATACTACCAAGCAAAAGCATGCCTTCCAAAATGTTTCGGATAACGAAAACAAATTTCGGGCAGCCGCAGATCACGCCAATATTTATGCCTGGGAATATGATATTGCCACCAAGGTAATGCGGCCGTGCTCGCGTTGTATGCGCGATTTGGATATGCCGGCTGTGGTGGAAAATTATCCGGAGCCGGTCATCGAGTCCGGATTGTTCCCTGAGGATTATGCGGATATGTATCGTCATTGGCATAAAAGACTTGAGCAGGGTGAATCCGGGATGCAGGCAGTTATTCCGTTAACAAAAGACCGTATACCCTTCCATGTGCGTTACACCACGGAGTTTGACAAGGATGGTAAGCCGGTACGGGCTTTTGGCTCAGCTACCTTGGCGGTGGATAACGAAAAGGAAGTCCAGCTAAAGGAAATTATTGCTACGCTGACAACAAAGTATGCCACTGTTTTGAAAATTGATTTGGCAACGGATAAGGCTGAGGCATTGAACATAGGTGAGGAATCCTCGGTGGCCGTGCAGGCCCATTATTATGATGACCAGACCTTTTCCTTTGAGGAAATTCTGCGGAAGTATATTGCTGATTATGTTCATCCAGATGATAAAACAACTTTGTTGCGGGTGCTGGACTTAAAAAATATTCGCAATGTGCTGACCCATGCCACGGCATTTTCCCATACTTACCGCATCATCCGCAAACAGAAGCCACGGTATATGCAGGTGCGGATTTTCGGCATGACGGATAAGAACAAGATTATCCTGGCCATTCAAAATGTGGATGAGGTTATGTCTTTACAGAGTCAGTCCGAGGACAAGCTAAAGCTGGATTTCGAATCAGTCAAGGCGGAACATGATATAAAAAATGCTCTGATAAACAATATGGCTGATAACGAAAAGGATGTTGTCAGCATTATGGAGCACCTCCTGACTGAGAATGACCAACTTGATGCAGAACATGTAAAGCGGCTGCGGATAAATGTTAAACTGCTGGAGGACCTGGCAGTTGATATTTTTGAAGCCAGTCATTTGGAGCAGATTGATGACGAGTCGGATAAAACTGGTTTTGAAATCAAGAATTTATTTAAAACTGTGGAAAATTTTGCCCAGGTTATTGCCGGGATGAAGGAAATTGACTTTATTGTTGATGAGGATTTCGATGGGGTGTCGGATACAGAGGTCTATGGCAATATGCTGTATGTAAAGCGCATATTATTTAATATTGTCCATAACGCCCTTAAATACAGTCCGGCCGGCAGCGAAATACATTGCGCAGTTGAGCTTAGGGAACATGGAGGACGACTGGCCTGCAAATACAAGGTGTCAGATGAAGGAATAGGTATTGCAACTGACTTTCAGCCACATATGTTTGACCCATTTACCCAAGAGAACCGGCAGGTGGACAACTGGGGCAATGGACAGGGGTTGGGACTGTATGTAGCCAAACAGTTGCTGGATAAAATAGGTGGAAATATAGCGGTATATAGCGCGGTGGATATTGGTACTATTGTGACAGTGAATATGTCCTTTGACATTGTTTGAGTATAAATTGAGGAGTGTAGATTGGCAAGGGGACTGGCGAAGACAGTCCCTTTTCTTTAATAGTAAAATGAGACTTATTCAGTGGGAGTTTTGTACTCCCACTGAATTTAGCCGAATAAATCCTGAGCTTATGGGTGCTCGACTCCCACCTTTGAGGAAGGAGTCTTAGCACCCGTTAGTGTAGGGTAAATTTATGTTGAATATACTTATTAACATAAGTATAATATGGATAGTATGTTCGATTAAAATGGAGCGGTAAATATGGAAAAAGTTCCTAAACTAAACAATATTGAATTTAACGAACAACAACCTTTTCGGGTAGTTGCTCCCTTTGAGCCTATGGGCGACCAGCCGGAGGCTATTAGTGATTTGGCGGCAGGAATTGATAACGGGCAGCAGGCCCAGGTGTTGTTGGGAGCTACCGGTACCGGCAAGACCTTTACCATCGCCAAGGTGATTGAAAAGGTGCAGAAGCCTACCTTGGTTATTGCCCACAATAAAACATTGGCTGCGCAGCTGGCCAGTGAGTTCAAGACATTTTTTCCGGACAACTATGTGGGCTATTTTGTGTCCTATTATGATTACTATCAGCCGGAGGCCTACATTCCATCCACGGATACCTATATTGAAAAGGATGCTTCCATCAATGATGAAATTGATGAATTGCGTCACTCGGCTACCTGTTCCCTGTTTGAACGCCGGGATGTCATTATTGTGGCCAGTGTGTCCTGTATTTATGGCTTGGGTTCGCCGGAAAGCTACCACGAAATGGTGCTGTCCATTCATAAGGGGCAGGAAATTGAGCGGGATGATATTCTGCGGCGGCTTGTTACCATGCAATATGATCGGAACGATCTGGTGTTGGAACGGGGGCACTTCCGGGCTCGGGGCGATGTGATAGAGATATTCCCGGCTGGGTACAACAACCGGGCCGTCCGCATTGAAATGTTCGGTGATGAGATAGAACGGATTTTGGAATTTGATGTGCTTACAGGGGAAGTGTTTGGGGAACGGACCCATTCCATGGTATTTCCAGCATCTCATTATGTTACTCCAAAGGAAGATTTGGAGATTGCCATGGGTACCATCCGGACTGAGCTGGAGGAGCAGGTGGCTTTCTTCAAGGCCAAGGGCAAGCTGGTGGAGGCCCAACGGATTGAACAGCGTACTAATTACGATTTGGAAATGATACAGGAAATGGGTTACTGCTCCGGCATCGAAAATTATTCCCGCCACCTGACTCAGCGGGCACCGGGAGAAGCGCCATATACCCTCTTGGATTATTTTCCTGAGGATTTCCTCATGGTTATTGATGAGTCCCATGTAACATTGCCGCAATTGCGGGCTATGTACGCCGGCGACCGCTCCAGAAAGGAGTCGTTGGTGGATAACGGTTTTCGCCTGCCATCGGCCTTCGATAACCGGCCCCTAAAATTTGATGAGTTTGCCAGCCGGATAAATCAGGTTGTATTTGTATCAGCTACGCCAGCCCAATATGAGCTGAGTCAGGCCCAGCAGGTGGTACAACAGATTATTCGCCCTACCGGGCTGTTGGACCCGGATGTGGAAGTGCGTCCACTGACTGGTCAGATAGATGATTTAATCGGAGAAATCAGGCTGCGGATTACGAAAAATCAACGGGTCTTGGTAACAACCCTTACCAAGAAAATGGCAGAAAACCTTACAGATTATTTGAAAGAAACCGGTATCAAGGTTCGGTATCTTCACTCGGATATTGCTACTTTTGAACGGGCTGAGATAATTCGGGACTTGCGGGCTGGCGCCTTTGATGTGCTGGTGGGTATCAATCTGCTGCGGGAAGGCCTTGATATGCCTGAGGTATCGCTGGTAGCCATTCTGGATGCGGATAAGGAAGGCTTTTTGCGCTCGGAGACATCCCTTATTCAGACCATTGGCCGGGCGGCCCGTAATGCCGAAGGCAAGGTTATTATGTATGCCGATGTGGTAACTGAATCCATGCAGAAGGCCATTGATGAAACCATGCGACGCCGTCAGCTGCAGGATGACTATAATCAGGCAAACAGTATAATACCGCAGACCATTATAAAGCCAGTTAAGGATTTGATTGAAACCACCCTGGTGGCGGAGGACAGTGCCGATTATCAGGCAACGGTGAAGAAGGGGCAGCGCCTAGGCAAGAAGCTAACCAAGAAGGAAACCGAGTCCCTTATAAAGGCCCTGACCAAGGAAATGCAGAATGCTTCCCGGGGCTTGGAGTTTGAACGGGCGGCCGAGCTAAGAGATATGATTTTTGAGTTGGAAGATTCACTGGGAAAGAAGACCGGTCGCAGGAAAGCCGGCTCATAATATTAGGAGATAATTTATGGAAAAATACATTCGTGTAAAGGGTGCCAGACAGCACAATCTGAAAAATATCAATGTGGATATACCTCGGGACAAGATGGTAGTGGTTACTGGTCTGAGCGGGTCCGGGAAATCATCGTTGGCCTTTGACACCATTTATGCCGAAGGACAGCGACGCTATGTGGAGTCACTGTCGTCCTATGCCAGAATGTTTTTGGGGCAGATGGACAAGCCGGATGTGGATTATATAGAAGGTCTTTCGCCAGCAATTTCCATTGATCAGAAAACCACCAGCCGCAATCCCCGGTCTACTGTGGGGACCGTAACGGAGATATATGACTATCTGCGTCTGTTGTTTGCCAGAGCTGGCCGGCCACACTGTCCCAAGTGTGGGAAACCGGTAAATCAGCAGTCCATTGACCAGATGCTGGAGCAATTACTGCAGTTGCCGGAACGGACCAAGCTGTTGGTGATTGCCCAGGTGGTACGGGGCAAGAAGGGCGAGCACCGGAAGCTTTTGGAGCATATTCGCAAGGAAGGATATGCCAGATTGCGGATTGATGGCGAAATCATGGAGGCCGATGAGGAAATCAATCTGGAGAAGAACAAGAAACACACCATTGAAGTGGTAGTTGACCGATTGATTGTCCGGGATGAAATCCGTTCCAGACTGGCTGAATCGCTGGAAGCCGCTCTAAAGCTGGGAGAAGGGGTGGCCTATGTTCAGGTGATAAATGGGGAGTTGCTGATGTTCAGCCAGAATTTCGCCTGTGTAGACTGTGGTATCAGTCTGCCGGAAATTGCTCCCCGAATGTTTTCCTTTAATAATCCCTTTGGCGCCTGTCCGGCTTGCAGTGGCTTGGGCAGCCATAGTGAATTCGATATTGAGCTGGTGATGCCGGATACTTCGCTAAGCCTGGCCGAAGGCCTGGTTGCTCCCCTGAGCAGCAATCCGAAATCCTATACTATGTGCCAGATGGCTTCTATTGCTGAAGCCTATGGCTATACAATTGATACTCCTTGGGATGATATGAGTGTGGAGGCCCAGGAGGAGCTTCTCTATGGCACTGGCGACAAAAAGTACAGCTTTGGCTATGAAAATATGTTTGGTATTTATAAAATTCACACCGGCCCCTTTGAGGGGATAATGCCCTTGCTGGACCGCCGATATCGGGAGTCAGACTCGGATGCCATGCGGGAGGATATGGAAAACTATATGAGCATCAGCAAATGTCCGGTGTGTGGTGGGACTCGGCTGAAGCCAGAATCCCTGTCGGTGACCGTTGGTGAAAAGAATATTCATCAGGTTACAGAAATGACTATCCGGGATTGTGCGACATTTTTTGAAAATATCCAGCTCAGTGAACGGGAACAGAAAATAGCCCGGCAGATTTTGAAGGAAATTCAAGCCAGACTGGGCTTTTTGGTGACGGTTGGATTGGATTATCTCACCCTGTCCCGGGCCGCCGGGACTCTGTCCGGTGGGGAAGCTCAGCGCATTCGGTTGGCCACTCAGATTGGTTCCGGTCTGGTGGGGGTGCTGTATATTTTAGATGAGCCGAGTATTGGCCTGCATCAGCGGGACAACAGCCGACTATTGACTGCCTTGAAGAATTTACGGGATTTGGGCAATACCCTGCTCATTGTGGAGCATGACGAGGATACCATGCTGGCGGCGGACCATATTATTGATATTGGACCTGGTGCCGGAACGGAGGGTGGCCATGTTGTTGCGGAAGGTACTGCCAAGGCAATTATGAAGGTACCGGAATCAGTAACCGGGCAGTATTTGAGCCGGAAAAAATTCATTCCGGTGCCAAAAAAACGGCGGGACGGCAATGGCCTATTTTTAGAGATAATCGGGGCCAAGGAGAAGAATCTGAAAAATTTATCCGTAAAGCTGCCGTTAGGTACCTTTACGGTGGTTACGGGAGTATCCGGCTCCGGGAAAAGTACCCTTATAAATGAGATTTTATATAAAGGGGTGGCCTCCAAGCTATACCGTACCAAGGGTAAGCCAGGCCGGTTCAAGGAAATCAAGGGCTTGGAGAATATTGACAAGGTTATCGACATTGATCAGTCCCCGATTGGCCGAACCCCTCGGTCCAATCCAGCCACCTATACTGGTGTTTTTGATATGATACGCAGCCTGTTCAGTCAGACCACGGAGGCCAAGCTGCGGGGCTATAAGCCGGGGCGGTTCAGCTTCAATGTAAAGGGCGGTCGCTGTGAATCCTGTAAAGGCGATGGCATAATAAAGATCGAGATGCACTTTCTGCCGGATGTATATGTTCCATGCGAGGTATGCAAGGGGGCCCGTTACAACACGGAAACCCTGGAAGTGAAGTATAAAGGAAAATCCATTTCTGATGTGCTGGATATGATTATTGATGAGGCGGTGGAATTTTTTAAGAATGTGCCTCGTATTGCCAATAAATTACAGGTTCTAAAAGATGTGGGGCTGGGCTATGTAAAGCTGGGACAGGCGGCTACTACCCTGTCCGGGGGCGAGGCCCAGCGGGTCAAATTGGCTACGGAGCTGTCTAAGCGGTCCACCGGCAAAACCTTGTATATTCTGGATGAGCCCACCACTGGTTTGCATGCGGCAGATATTCACCGCTTGCTGGGCATATTGCAGCGCTTGGTGGATGGTGGCGATACCGTGGTGGTTATTGAGCATAATTTGGATGTAATAAAGTCCGCGGACCACATTATTGACTTAGGGCCGGAGGGCGGCGATATGGGTGGTACCATAGTGGTACAGGGCACACCGGAAAAGGTAGCCAAAAGCAAGAAGTCCTACACCGGCCAGTTCCTGAAGCCATTGCTTGAGGAAGGACATAATTCGTAATGCAAAATTAATTGCCTTCCCCTTTGGGAAGGTGACCGAAGGTCGGATGAGGTTTGCCCCCAACGGGAAATACCAAATCACTTTGTGCCAGCTGCAGGTCTAACGGGGCACGCTCTGAATAGCTAAGCCTTCCCCCTTGGGGAAGGTGGCACACGAAGTGTGACGGATGAGGTCTGAACCCGAAGGGGAATAGAGACTAAGTTCGCCCGGCGCCTTTGCTGGGGCTCACTAAGTGCCAAGGCAATCTGATGTCTCCTTATAGACACTCCAGCTGGCCTTACAAGCTTTTCCCTCAGGGGAAGCACACAAGTCCAACTACTTTATGATGGGAGCGTGACAGAATGAACAACATAATAGAGGAAAAGCTGGTCCTTCTGCCACATTCTCCCGGCGTATACATTATGAAGGATGCCAAGGGCAAAATCATATATGTGGGAAAAGCCATCAGCCTCAAAAATCGGGTTACGCAATATTTTCGGCAAAACAGTAGCCATTCACCGAAGGTACGGGCTATGGTGGCCCGCATTGAGGATTTTGAAACAATTTTGACGGGCACTGAGGTGGAAGCCCTTATTTTGGAATGCAATCTTATTAAGAAGCATAGGCCAAAGTACAATATCAGCTTAAAGGACGATAAAACTTATCCTTATCTGAAGGTAACCACCAATGAACCCTTTCCCCGGGTTCATATTACCCGCAAGGTGCAGCGGGACGGAGCAAAATATTTTGGCCCTTATACTAATGTTACGGCCCTGCATGAGAGCCTAAAGCTGTTAAAACGCTTATTTCCTATTCGCAGCTGCCGGCGGATGGATGCCAAACGACCGTGTTTGGAACATCATATTAAGCGTTGTCTGGCCCCTTGTGCCGGGAAAATTTCCCAAGCCGACTATCAGCTGATGGTGGATGAGGTGTTGATGTTTTTGGAGGGGCGCACCGAGCAGGTGGAAAAGAACCTTGAAAAGCGAATGGGCCAGGCAGCGGAACAACTGGAATTTGAAGAAGCCGGCCGATTGCGGGATCAGCTGCTGGCGGTACGGAAAATATCAGAAAAACAGCGAATAGTTACCGGTGTGGGGGATCAGGATGCCATTGGTATGGCCCGGTCCGCTATTGGGGTTTGCGTGCAGATTTTTTATGTTCGTAGTGGTAAAATGGTAGGCAGGGATCATTTTCTGTTGGATGGCAGCGAGGAAGAAACGGATGAGGCACTGCTGACGGCCTTTTTAAAACAATACTACAACCAAGCCACCTTTATTCCCCGGGAGGTTTTGCTGCCGATGGAAATCTCCGAGCAAAATCTGTTAGAGGAATGGCTGGGTGAGCAGAAAAAGACAAAGGTTATTTTGGCGGTACCGAAACGAGGGACCAAGCGGGATATTGTGGAAATGGCCATTGGCAATGCAGAAAAGGCCTTGGCCGATGAGAGTACACGAATTCAGCAGAGTGAGGCCCAGACCATTGGCGCAGTAAAGGAGCTGGGGGAATATCTGGGTTTGGTGCATCCGCCAACCAGAATGGAGTGCTTTGATATTTCCCACATTCAAGGTTCAGAAACCGTGGCTTCCATGGTGGTTTTTGAAGATGGCTCACCAAAGAAAAGTGACTATCGCCGGTTTAAGATAGCCAGTGCTGAAGGAAAACCGGATGATTTCAAATCCATGCGGGAGGTTACCACGCGTCGTTATGGGAAAAAAGATGTGGAATTGCCGGACTTGATTATTATTGATGGTGGCAAGGGCCAGCTCAGCTCAGCCCTGGAGATAATTCGTGGGGCCGGACATCTGATGGTTCCGGTGGTAGGCTTAGCCAAGCGCTTTGAAGAGGTGTTTGTGGAAGGGCAATCAGAACCGGTTATTTTGCCCCGCAACAGTCAGGCGTTGTATCTTATTCAACGGATACGGGATGAGGCTCACCGGTTTGCCATAACCTATCATCGGAGTCTGCGCAACAAGCGCAATCTGGTATCAGTGCTGGACAATGTGGAGGGAATTGGTCCAAAACGGCGGAAAATTCTTTTGGAGCATTTTGGCACATTGGCCAAAATCAAGGAAGCATCCGTGGAGGAAATGGCCGGACTGGATGGTATGAATTTGCCAACCGCCGAAGCAGTGTATAATTATTTTAGGTCCGGGCTAATCATACGAAGATAGAAGGCTGATATTATGATAGATTTACATGTTCACTCAACAGTTTCAGATGGTAGCTATACCCCCATGGAGCTAATGCGACTGGCTAGGGAACGGGGGCTGGAGGCAGTGACCCTCACTGACCATGAATCCATTGCGGGAAATGGGGAAGCGGCAGATGAAGCCAAAAAGCTGGGGGTTAATTTCATAAACGGTATGGAAATGACGGTGGCCTACGAGGACCACAAGCTGCATATCGTGTGCCTGGGCTTTGACGAGGCAAATCCTGCCTTTAAACAGCTCTACGGCAAAATTCGTCATAACAAGGAAAAGAATATGGATCAGGTGGTGGCATATATTCAAAACAAGGGCTTGGACATCACCATGGACATGGTAAGGAGTCATGCTGCCGTTCATCTGGACCGTTATGCCATTATGCGTACGCTGGTAGCTATGAATCTGCCCTGCCCAATAAAAAAGCTGTGGGATGAATATTTGAATCCGGGATTAAAGGCCGCCGGCGTTTATGGTGATATTTACGCTGAGGAGGCTCTGCCGGCAATCAGAAAAGCAGGTGGTGTAACATCTTTGGCCCATTATCATAAGGATATTGGCATGAAGGGCTGGTCCTGGGCAAAGAAGGAGGAGGCCCTAAAGGAGCTTATGTCCTTCGGCCTTGATGGCATGGAGAGGTATTATCCAAATTATTCCCCTGAGGACGGGGAATTTGCAGCCCGCATGATAGAGAAGTACAATATGCTGGCCACCGGCGGCACCGATTTCCACGGCGCCAACCGCCGGGGCATAGAGCTGGGCACCGGCCACGAGGGCAATATGAATGTTCCGTTTGAATTTTATGAAAAGATTTTGGCCCGTATAGGGCGTAAATAAAAAATACTAAGTTAATAAAATGTCCAAAGCGTAGAAACACTGCGGTTGAGATGAGTAATCATTTTGACCGCAGTTTTTTATACAACTCCCTAATAGCTGAAATTATATGATAAAGTAAAATGGGTATTCTAAATGATTGATAGAGTGTGGTATTTTATCACACTCTATTTTCTTATTACCGTGTATTTAATTGATTATTTCATAAGTATTTGTTATAATATCATTAGTTAAAGGTTCAGGCTGTGTAGGAAATCACAGCTTGTCATGAATAAAAGGAGGAATGTAAAATTATGAAAGTTACAGTTGTAGGCGCAGGTAATGTAGGTGCTACCGCAGCGAATGTTATCGCTAGCGCAGGTTATTGCAGTGAGGTAGTTCTTCTCGATATTAAAGAGGGCGTTGCTGAAGGTAAGGCAATGGATATGATGCAGACCTCTCAGATTCTCAACTTTGACACTACTATCACTGGTGTTACCAATGATTACTCTGCTACTGCAGGTTCCAAAGTTGTTGTTATTACTTCCGGTATTCCTCGTAAGCCTGGCATGAGCCGTGAGGACCTCATCGGCGTTAATGCTGGTATCGTAGGCAGTGTTATCGAGCAGGCTGTTAAATATTCTCCGGATGCTATCTTCATTGTTATTTCCAACCCTATGGATGCAATGACTTATTTGGCATTTAAGAACTCCGGCCTTCCTAAGAACAAGGTAATCGGTATGGGTGGTATGCTTGACAGCTCCCGTTTCCGTTATTTCCTTTCCCTTGCTCTGAAGGAGAAGGGCTATCCTGCTACTCCTACCGATATTGATGGCATGGTTATCGGTGGTCACAGTGACAAGACTATGGTTCCACTTGGTTCTATCGCTACATACAAGGGTATCCCTGTTACTCAGTTCCTGAGTGATGCTGAACTTGAGGATGCGATTGCTAAGACTAAGGTTGGCGGCGCTACACTGACCGGTCTGTTGGGTACTTCTGCTTGGTATGCTCCTGGTGCAGCTGCCGGAGAATTGGTTAAGTCCATTATCACTGACGGCAAGAAGCTCATCCCTTGCTGCGTATACCTCGAAGGCGAGTATGGCGAGAATGACCTGTGCATCGGTGTTCCTGTAGTTCTCGGTGAGAACGGTGTTGAGAAGATTGTTGAGCTGAAGCTTGAAGGTGTTGAGGCTGAGCGTTTTGCTGAGTCTGTACAGGCAGCTCGTAACACTCAGAACAACCTGGGCGATGCACTGAAGAAGTAATTCTTAAAAGTGAATATTATGCAATAACATAAAAGACCTGTAGCGCTGCTGCAGGTCTTTGTGTATTCAGGGAAAAATAACAGAATTTAATTTACCCCTCAATTATGTCGATATATTGTGCAAGAAAGATATTTTTTCACTAAGTTTATCTATTTGGAGGAAAAGAAGTTGTAGATGTTTTGAAACGGGGTGATCATCATGTTGGAAAAAGTTGGAAAAGTGGCCAGAGTAAAAGGCGTTGACTGCAATGTTAACAGTCCTTTCCTGCGGAAAAACAGCCGTGATGATCAGTATAATGGTAAATCACCGTTTCACAGAATGCTGGTGGAAAAAATGAAGGAACAGAACGGTGAGGTTGAGGTTCCGGAGGCTTATGTGTTGGATTGCCAAAAGGTTACCCAGTCCCTGTTTTATGTGAATGGGGTGGATTTGGGGTTCTTTAGCGGAGAGATAGGTTGAGTGTATGGTTTTAGATGATGAAAAGTTTATGCATCTTGCCCTGGCTGAAGCCGAAAAGGCTTACGAGCTTGGGGAGGTTCCGATAGGTGCCGTCCTTGTTGATGAGGACGGCACTGTTGTGTCTGTAGGGCATAATTTACGGGAAAGGGACAAGGATGCCACAGCCCACGCTGAGATGGAGGCTATTCGGGCGGCCAATAAACGACTGGATCGGTGGCGGCTGAGTGGGACAACACTATATGTGACGATTGAACCATGTCCAATGTGCGCCGGGGCTATAGTTAACAGCCGGATTGACCGGGTGGTATACGGAGGGGCTGATGTAAAGGCCGGTGCCGTTCATTCCATCTTTAATGTACTGACCAATCCTAACTTAAACCATCAAGTTGAGGTAACGGCCGGGGTGCTGGAGGATGAATGTGCAGGGATTATGAAACGGTTTTTCAAATTTCGTCGCCAACAGAATAAAGAAAAAAAGGTTCGTCTTGACATAAATAGGCATAAATAGTAGCATTATTTATATACCTATTGATTAGGTATGTAAATTGTGTGAAAGAGAGTGTGATGTTTATGTCGTCAGAAAATGATGTCAAGGAAAAGGCGCAGGCGGCTATGGACCAAACTGACCGTAAGGGGCAGGTCAAGCAGATGGTTCTTTGGTTTGGCGCACTGATTGTAGGTGGTATTTTAGGTTGGTGCAACATTCCTACGCTGAATGACGCCTTTAATTTTGTGGCCACGGTATTTACCAGACTGTTCCAGTTTGTAGCGGTACCGACTATAGCTTTGGCTGTTATTACCACTTTGTCTTCTCTGGGAGCCAAGAAAGAAACCGGACGGATATTCAGTCATGCAGTGGTGTATACGCTGCTTACTACCTTTGCAGCAGCTGCTGTGGGATTGGCCTTATATATTTCCATTGCACCGGAAAATCTGCCAGCAGATGTGATTGGGGCTGGTGTGGCTGATGTTCCGGATAAATTAGGCAAGCTATCATACTATGATCATTTCTTGTCCGTAATTCCAAATAATATTTTGCAACCGTTCATTGCCGGCAATGTACTGTCTGTACTGTTGATTGCCTTTGCCGTTGGTTTGGGCTTGGCTTTTATGCCGAAATCCGAAAATACCGAAATGCTTTTAAAGGTAATCAATGGCTTGCAGGAACTGCTCTTTACCTTGATTAAGGGGATTGTTTGGGCCCTGCCGGTGGGCATCTTGGCCTTTGCCGGTCAGCTGGCGGCTCAGATAGAAGCCGGTGTTATTGTAGGTTCCTTGGGAAAATATGTGGCAGTTGTAATGGGAGGCAATTTCCTTCAGTTCTTTATCGTATTGCCAATTTTCCTGCTTATTCGCGGGTTAAACCCTTTCACTGTTTTCAAGAAAATGGCTCCGGCTTTGGCTGTTGCCCTGTTTACCAAGAGCTCGGCGGCAACTTTGCCGGTTACTATGGCCTCGGCTGAGGATAATCTGAAGGTTAATAAAAAGGTATCCCGCTTTGTACTGCCAATCTGCACCACTATCAATATGAATGGTTGTGCTGCCTTCATACTGGTGACATCCCTGTTTGTAATGCAGAATGCCGGGTTTGAACTTAGCATGGGGACTATGCTGACTTGGCTTTTTGTGGCCGTTTTTGCGGCAGTGGGCAATGCCGGTGTACCGATGGGATGCTACTTCCTTACCTTGTCTTTGATGTCCTCCATGGGGGCTCCATTGGGGATAATGGGTGTCATCCTGCCAATTTATACCATTATTGATATGATTGAGACAGCAGAAAATGTATGGTCAGATTCCTGCGTATGCGCTATGACGGATAACGATTTAAAGGGAACACTGGATTAAGTTTTTCAATATAAAAGCTGGGTTTGAAACCCAGCTTTTTTTATGTCCGTTATTATATATCCCAATGAAGGTTATCCGGATTTGGCGTAGCTTTGTCGATTTCAGCCAATATCCAGGAAATATTTTCATGCTCTGCCGCAAAGGCCGTATCCAGCTTTTCTTTATATTCAGTGGTAATTTCCATGGATTTTAGGGCCATATGCATATAATCCTTGGCGATAAGCGCCACACCCTTTTCAGCAGCTAACTGAGCCTTGAACCGGTAGCCGTAATACAGGTAGCTGTTATGCTCGATGGGAATATCTTCAAAAACCTCGATTCGTTCATTTACTTCGGCTTCCGCCACTTCGGTCTGGTTTAGCAGATGCAGCAAATTCCAGCGCTCAGCCCACAGCTCACCCCGTAAAATGTATTTATACAGGAAATCATAGGACTCGGCGGCTTCAATGGCCAGATTGATGTGGTTGAGGGCATTTTCATAATCCTCTTCATCTTTTTCCAGCTGACTCAGATGCTGCATAGCATAGACCTTTTCCTCGATATCCTGGCTATCGGCTTCATCTGGCTCAACATCCTTTACGGAAATAAACAATTCCTTGGCCTGGGGCATTTTATTTATTTCCGGCATGGACAGAAAATGAGCCAGCCGGGCCCGGCAGTGCCAATCATCATAGCCCTTGGCAAATAGCTCAGCCGGTGGGTTGGCACTGGTGGCCAATACTATATCAACTAATTTGGCAAATTCCTCTTTATCCATTTTATTAACTCCTTTGGGATAGTCTTAGTAATTAAAGGTAAGCTGGTTGGCTATAATGCCGATAAGGGCCAGAATACCAGCCAGTATTGGTAGAATTGGGGCAAAGAAGGGCAGGGTGGTTTCTGCCACCAAATAACTTGTTATAGCCCCTAAAATCAGGTTGAACAGAACCACGAGAATGATACCGTTTTTCCGCTTGCTGTATGTGTAACGGGAAATATCGATGGCAGACAGGATGTTGCCAAAGTCCACGCTGTCAATGTACACATCACAGTCATTTTTTAGATGCTCCTCGGAAATGCTTAGCGCAAAGCTGATGTCAGCGCTCTGAGCCAGCACCACCGAATTGCGGGTAGTGGCAATGGCTCCCACCAGACTGTCCTTGGTCTTTAAGACGATAAACTCCTTGGCCTTTTCCATGGAGGAGAGTTCAGCTTTTACTGTTGGGATGCCGGCTTGACGGGCAATATAGCGGGCCGTGCTGCCAACTGTACTGGTAAAGATGCCAACGGACACTCCGTATTCATCCAGAGCCCGTACAGCACCGGGCACAGTTTCCCGAATGTTATCGGTAAATACGATGAAGCCTCGACAATAACTGTCAATACTGACAAAGGCAATAATATGTCCCTTGGCGGCCAACTGGTCAGCCTTGGTAAGTATTTCAGCGGATATCTTTACACCGTGATCCTTCAAAAAAGCCGCTGTACCAACTCGAATTTCCTGATGATTTATAAGGGCCTCTACACCTTTTCCTGGGACAGCATTGGTGGCAGATGCTTCCATAAGAGATAGCTGTTTATCATCGGCCCATTCCAGAATAGCTTCCGCTAACGGGTGTTTAACACCGGCTTCCGCCGAAGCGGCCAGAACAAGTAATTTGGATGGGGTAGTACCGGTGGGAATAATATCCGAGACAATAGGCACTCCCTTGACCACCGAACCGGACAGGCTGACGATTAACTGCCCCATAAGATTTAACAGAGGCAAAATCCGCCGGCTTTTTGGGCGAATTTTAAATTTTCGCATCACCCGCATTCCCTGCCATGGCAGCAGATATTTAATCAGTAGCAAAGCGATTAAGTTCACCACAAGAAAAATGGCAGCAACCATACAATATAATATAAGTCTATTTTCCAGCAATAAATCATACATATTTACACCAGCTCCTATTCCATAATTATCAAGGGAGAAAAAGTAAAAGTCAATAGTTGTTATTCGACTTGAAGAAAAATGTAAAAGTTGATAAAATCTAACCGTTAAATATTAAAGCATATTTTTTTGAAGGAGTCCTGAAAGGTGCTGTCCATTGACGCCAACGCGAAAATAAATTTGACCCTGGACATTCTGGGCAAACGAGATGATGGTTTCCATGAAGTAGCCATGGTGATGCAGGGGGTCAGTCTACATGATACGCTGCAGCTGGAGCAAATCGCTGCCGGTATCGAGCTGGAAATAGTCGGTTCTGATTTGCCGGCTGATAAGACCAACCTCTGTTATCGGGCTGCTGAACTGATAATGAAGGAGTATGGACTATCATCCGGTGTGAAAATAAAATTGGAGAAACGCATTCCTATTGCTGCCGGACTGGCTGGAGGCTCTACTGATGCTGCTGCTGTCCTGAAGGGCATGAATAGGCTGTTTGATCTGAAATTGACCGAAGACCAGCTATGCCTGTTGGGGGCAAGACTGGGATCGGATATTCCATTTTGCCTGATGGAAGGAACAATGCTGGCCACTGGCCGGGGCGAAGTTTTACAACGGCTGCCGGATGTACCGGAGATGGATATTGTACTGGCCAAACCGCAGGTGGGGGTGTCTACGGCTTGGGCCTATAAAACTTATGATGCGGGCTATACAGGAGCACATCCCGATAACAAGGCGATGTTGGCTGCTATAGAGGCTAAGAATATTTCATCAATAAGTAAATTGTTGTGTAATGTGTTGGAAAGTGTTACCATAAGTGAGTGTGCCATTATCGACACCTACAAGCAGACCATGCTGGAGGCCGGAGCACTGGCCAGTATGATGTCGGGAAGTGGCCCTACGGTGTTTGCCATTGCACCGGATAAAGCTGTGGCGGAGAAAATCGCCGAAAAAATCCGGGGGCTGGACAGTAAGGCGGCGGTATTTACCGCCAAAACCATTGGCAGAAATCGAGGTTAATGATGGAGCATAAATTATCACCTATTAAATTAGACAGTTATCAGCCCCTGCGGGAGGTAGTGTGTGAAACCTTGCGGGATGCTATTCGCAAGGGCACCCTGAAGCCGGGGGAAAGATTGATGGAAATCCAGTTGGCCGAGGAGCTGGGAGTGAGCCGTACGCCGGTACGGGAGGCCATCCGTAAGCTGGAGCTGGAGGGGTATGTCATTATGATGCCTCGTCGTGGTACTTATGTGGCCAACTTGTCTATCAGGGATGTCAACGAGGTGTTTGAAATTCGTACATCCTTGGATTCATTGGCCAGCGGACTGGCTGCGGAGCGGATTACCGATGAGGAGTTAGAGCGTTTGCAGCGGCTGTTGGTGGCCATTGGTGGCTATATTGAGGCCAACGATATGGAAAAAATTGTCGAAACTGATACAGAATTTCATGACCTGCTGTATCAGGCCAGCCGCAATTCCCGACTGGTAGGGATAATTTTTAATCTGCGGGAGCAGCTCACCAGATTCCGTTCGACATCCATGGCCTTCCCGGGGCGTCTGAAGGCTACTTTGGAGGAGCATCGCCGGATTGTGGATGCCATCGCTCAGGGGGATGTGGCTGAGGCTCAGGCTGCGGCGGAATACCATATGGAAAAATCCGAGCAGACCCTGCTGCAGAGCATGGAAGCTTTAAAGCAACAGCGGGAAAAGAAAGAAAAATAATATAGATAATAATTGGAGGCAATTTTAATGCTGGATTTAGTTACAGTAATATTAGCGGCGGGCAAGGGCACCAGAATGAAGTCCAAGCTGCCAAAGGTTTTGCATAAGGTGGCCGGAAAGTCCATGCTGCAGCATGTGTTGGATGCTGCTACTAAGGCAGGGTCAAAACGCAATGTGGTTGTTGTTGGCTTTGGCGGTGAGAAAGTAAAGGAAGCCATGGGCGATCAGGCTGAATTTGTGGTACAGGCCGAGCAGCTGGGGACTGGCCATGCGGTAAAGCAGGCTGCACCGCTTTTGGCTCAGGAAAATGGTACTGTTATGGTGCTTTGCGGTGATACCCCATTGGTTACGGCCGATTTAATTACCAAGCTGTATGAGGGCCACAAGGCGGCTGGGGCCAAGGCAACGGTTCTTACAGCTATCATGCCGGATGCGACCGGTTATGGGCGAATCATCCGTACAGCGGATGGCGATGTGGCCAAGATTGTGGAGCAAAAGGATGCCACGGAGGAAGAACGCCAGGTCAAGGAAGTAAACTCCGGTATTTATTGCTTTGAGTGCAAGGATTTGTTTGCTGCCTTGGAAAAGGTGGGCTGTGATAACGCTCAGGGCGAATATTATCTTCCGGATGTATTGGGTATCCTGCGGGAGCAGGGGGAAAAAATCTGGGCTGTAGCGGCTGATGATTACGAGTCTACCCTGGGAATAAATTCTCGGGTACAGCTTTCCGGCGCAGAAAAGATTTTGCGTCGTCGGAAGAATATTGAGTTGATGGATAACGGCGTTACCCTGATGGACCCGGATAGCACCTTTGTGGATGCTGATGTTGAGGTAGGGGCGGATACGGTTATCTATCCATTCACCTGGCTGGAGGGTAAGACCAAAGTGGGCTCCAACTGCCAGATTGGTCCTAACTGCCGGTTTAGCAATGTGACCATCGGTGATGATGTAACGGCCCATTTTGCATATGGTCACGACTGTATCGTAGATGATGGAGTTGATTTTGGTCCATATGTACATCTGCGGCCAAATACCCATATTGGCAAGGGCGTACATATCGGCAATTTCGTTGAGGTTAAAAATTCCAATGTAGGCGAGGGGACTAAGCTGCCCCATCTCCAGTATATTGGTGATGCAGATGTAGGCCGGAATGTTAACTGCGGTTGCGGTACGGTAACTGTAAATTATGACGGCAAAAACAAGCATCGTACCGTTATTGGCGACAATGCCTTCGTGGGTTGCCAGACAGCTTTGGTAGCACCGGTTACGGTAGGTGAGGGAGCATATATAGGCGCCGGATCCACCATTACCAAGGACATTCCGGCTGCTGATTTGGCCATCGCCCGGGCTCACCAAAAAAATATATCCGGATGGGCAGATAAACGAAAAAAATAAAGTGGAATTTTCAGTGGTTTACTGATAATATATATGAGGAAATTTTTTTTTCCAAAATTGAAAATTGTTTTTATGAATTTGGAGGCCTTAAAACAAAATGTCACAATCTGCAAAGAGTAACATGCGTCTTTTAGCTGGTAATGCAAATCCTGAGCTGGCTAAGGAAATTGCCGAGCACCTTGGTATTGAGCTTATCGAGGCTCAGGTGGGTCATTTCAATAATGGCGAAATTCAGGTAATGATCAGCGAAAGTATCCGCGGTAAGGATATTTTCATTATTCAGCCTACCTGCCAGCCAGTTAATGAGAACTTGATGGAGCTCTTAATAATGACTGATGCCTGCAAGCGTGCGTCGGCCCATAGCGTAACTGCTGTTGTTCCTTATTATGCCTATGCCCGTCAGGATCGGAAGACCCGTGGACGCGAACCTATTTCTGCCAAGCTGGTGGCCAATCTGATGCATACTGCTGGTATGGACCGGGTGGTTACAGTTGATTTGCATGCTGGTCAGATTCAGGGGTTCTTTGATATTCCAGTGGATCATCTGGCTGCAGCACCTGCTATGGCGGAATATTTCCATGAGCAGAATCTGGAAAATGTTGTGGTTGTATCACCTGATTTGGGTGGTGTAACCAGAGCCCGCAAGATGGCTGACCTTTTGGATGCCGGTATTGCCATTGTGGAAAAGCGTCGTCCTCGTCCAGGCTGTGCCGAGGTTATGAACCTTATCGGTGAAGTCAAGGGCAAGACCTGCATAATGATTGATGATATGGTAGATACTGCCGGTTCTCTCTGCGAGGGAGCCAAGGCGTTGAAGAAGATGGGAGCCAAGGAGGTTTATGCCTGCTGCACCCATGGTATTTTGACTGATCCGGCTGTACAGCGTATAAATGACTCTGTAATCAAGCAGCTGATAATAACCAATACCATCCCATTGCCACCGGAAAAGAAATCTTCCAAGATAGTATCCATTTCCCTGGCTCCAATGCTGGCAGAGTTTATTGACTGTATCTATAATAATGGGTCTGTAAGTAAGCTTTTTAAATAAGACTTATTCAGTGGGAGGTTTAGCACCCATTAGCGTGGGGTTAAATAATGCATTGTGATTAGGGGCTGTAAAACAGCCCCTTTGTTTTTTATTATTAGGAGTGGGAAGATGAAATTTGCAAAGAGAATGGACCAGTTCGGCGAAGGGGTGTTTTCCCGGCTGGCAGAAATGAGAAAACAGCGGGTAGCCCAAGGGAAAAATGTAATTGATTTAAGTATTGGAGCTCCGAATATCCCGCCGGATAAGCGGATAATGGAGGCTATGGCCAAGGCGGTAATGGATCCGGGCAATTATGTGTATGCTATTTCTGATACCAAGGCCATGCTTGATGCTGTAGCAACCTGGTACAAGCGCCGATATAAGGTGGAGCTGCAGGCGGACAAGGAAATTTGTTCCCTTATTGGTTCCCAGGACGGGTTGGCCCATATTGCTCTTTCCATTCTTGACCCAGGGGATTTGATGCTGGTTTCGGATCCATGCTATCCAATATTTGCCGATGGACCAAAGCTGGCCGGAGCAGAATTATACTATATGCCCCAGAAAAAGGAACACAACTATGTTATCCAGTTGAAGGATATTCCTGCGGATGTAGCCAGACGGGCCAAGCTGATGCTGGTATCCTATCCGAATAATCCAACCGCGGCTATGGCACCAAGAGAATTCTATGAGGAATTGATCGAATTTGCCAAGAAATATGACATCATTGTTATTCATGACAATGCCTACAGTGAGCTGGTGTTTGACGGAGCTACCTGGGGCAGCTTTTTGGAGCTGCCGGGGGCCAAGGAGGTAGGGGTGGAATTCAATTCCCTTTCCAAGACCTACGGTCTGGCAGGAGCCCGTATCGGCTATTGTGTCGGCAATGAGCAGGTAGTGGGCATGTTAAAAACGCTGAAATCCAATATTGATTACGGTATGTTCCTGCCGATTCAAGCGGCAGCCATTGAAGCCATCAGTGGCAATCAGGATATCGTGGCAGAGACCAGGGCGGCCTACGAGCGGCGTCGGGATGTGCTGTGTGATGGACTGATTGAGGCTGGCTGGCAGATGGATAAGCCACCGGGAACAATGTTTGTTTGGGCACCAATTCCGGCCAAGTATGCCACCTCGGAGGAGTTTGTGAAGGATTTGCTGGATAAGACCGGCGTTCTGGTAACTCCGGGCAGTGCTTTCGGTCCATCCGGGGAGGGGTATGTCCGTATGGCGCTGGTTCAGTCCGAGGAAGATATGCAGGCAGCCGTGGATGCGGTTAGGTTATCAAAAATATTTGACTGAACAAACTATATAAAAAATATTATAGTAGGTAGCTTGATTATGTATTTTTTGGTTGAGAAGAAAGAGAATTTATATTAAAATAAATGAGTATTTATTCTTAATCTTAAATAGAAAGTGGGAAGATATATGGTAGAATCTGTTTGGTCAATACTGCCACCGATAATCACCATTGTGTTGGCCTTGTTGACAAAGGAAGTGTATATGTCATTGCTCATCGGTATTTTTTCCGGTGCGATGCTGTACACCCAGTTTAATGTTCTGGAAGCAATAATGACCATGTTTGATGTAATGGCTGACAAGGTTGGCGGAAATGTCAATATTCTGGTATTTCTGGTTATCCTTGGTATTCTGGTGGCGGCAATCAGTCGTTCCGGTGCTACTCGGGCCTATGGTGAATGGGCGGCCAGAAATATCAAGGGACGCCGCAGTGCTATGCTTCTTACGGCGGTGCTGGGGGTAGTTATTTTTATTGATGACTATTTCAACTGCCTTACTGTTGGTACTGTTATGCGGCCAATTACCGATAAGTTCAAGATTTCCCGGGCTAAATTGGCCTATATTATCGATGCCACTGCGGCTCCGGTATGTATTTTGGCACCGGTTTCCAGCTGGGCGGCAGCTGTAGGCTCATCTTTGCCGGAGGGCAGCGAGATTGACGGCTTTGGCCTATTTTTGCAAACTATTCCATTTAACTTGTACGCCCTGATGACTATGCTGTTTATGCTGTTCATCATCGTTTCCCAGCGGGATGTTTTTTCCATGGCCGCTTATGTAAAAAAGAACCAGGAAAATTTCATTGTTCCAAAGGAATATCGTGACAGTGAGCAGGAAGGCCCGGACGGTAACGGCAAAATCTTCGACCTGATACTGCCACTGGTGGTGCTGATTGTGGCCTGCGTATACGGCATGCTGTATACCGGCGGTATCAATGAAGGCAAGAGCATAGCGGATGCCTTTGCTGATTGTGATGCCTCCAAGGCACTGGTATTTGGCTCCTTTATTGCTTTTGTTTTTACGGCACTACTATATCTCCCACGGAAGGTTATTACATTTAAGTCCTTCTGCGAGACCTTTGTGCAGGGCTTTAAGGCCATGACCCCGGCTAACCTTATTCTTTGCTTTGCCTGGACTTTATCCGGTATCTGCAGCGATAAGTATCTGAATCTGGGTGGCTATGTTGGCATGCTGGTTAGTGCCAACACAGAGGTTGTTGCCTTCCTGCCGGTTATTTTCTTTGTTGTAGCGATTATTTTGGCATTTGCTACCGGTACTTCCTGGGGTACATTTGGTATCCTGATACCGATTGCTGTGGCTGTTATTGGGCCAAATGATGTTAATCTGCTGGCTATTACCGTGGCAGCTATCTTGTCCGGTGCTGTGGGCGGTGACCATGCATCACCGATTTCCGATACCACTATTTTGGCATCTGCCGGTGCCCAGTGTAGTCATCTGGACCATGTAGGTACTCAGATTCCTTATGTGCTGATTGTGGCCGGAGCCAGCTTTGTAGGCTATTTGGTGGATGGCTTTACATTGAACGGATGGGCTGGTCTGGCAACTACCTTTGGTATTTTGGCAGTAATAATGATGATTATTGTGGCCAAGGTTAAGCCAGTGGATGTAGACCACTAAAGAATAAAAACAACAGTATGTGCCGAAGTGAGAAATCATTTCGGCACATTTTTTTTCGGGTCAGCAAATGGAATTCATATCCTGTTTATTCTTTTAGAATAGGTAGTTTTGTGATAGAATAAAAGATAGTGTAGAAATGGAGGTTTCTCTATGATTCATATGAATGATGTTATGAAGGTATACGACAATGGTGCCGTGGCCTTGAATCATGTCAATGTAGATATCAAAAAGGGTGAATTTGTCTTTTTGGTCGGTCCAAGTGGTGCCGGCAAGTCCACCTTTATAAAGATGCTGTTTCGCGAGGTGCTGCCATCTTCCGGTATTTTGACGGTAAATGGCCGGGATATTATTCGTATGTCTCCCCGGGATGTCCCATATCTGCGCCGTAGCTTAGGGGTTATCTTTCAGGATTACCGTTTGCTGCCGGATAAGACTGTGTATGAAAACATTGCTTTCGCTATGCAGGTTATTGAGGCCCCTCGCCGTATGATGCAGCGTAATGTAAATAATGTATTGGATATTGTTGGATTGCGGGATAAGTATAAATGCTTCCCGAACCAGCTGTCCGGTGGTGAGCAGCAGCGTGTGGCTATTGCCCGGGCTATTGTGAACAATCCGGCTATTGTTATCGCTGATGAGCCTACAGGAAATCTGGACCCGGAAACCTCCTGGGGTATTATGGATATATTTAAGAGCATAAATGCGTCGGGTACCACTATTGTTATGGCAACTCACGATAAGACAATTGTGGATGCCATGCAAAAACGGGTTATTGCCATTGAAAATGGTGAAATAGTCCGGGATGAGGCACGGGGAGGTTACGGCTATGAAAATTAGTACATTGGAATACTTTGTCCGGGAAGTATTCAACTCCTTAAAGCGCAACAATTGGATGTCGGTAGCCTCCGTTGGTACGGTGGCGGTATCCTTGTTTATCTTCGGTATGTTCCTCATGCTGGTCATGAATATGAACAAGATGGTGGAGTCCCTGGAGTCTCAGGTTCAGATAAAGGTTTATCTGAAGGATAATTTTTCCCGGGATGACGCCAGAGCTTTGGAAGTAGATCTGAAAAATATGCAGGGGGTAGAGAAGGTTACCTTTGTTCCAAAGGAAGAGGCCATGGAAAAATTCAAGGAGCGGTTGGGCGACCAGAAAACGCTGTTGGAGGCTCTGGATGATACCAATCCTTTGCCGGATTCCTTTGAGGTAATGCTGATTCAGCCTGAACTGGTAAAGACGGCGGCTGAAGCTATTGAAAAGTACGAAGGGGTGGAAGCTGCCAAATACGGACAGGATGTAATGGAGCATCTTTTTGATATTACCCGTCTTATCCGAATATTTGGTTTCGCCTTGATGTTTGTTCTGGCACTGGCCACCTTGTTTATTATTGCCAATACCATAAGATTGACGGTATTTGCCCGCCGGAAGGAAATTGCCATTATGAAATATGTTGGGGCCACAGACTGGTTTATTCGTTGGCCGTTTGTGCTGGAAGGTATGGTAATGGGCCTGTTCGGCAGTTTAATTGCTTCGATAATACTTAGATTTTCCTACGCGGGGATTACCGCCAAGATATACAGTACATTGGCCTTTTTCCCGCTTATTCCGGAGTACCCGTTTCTGGATTATGTCACCTGTGTTGTAATGCTGGGGGGCATGATTATGGGGGCAATCGGCAGTGCGGTGTCCATTAAGCGGTTCCTGAAGGTCTGAGGTGGCGTTATGAGATTTTTTACCAAAGGGAAAAAGATTTCTGCCCTGATGATGGCCCTGCTTATGAGTTTGTCAGTTGCCACAACGGCTATGGCTGATGATTTGGAAGATCAGCTGGAGGACCTGAAGCAGAAGGCCGCCGAGCAGCAGGAGATTACCCAGAAGGCCCAGCAACGGGTGGATAGCCTGTCGGAACAGCTAAGAATATTGCAGGTGGATGTGGATGCAGCTACCGAGGCCTACAATGAGGTCACGGGCAAGCTGAACAGTGTACAGGCTGATATAAATGATAATACTGCACTTTTGGCAGAAACCGAGCGGGATTTGAAAAAGAAAAATGTGATCCTTTCCAAACGCATCCGGGATATTTATATCAATGGGCAAATAAGCTATGTGGATGTGTTATTCGGGGCCAAGGATTTTTCCGATTTGCTTACCCGCATGGATATATTGAAGCGTATCATCAAGCATGATTACGATTTGATTATGAAAGTCAAGTCCGACCGCCAGGTGGTAATGGATACCAAGTCCAAGCTGGAAAGGGACAAGGCGGATGTAGAGGTGCTGGTGGCCGAGGCTGAGAAAAAGCAGGCCCTAATGCTGAATAAAAAGCAGGAACAGCAGGCACTGCTGAACAAGGCTGAATACGATAAGGAAGTTTCTGAGCAGGCCTATGAAGAAATTATGGCCGCATCAGAGGAAATTACCCAGATGATCCGCCGCAGCCAGATGAGTGGCGGCTATGCGACAGTTACCGGTTCCGGGGCGATGATTTGGCCATTGGATGGTCCGATTACTTCGGAGTTTGGCTGGCGTACCCATCCTATTTTTGGTACCCAGCGGTATCATAGTGGTTTGGATATTGGCGGTGACTATGGGCTGCCAATTGTGGCCGCGGCCAGCGGAACAGTAATTCATTCCGGCTGGATAAGCGGATATGGCAATACCATTATTATTGACCACGGTGGTGGAATTACCACCTTGTATGGTCACAATAGTTCCCTGACAGTTGGTGTGGGTGAGTATGTTTCCCAAGGGCAGACTATTGCTATTTGTGGTTCGACCGGTAATTCTACCGGACCTCATTGTCATTTCGAGGTCCGTGAAAACGGAGAGCCTGTAAGCCCATATGGGTATCTATAACGAGCTTTAAGATGTCCCCCACCCCTTTAGGTGGGGGGGAAACAAACTTTAACAGCTGGCGAGCATATCTCCCAGCTCGTTGCGACGCAAAGCTAGTCCCTGTGGGGAAACGCTAATTGGAAGATTTTTCTTCTTAAAGAAGAAAAATTTGAACAATGGCGTTATAATTATTGTTTTGATAAGTTTGCTCTTTCACTGTTCTTTCGGGGGTGGTGGAAGAGCTACGCTTTTATTTAGGGGCCTTTGGGTAGTGAAAGATTGGAGAAATAGATGAATCAGAAATTGAAATATGTTCTGGTAGCGATTGTTACCATGCTAGTTACTGTGGTAATGATGACCAGTTTAATATTTTTTGCATTGGGCGGCACGATGGAAAAAGCGGCAGATATGGTCCGTTTTATCGCTGCGGTCCGTTTTGTGGAGGAAAAATTTGTTGGTGATGTAAATTCGGAAGTGCTGATAAACGGTTCCTTTGATGGCCTGATGAAGTCTTTGGGGGATAAATATTCCGTCTATCTGGATGAGGAGAAATTTCACCAGTTAAGCGATATGAATCAAGGGTCCTTCGGGGGCATTGGCGTGGTAATGAGCTTTGCAGAGCCAGGACACTGCCGGATAATGTCGGTGATGGATAATGCCCCGGGCAAGGAAGCTGGCTTGGAGGCAAATGATGAAATCATCGCCATAGAGGGGGTCCCGGTATCAAACCTGCAACCAGAAGAAGTGGTACTCAGAGTCCGGGGACACGAGGGAACCCCAGTGGTGCTTACTGTACGACGGGAAGGCCAGACAGACCGGGATTATACGATTATTCGCTCCAATATTCATATTGATACGGCGGTGGGGGATGTATTGCCGGATACGGAAATCGGTTATATCCGTATTGCATCCTTCAGTGAAAATACTGCCATTGAATTTGAAGAGGCCCTAAAAAAACAGAAAGCCAAAGGTATTAAGGGTCTTATCATTGATCTTCGGGCCAATCCTGGCGGCCTTATAAAGTCCTGCGTAGAAATCGCCAATCTGGTGGTTCCAGCCGGCGAAATTGTTTCTGTGGTGGACAAATCAGGCCATAAAGAGGTTTATCAGTCAGCCAAGACGGATGAATCCATTCCAATCGTGGTATTGATTGACAACAACAGTGCCAGTGCTTCGGAGATTTTGGCGGGAGCCTTGAAAGACCGCAAGGCGGCTACTCTGGTCGGGGTGAAATCCTACGGCAAAGGCTCGGTACAGACTATTTTGCCACTTTTTAAAGGAGATGGCATCAAGCTGACTGTAGCCAAATATTATACACCGTCCGGTATCAGCATTGACGGTGTAGGTATTGAGCCGGATGTGGAAATTGCCATGCCGGAGAAGCCTGTAACGGATATCCAGTTGGAAAAAGCCATAGAAGTAATGAAGGGTAAATTTAATAACTAATGTAATTTTAATTTTACTCTTATAAAATTATAGTGTTGACATACCATAATTTAAAAAATGCTGTAATAGAATTGGCGTACATATTTTTGAAAGCTATATGGCTTTATTGAAAGGATGTTTTACATGAAAAAGAAATGCTTATTGGGTACCGTCCTGTTGGCCGGCAGTCTATTGGCCGTGCAGCCGGCCTTGGGCCAGTGTGCGGACTTATCCCTGGAAGAAGCCATACAGATTGCCTTAGTAAATAATCCGGATGTGAATATTACCAGATTAGGCGAAGAAACAGCCAAAGCTAAAATAACTCAGGCCAGGGGCAGTAACAGCTTTTCCTGGAAGGCCAGTACCAGCTTTGGAACCTCCGAGGTGGATACCTATGGCTGGGATACCAGCAACAGCACCAGAATTACCGGATCTTTGCCGATATACAACGGTAAGATAAACCATAATAACATTGAAAGTGCCGAAATTGGACTGGATATAGCCAAGCTGCAGACCCAGCGGAAATGGGAGACTATGAAGCTGGAGGTGGTAAAGGCCTACTACAATGTGTTGGAGGCCAAGAAACAGCTGGCTGTTTATCAGGATACAGTAGATAAATATCAACAGCATCTGACCAATGTGGAACAGTTATATTCCGCTGGTAGCAAAGCAAAGATTGATGTGCTCCGTTCCCAGGTTGAGTTGGCCAATGCCAAGCAAAATCTTATCAAGGGAGAGAGCAGCTATGACAACAAGCTGAGTACCTTGCGCAATCTCCTTTATATGGACCAACAATCGCCTATTGTTCTGACGGATGATTTCGTTTATGTTCCATTTGAGCCTGATGTGAATACCTGTGTGGATTACGCACTGAACAATCGCAAGGATTTGGTGGTGGATACCTATCAGCTGAAGCAGAAGGAACTGGCGGTAAAAAATGCCAAAGCCGGTTACTTGCCTAGTGTTGATCTCAGTTTGGGTACAGCCTGGGATAAGCAGGTAATTCCTAGCCGGAACAATCATACCTACTCGGCTACTATTGGTGCCAGCTGGAATATTTTTGACAGTGGGGTTACCAAAGGTAAGATAAATGCGGCCCAGGTGGAACTGGAAACGGCCAAGCTCACGCTGGATAAGGACAAGAACAATGTGAGCCTGAATGTTCGTAATGATTACAATAGTATGCGGGAGGCCGAGAAGCGGTTTGAGTCAACCCAGGAAGCGGTGAAGGAGGCCCAGGAGGATTACTACATCGCCAATGAAAAATACAAGGCCGGTGAAGGCATTATGCTGGATATTATTGACGCACAGACAGCCTTGTCCACGGCTCAGCAGAATTATATCAGTGCCCAGTATGATTATGCCAGATACCGGGCCGCGGTAGAAAGCGATATGGGCTACGATGTGCACCCATCTACGGCAACTGTTGAAAATGCCGTTTTAAAATAATAATACGGAAATCGAGGTACTATTATGAGAAGAAAAAAGACATATACCACGGTTGCGGTCGTTGTTATATTATTGCTGGCCCTGTTTGGCGGTTATAAATACTTCAGCGGGTCTGACAAGGAAAAAAATGCTGCCAGTGCCGAAATAACTGAAGTGAAACGGATGCAGATCAAATCGGTTGTATCAGCTACCGGTACAATTCGACCGGTGGACTCGGTAGAGGTAAGTTCCAAAATTACTGCCCGTATCAAGTCGGTGCTGGTAAAGGAAAATGATAAAGTGAAAGCCGGACAGACGGTGGCCGTTTTGGACGGCAAGGACTATGAGGCCAGTAATGATCAGGCGGCCTTCAAGGTAGTTAATGCCAAGTCAAAATATGACCGGGTGGCGTATCTTAACTCTATCGGTGCCAAGTCACAGGAAGAATTGGAGGATGCCCGCTATACCTACGATGCTGCTGCCAGCTCTTTGGAAAAAACCCAGTCCGATTTAAGTGAAACCATCATTACCGCTCCAATGGATGGCGTTGTTGTTGGCGAGCCAAAGTCTGCCGGCACCATGGCTGTTCAGGGAAATAGTAATCCAACGGTGATTTTGACCATAGCTGATATGAGCAAAAAGCAGATTTTGGCCAAGGTGGATGAAACGGATATCGGCAGTGTGAAGGTAGGACAGAATGCTACTTTTACCGTTGATACATATACCGGCAAGACCTTTACCGCCAGGGTATCCAAAATTTCCCAGACGGATGTTACTAACAGCTGGAATACCAATTCCAGCAGTTCTTCGTCCTCCTCGACTTCGGCCAGCGTAGTGTATTATTATGTGGTGTTGGATGTGGATGATCCCGAAAATCTGTTACTGCCGGCTATGACTGCCCGCGTGGACATAGTGACCTCTGAAAAGGATAGCGCTCTGGTTGTCCCTATTTCGGCATTAAAGACTGATACCAAAGGCTCCTATGTAATATTGAATCTCCCTGATGGAACGAAGGAAAACCGTTATGTCAGCACCGGAATTTACAGTGATGAATATGTGGAGATTGAGAGTGGTCTGACCGACGGGGATAAAGTGGTTATTACATATAAGGCTAAATCCAGTACTGCTGCTAACTCCAGCGGACAGAAGCGGGGTGGCATGGGCAGACCGCCAATGTAAGCATGGAGGTTGATAAGCATGAGTAACATTGAGAAGATTACTATCAGCCTCAGAGGAATTAAAAAGCTGTATAAAGTGGGTGACCAGGAGGTTGCTGCTTTAAATGGCATTGATTTGGACATTAAGGAAGGGGAATTTGCCGCTTTGATGGGGCCTTCCGGTTCTGGTAAATCCACCCTGATGAATATTTTGGGCTGTCTGGACCGTCCAAGTGTGGGCTCGTACAAGCTGGATGGTAATGAAGTGGCGCATTTAAGTGATGATATGCTGGCCAAGACCCGTAACCAAAAAATAGGCTTTGTATTTCAGAATTTTAATCTGTTATCCCGGATTTCTGCCTTGGACAATGTAGCTTTGCCTCTGGTTTATGCAGGGGTGGATTCGGATGAACGGGAAGAACGGGCCATGTATTTTTTGGAGCAGGTGGGACTGGCTGATAGAGCTGATCATCAGCCGAATGAATTGTCCGGCGGTCAGCGGCAGCGGGTGGCGATCGCCCGGGCCCTGGTCAATGACCCACAGATTATTATGGCGGATGAGCCTACTGGTAATCTTGATACTAAGTCTACCAAGGAAATAATGGAAATATTTGAGAAAATGCATGATATGGGCCGCACCATAATTTTGGTTACCCATGAACCGGATATCGCAGTATGTGCCAGCCGGCAGCTGTTGGTCCGGGATGGTGTGATAACCAGAGATGAGGGAAAGGGCGTGGTTTTGGATGTTGTTTAAAGAAAGCTTTTCCATGGCTTTTACCGCCCTTTTGGCCAATAAAATGCGTTCCCTGCTGACGATGCTGGGCATAATTATCGGTGTTGGCGCCGTAATTGCCATGGTATCAGTTGGTATGGGTGTAAAGAGTAATGTAGTAAGCAGTATTTCCAGTCTTGGCAGTAATATGCTTATAGTTTCGCCTGGCTCCGCTAATCGAGGGGGAGTCCGGGGGGCAGCCGGTTCCCATACATCCTTAAAATATGAGGATGCCCAGGCCATTAAGAACAAGGTGAAAAATATTGATTTTGTTTCACCGACAGTGTCCCGGTCTTACCAAATTGTCAATGGCAATCAGAACTGGAATTCATCGGTAATGGGAGTCACACCGGAATACATGGCCATTCGGTCTTTGGAAGTTGGCACCGGATCCTTTGTCAGCGAAAGTGACATAACCAAACGCAACCGTGTGGCAGTTATTGGAAGTACGGTAGCCACCAATCTGTTTGGTAACAGCAATCCGGTTGGGCAAAATATCAGAGTGAATAACCAACCCTTTAAGGTGATTGGCGTGCTGGAAAGTAAGGGACAGTCCTCCATGGGGCAGGATCAGGATGATGTGGTTATTGTACCACTTACTACGGCTATGGAGCGTCTGCTGGCCGTAACTTATGTATCATCTGTTAATATTCAGGTATCTGATGCCAATAAGATGGATCAGGTACAGGAGGATATAGAGGTGCTGTTGCGTCAGCGTCACAAGATCGTTGGCGACAAGGAGGACGATTTCAATGTCCGGAATATGACCAGCCTGATGGAGACTATGAACCAGACTACTACCATGTTGACATTGCTTTTGGGCAGTATTGCTGGTATTTCCCTGGTAGTTGGCGGTATCGGTATTATGAATATCATGATGGTATCTGTAACCGAGCGTACCCGGGAAATTGGTATTCGGAAGGCCTTAGGGGCCACCTTTCAAAATATTATGATGCAGTTTTTGATTGAGTCAGTGGTTATTGGCGTTGTAGGAGGTATCATCGGTATCGGCGTAGGATGTGGCTTGTCTGCTCTGGTGGGCAAATTCGGTGATTTTACCACGGTGATTACTTGGTTCCCTATATTTATTTCCTTTACCTTCTCGGTGGGCATAGGTTTGTTCTTTGGTATTTATCCGGCCCGGAAGGCTGCCAAGCTGGACCCGATTGAAGCCCTGCGTTATGAATAATATATGTATTTTACGACCTGTTGCCGTTTGGCAGCAGGTTGTTTTTGTTACGGATATATCACCCCAGAATATTGCTTATTGTGAAAAAAAATTAACTCTTTTGTTGCTAAGATTACCAGGATAGTATAAAATCTTTTTAAAAGAAATGAGGCAAGGGAGGAATAAAGCATGAGAACAAATCGAAAGAATAAAAAGATGGAACGGATTATTTTGGGGGCCCTGATGTTTTCCGGGACTATGCTGGCTGCTCCAGCCTGGGCTTTGGCTAACAATGAGGTGCCGGAGGTGAAGGTGGTCAGTCCGACTGATTTGGCTGCCAAGGTTACGGACCAGACTTTGAAAAAAGAAGGCTTGGACCTGACCGGAACTAAGTATTTGTATGCGCTTAATCCGGCTAATACACCTAAAAAACTGATTATTGACAGTAACGATTCTTTTGTGGACTATCCGGCGGAGTCCTCCTATGCAGCTGGGTTTAACTCGGCTGGTACGGCGGCTGTCAGTGGCTATAAGCTTGAGATTACCCGCTATCCGATGCTTACATATACGAAAGCTGGATATTTGTCTGGCGGACTTATAAATGATGTCAACGGTACCGGAGCAGTTACCGGTAATTCCCTGACCATTTATGGCACCACGGTTAAACAAAACAGCAGTGAGGCGGATGGCGAAGCTCTGGCTGTGACCGGCGGATACAGTACCAAGGGTAATGCTTCCGAAAACGAGCTGTATGTGGATGACGGGACATTCTCCAAAGGGGATAATACTGTAGGGCAAATAACAATGGCAGGCGGTTATTCGGCTAGTGGCGATGCCATCAAAAACACCGCTATAATCCGTAATGGTACTTTTAAAATCTCCGGGCTGTTTGGCGGCGAAACGGGTAGTGGCAATGCAACGGAAAATAAACTGATAATCCACAATGGCGATATTGAGAGTAGCGGCTTTGTGGCAGGTGGCAGCAGTTCTGGTGGTAATGCTACGGGCAATACGGTGAGCATTCATGGCGGAACGGTGGCCTCATCAGGTGGTATTGGGGCTGTGGTCGGTGGAGCCAGTGATAAGGGCAATGCAACCGGCAACAAAGTGGAAATATCCGGGGGTACAGTTAACGCAAATATCTTCGGCGGACTGGTAACTACCCAGGGCAATGCCTCGGACAACACGGTAACTATTAGCAATGAAGCGGCTTTAGGGGCCAATACCATGATATACGGTGGTATGACGATGGATGGGGCGGCCAACAATAATATAGTAAACATTATGAAGGCTATCACCATCAAACATATCATTGGCGGCGAAGGGACATCCGCTTCCGGCAATACCCTCAATGTGTGCGATAAAAATGTGATTGTAGGTAGCGACGGTATTGCAGGCATCCAAAATTATAACTTTTATTTGCCGTCGTCCATTCAATCCGGTGACACCATGCTCACCGTAAACGGCACGGCGCCTACTGATGTGACCGGAACAACCTTTGGGGTAGTAGCTCAGCAGGGGGCTGCATTGGATCAGGGCGACACCATAAAATTATTGACCAATCCTCAGGGACTAACCGGTGATTTTGAAACCCAGGAGTTGACTACGGATAAAACCGGTACAGGTATTACCATATATACTTCCACTAAATTTAAAATTGAAAAAACGGATGAAAATACTATCACTGCCACTGTAAATGGTGAAGAGGTGGTAGAAGCCAATGAAAATGCCAAGTCGCTGCTGGAAACCAAGGCGGCCACTACCACTTATCTGAATGCCGGTGGTGATTTGCTGGCTGGTCAGGGATTTACCCAGGCAGCTGAGGCGGTGGCCCTGAATATAGCATCCAAGAGTCGGGGGAATGCTGTTACAGCTAAAAACAACGGCTTTACCCCATTTGCAGCCTTCAGTGGCTCTAACCTGCGGGCTATTAGTGGTTCGCATGTGGATACCAAGGGCTTTGGCCTGAATGTGGGCTTTGCCCGGGAAATTGCCAACGCCAGCGGTAAGCTGCTGTTTGGTCCAGTGGTGGAATATGGTGGCGGCAGCTATAAGAGTCATCTTGACAATGGTATCACCGGTGAAGGTGGAGCCCATTACCTGGGGCTTGGTCTGATGGCCCGTCAGGTGACCAATAGTGGTTTATATTATGAAGGAAGTATCCGGGCCGGTAGGGTCAATGCCGACTATAAAGGCTGTATCGATGGTGAAAACCCACTGAAATATGATACTTCGTCTAATTACTTTGGGGCGCATCTTGGTATTGGTAAGGTACGGGATATTGGTCATGGGAACACTATGGACAGTTACCTGAAGTATTTTTATACCCATCAGGGGGGCGACAACACTACTATTTATGCGGTAGGGGGCGTGCCTATGGAGGAAGCAACGAAATTTAGCGCTATAAACAGCCATCGGCTTCGTCTGGGGGCGAGAATAACCCATAAGATAAATGAACGAAGCAGTTATTATGGTGGTCTGGCTTATCAGCACGAATTTGGCGGAAAGGCCAGGGCAACCTTTGGCGTGAATGATTCGGTACCAAGCCCAAGTACACGAGGTGGCAGCGGTATGCTGGAACTGGGATGGCAGGTAAAGCCTGGTGGACCAGTGAACATTGACTTGGGTGTGACTGGCTGGGTTGGTAAGCAACGGGGGCTGTCCATGCATGTGGGGGCAACCTGGAATTTCTGATTTAATGTAAAGTGGATGGATGTATGTTCAGGCATATATCCATCCTTTTTTATGGACTGATAAAAATATCATCGGCAAATTTACTGATGCAAAACTGCATTAAATGTGGTAAAATTCCTTGTTAGAATGTTTTTCTGGATGAAAATTTAGGAGAAAAAGATGTTTGAAATAATTTCCAAATCTCCGGCAGAGACGGCTGGTTTAGGCAAGAAAATCGGTGCAATACTGCCGGAGGGTGTAGTGATTTGTTTATATGGTGACCTGGGGGCCGGCAAGACCCTTTTTGTCCAGAATCTGGCCCGGGGAATGGGGATTGATGAGGATGTAACCAGTCCTACCTTTAATATAATGAATGTCTATGAGGGACGGCTGCCGCTGTATCATTTCGACCTGTATCGGCTGGAGCAGGAATACGAGCTGGAGGACATTGGCTTTTTCGACTATGTGGAGGAGTCAGACGGCATTGTGGTCATCGAATGGGCAGACAAGTTTGCTGACTGCCTGCCGGAGGATTATCTTCTTTTATCCATTGAGCGAACCGGCAATGATGATAATGAACGAAAATTGATTTTTGATATACGGGGTACGGCTTATGCCAATATTTTTCAGGAGGTGGGGACGCTGTGCCAATTTTAGCAATGGATACAGCCACAATGGTGTCCAGCGTGGCTGTGGCTGATGATAAGCGACTGCTGGCAGAATTGATTGTGGAAAACAAGCTTACCCATTCCGAAACCCTGCTGCCCAATGTGGAACAGGTGTTGAAGCTGGCTGGGGTAAAGCGGGAAGACTTGGCAGCGATAGCTGTCAGTATGGGACCTGGCTCCTTTACCGGCCTGCGGATTGGTTTGGCAGCGGCCAAGGCTATTGCTTATGGCCTGAATATTCCTCTGGTGGGTATTCCTACTATTGAGGGACTAGCTTGGCATTATCCGGTGCCGGGGGTAACGGTGGCCGGCTTTATCGATGCTCAGAAGGGCAATGTTTATACGTCCCATTACTGTTGGAATGGCAGTGGCTTTGATGAAATAAAGTCCATAGAGGTACTTTCGCTGGCGGAAGCCGTGGATGCCTGTGTTAAAGTCGCCGGACCGGTTGTGGCTGTCGGCGATATGGTGGCAAAAAAGCTTGTGAAACTGGATAATTTGCCGAAAAACTTGATTGTACCACCAAAGCATATGTTGATGCCACGGGCCGCTAATATTGCCATGGCAGGTCTGAACCGATTGGCGGCAGGTCAGATGGACAACATTATGGATATGGAACCAATTTATATCAGAAAATCTGAAGCGGAAGTTCTGTGGGAAAAGCGCCAGCAGGCACTGGCCAATGATGCTGCCGGAAAGGATGCCAAATGATTACTTTTCGGAGGATGGTGCCGGAGGATGCTGATGCATTGGCCGTGGTAGAGGAAAAATGTTTTTCCGTGCCTTGGTCAAGGGAAGCTTTTTGGCGGGATGCATCCAATACGGACGCCTACTATCTGCTGGCTATTGATACCGGACAAAATGACCGTATTATCGGCTATGTGGGGTGTTGGATATTGGCCTATGAGGGGAGTATTACCAATGTGGCCATTGATCCGGAATACCGCCGGCAGGGAATTGGCCGCAAAATGTTGTTGAAGCTTATTGAGATTGTAAAGGAAAAGGGTGTTACCGCCCTGACCTTGGAGGTGCGGGTGTCCAATGCACCAGCTATAAGCCTGTATGAAGGACTGGGCTTTAAAAGTGTTGGGCAGCGGCCAAAATATTATACCAACCCGGTGGAAGCTGCAGAAATAATGTGGAAGACCCACTTATGATTTTAACGACGGAGAAACTATGGATAAGGAAAAAATAATTACATTGGCAATAGAGTCCAGCTGTGATGAAACATCAGCAGCGGTGCTGGAAGGCGGTCGCACTATACTTTCCAATATCATTGCCACTCAAATTCCGATTCATCGGAAGTTTGGCGGGGTGGTACCGGAAATCGCCTCCCGCAAGCATATCATAAATATCATGCCGGTTATTGATGAGGCTTTGTCCAAGGCCGGGAAAACCCTTGATGAAGTAAATCAGGTAGCAGTTACCTATGGGCCGGGATTGGTGGGGGCCCTGTTGGTTGGCGTGTCAGCGGCCAAGGCATTGGCCTTTTCCCGCGATATTCCCCTCATTGGAGTAAATCATTTGGAGGGACATATTTTTGCCAATTTTCTCAGCAGTCCGGAGCTAAAGCCGCCATTTGTGGCTTTGGTAGTGTCCGGCGGCCATACATCCTTGGTGCATGTGAAGGACTATAATTCCTTCTCCCTGATGGGACAAACCCGGGACGATGCGGCCGGTGAGGCTTTTGATAAAGTAGCCCGGGTAATGGGACTGCCCTATCCCGGTGGTCCGCAGATTGACAAGCTGGCCCAGGATGGTAATCCATTGGCTATTGATTTTCCAAGAGCGTTGCAGGAAAAGGGCAATTATGAATTTAGTTTCAGTGGCTTGAAATCAGCGGTGCTGAACTATCTCAACAGCATGAAGCTGAAGAAAATTGAGGTAAACAAGGCGGATGTGGCGGCTTCCTTCCAGCATACTGTCATTGAAGTACTGCTGGCCAAGGCTATGGACGCCATAAAGGAAACCGGCTGTGATACCCTGGTGCTGGCTGGTGGTGTAGCAGCTAACAGTTCCTTGGAGAAGCGCCTGCGGGAGACAACGGCGAAAAATAAGATAAATTTCTATTATCCGGACAAGATTTTATGTACCGATAATGCGGCCATGATTGGTTGCCGGGGATACTATCAGTCTTTGGCCGGGAAATATTCGGATTTGTATTTGAATGCGGTGCCGGGACTGGCATTGCAGGACTTAGAATAATTAGGAACTAGGAATGCGGGACTGAAAATTGCCTGTCTCATGGAGGGGGAGCTATCACATTTAGCGTGACGGATGAGGTGTTGTTATGAAGGAGCAGCAAAAGTCAGATACAGCAATATACAGGCAGTACACGGATTTATCTGCCATGCAGATTGAGCAATTAAAGCGTATGAGCAGCTTTTTCCCGTTTATTGCTGATTTGGCCCACGCCCATTTGCTTTTGTATTTAAAAACAAAGGATGGGGATAAGTATCTGGTGATGAAGCACCACAAGCCCCACACTTTTTTTAGCCAGTTTGAACTGCCGGCGGCTGGGACCATGATTGCTGTTGTGGAAGAACCATTGGTCAGTCGGGTGTTTGAACAAGGCAAAGCAATTCATGGCCGACGGGAATGGCGATTGGGGAACACGCTGGATATGTATGCTTATCCAATAAAGGATGGCAATGACCTTATTGGCGTGGTTACCTTGGAAACCAGTCAGGGCTATGCTACTTCCAGCAGTTATTATCAGCTGCTGGAGGTGGCCGAGATGTTGCTGGACTACTCGAAACGGCAGCTAACACCGGATTTGTTCGGTCCGATTTTTGCTGGTACGGGAATTATCATTGCGGACAAAAATAACCGCATTACATATACCAATTTATCTGCCACTAGAATATATCGGGCACTGGGGATTTACCATCTTATTGGCTGCCGGCTGCCGGACCGGGAAATCAGTGCCATGCTGCACCGGGAAATTATTGACAGCAGTCGTCCCTTTGAAAAGGAAATGCAGGTAGGGGATCTGATTTTACTCCAGCGGGACATAAAATTGGAGGAAGCTGGCGTGATGCAGCGGCGCATACTTTTGTTGGCCGATGTGACCCAGGTGCGGAAGAAGGAGCGGGAAATCAAGATTAAAACCGCTGTTATTCAGGAGATACATCATCGGGTGAAAAACAACCTGCAAACCATTGCCAGCCTGCTCAGACTTCAGGGACGCCGGTCCAAGTTTCCGGAGGTAAAGGCTGCCCTGCAGGAAAGTACCAACCGCATTTTGAGCATGGCCGTGGCCCATGAATTTTTATCCCAGCACGACAAGGAAGAAATCAATGTCATTGAGGTGACCCGCAATATTATTGAGCAGGTGGTACCCAATATGGTGGACAGTGATTTTGTGCTTGAAAGCAAGGTGGAAGGACCGGAAGTGGTGCTGCCATCCAAGAATGCCAGCAATATTGCGGTGATTATCAATGAGCTCATATTGAATTCCATCGAGCATGGCTTCAAGGATCGGAATCGGGGTACTATTGGTCTCAGGACAGAAATAACCGATGAAGAATACATTATTGAGCTTTATGATGATGGTATCGGGCTGCCGGCCGATTTCTCAGTGGAAAAAGCAAAATCCTTGGGACTGCAGATAATAACCACTTTGGTGCAGGATGATATAGGTGGCAGCTTTGAGATGAAAAATGACCATGGTACCCGCTGTATTTTGCGTATACCAAAGATTTATTCGGGAGGCGAGCAAGAATGAACCCGTTAAATATCTTAATTGCTGATGATGAAGCGATAATCCGGATGGATATCAAGGAACTGCTGGAGGAGGCCGGACACAAGGTGGTGGGGGAAGCCACCAATGGCCAGCAGGCGGTGGAGCTGGCTAAAAAAATGAAGCCGGATCTGTGTATTTTTGATATAAAAATGCCGAAAATGGATGGCATTGCTGCTGCCAAGATTGTCAGTAAAGAAAAAATTGCGCCGGTAGTATTGCTGACCGCTTTCAGTCAGCCGGAAATCGTCAAAGATGCTACTGCAGCCGGGGTGTTGGCTTATCTGGTCAAGCCGGTGCAGGAAGCCAATTTGTTCCCAGCCATTGAGGTGGCTATGTCCAGATACAGGGAGATGCAGGGACTTGAGGATGAGCTGCTGAAGGTAAAGGACACATTGGCCATGCGGAAAACTCTGGACCGGGCCAAGGGAATCCTGATGGATGCCCATAATATCAGTGAAAGCGAAGCCTTCAACCGCATCCAGAAATACAGTATGGCCAAACGCAAGACAATAAAAGAAGTAGCAGAAGCGATAATTCGTTCTGCTACCAAATAGAATAATATTGATTGTGAAATACAAAAAGATGCCAGATGGAGAGTCTATAAGCGGACATCATTTTGCCTTGGCACTTAGTGAACATAAGCAAAGCGAATGTGAACTTAGTACCACTAGGCAAAATGTCTCGAGCGCGAGCGTGCCGCGTTAGACCTGCATCTGGCTTTTTATTATTGCCCTATCATCATTTTTATGATTTCCTTGTCGGTTTCTTTCATGCCGATGCGCCCCAGCCGACTGATATTTCGAATGGTGTTCTCCACGCCCTTCAGTACCAGACCGTCACCACCGTAGAATTGCTGGCCGTTGCGGTACATTTCAAAGCCCATAATACCAGCATCTACCGCGGCAGAAATCTTGGCAGCACAGGAGGCCTTGGCTCCATCGCAGACAATGCCGGAGGTGATGGCCAACGCGTTTACAATGGTGTGAATTACCGATTCATAGTCCTTACTGCATAGCCAGGCAATCCCGGCTCCAGCTCCGGCGCCGGCGCTAATGGCCCCACAGTAGGCTGACAGGCGGCCGATGCCCTCTTTTTCGTGGAGGGTTACCAGATTGGACAACAGCAGGGCCCGATACAGTTCTTCCTGACTGGAGCCCAGCTCCTTGGCGTATTCAATAACCGGCAGGGAGACGGTCATTCCCTGATTGCCACTGCCGGAGTTAATGACTACCGGCATTTCACAGCCGTTCATTCGGGCGTCTGAGCCGGCGGCGGCCCTGGCTCTGGCCCGGATATGTATATCATTGCCATAGGCTTTTAGCAAGGTTTTGCCAATATTGGCGCCATAATCGTTTTTCAGCCCCTCATCGGAAATGGCGGTGTTATACGCAATCTGCCGGTCCAGCAGCTCCTGAACATCGGCCAGATCGCAGGTCATGGCAAAGTCGTAAATATCCTCTATGGTCATACACTCATAGTCTGGTTTGCCTGGTTCGGCGGTATCGATGATTTCCTTTTCCAGGATTATCTGGCCGTTTTTGCAGATTTTGACAATGTTAGTATGCTCATTTACCACCTGCACCTGAGCGGTATCTGTTCCTTTAGAAACGGTAACAATAATATCCAGAACATGCTCTGACTGGGCGGCTTCCACCTGAATATCCGTGGTTTCCATATATTGGCTCAGCTGAGCTTTGTCCTCCGGCTTGACACGGGCGATAACCTCCAGCTCAGCGTTGGCATCCCCAGCCAGCACTCCGATGGCCGCGGCGGCTTCAATACCCTTTCGGCCTTCAGTGTTTGGTACAATAACGCTTTTTACATTTTTTATAATATTGCCACTGGCAGCTACAGTGATTTTGTCCGGCAGCGCTCCCAAAGCTTCTCTGGCCTTGGCAGCACAGTAGGCAATGGCAATCGGCTCGGTGCAGCCCATGGCCGGTACCAGCTCCCGTTTGAGAATTTCCACATATGCCTGATAGATTTTATTATTCTTTTCCACACTAAAACCCCTTTGATATTGATATGTCAGTAATCATTATACCGCAGTAGTTCAAATTTTTCTTTTAAAAAAAGAAAAATCTTCCACTAAGTTATACTCAAAATCAGACATTTTCGGAATCTCAACTAACCTAAAAATTTCCTACAACACTTCTCCATAGAAAGACTGCAGCCGGCAGAAATGCCGGCTGTGGTCTTTTTCTGTTGAGCTTTTGCTTACAGGACACTATCTTTTGGCCTACTGCTGCCAACGATATTGTAATGGGATGGCATAATGGAAAATAGTGAAAAAATAGTGAAAATTTAGTGAAACAATAATGGATATGCTGATATAATATTCAAGGGGGGATTGCCTATGATGAAAGTAATTTTGACTAATGAAATCCTAAAATATATAACGGATATAGATAAAAATCGATATAATGTTTCTTCTGTTAAGTTGTCTAAAAATATAGCTGATAAATTACGGAAAAATTCCCAAAAGAAGAGCTCCTTTGCCTCAAACAGGATAGAGGGAAATCCCCTTTCAGTACAACAGGTTGATGAAGTTATAGATAGAGATGAAAGACAGCATTTTCTAAAGCCGGAACAAGAGGTAAGGAATTATTTTTTGGCATTAAAATACTTGGAAGAGAAAGCAAAAAAGAAGGAAAAGCTATCCAAGAAACTTATCCTGGATGTGCAAAAATATGTGGAAAAAGGTGCTTCAAAGGAAAAAATCGGGCTAAGAGGTGCTACGATACCTGGGGTGTTATTTGCAGTATATGATTCCAAGACGGGGAAGCCCGATTACATACCACCAGAATACTGCGATATTCCTGACCTTTTGGACGAGCTGGTGGAGTATGTTAATTCCACCGATGACCACCCGTTGCTGATAGCGGCTGTTGTACACTACCAGCTGGTAACCATTCATCCTTTTGAGGATGGTAATGGTCGAACGGCTCGCTTAGTATCAGGATATATTCTGGATATAAACGGGTATGGCTTCAATGGAATTGGTTCATTGGAAGAATACTTTGCCTATGATGTAAATGAATACTATGAATCTATTCAAATGGGGTTGCCAGCACTGTATTATTCGGGGCGGGACAATCCACCCCATCCAGAGATTTGGATCAAGTATTTCCTGCGAATGGTATTGCTGTATTCAAGCAAGGCTTGTGAATTGTCAGAAAGCGCCAGTGGTGGAGGTGTAAAGGAGAGTTTGTCCTATCTAAAGGCTAAGGAGAAAGATTTGTTGCGGTTGTTGATTAGTAAATACAAAGGTGTGTTTGCACCAATAGAAGTTAGCCGAGACATTGGTGTTACGAATAAAACCGTGATTAACCGTCTGGCCATTCTGGTCAAGAATGGATTCGTTATTCCACATTTGGTAAATGAAAGAATAAGGTCGTATGAGCTTAGTGAGTTTAGCAGGGAAAATGAGAAAGAGATAAAAAAGTTAGTTGCAAGGCTATAGCAACAGATTATGAAGGTCACCACTCACAATACTTCTCCGTAGAAAGACTGCAGCCGGCAGAAATGCCGGCTGTAGTTTTTTTTTGTGTATAGATTTTTACTTGCTGGGTGTTCTGGATGGAAGTGAGGGGATTGCAAACAACGGTATAAGGGAAGATGTATGAGGAGAGAGCCTTCTTAATGATTGTAATTTCTTGACTAAAAAATGCACAGTAAATTATTGGCAGAATATTCTAAAAGTATATAATAATTAAAGAGAACCTCTTTTAACTAGCTGGAATACAAACGCAGTATTGTAACCGGTAATAAAAAAGCTGCTACATGATGTAGCAGCTTAATACTCAAAGCAGCGGAATTGTTCGGGATACCGCTATACCCTACGGCACATAAGGCCTTATCTTAGAACTATTGTTGGATATTGATAAACTGACAATAATCAATAAAAGGTTTTATGTTGGATATTGATAAACCGGCACAACAGTAACTCTAAGTTCATACTCATATTATCACTAACAATGAATACATGTCAACATAGAATAGGAGGATATTCATGAAAAGAAAAATTGGAATCGGGTTGGATGTTGGTATAGGTTCTGTAGGTTTTGCTGTATTGTCGTATGATAAGGTATATGATGCCCGTATCGAACAGGTAGGGGTCCGGCTTTTTGATTCTGGGGAAGAACCCAAAACAAAAGTCAGTAAGAACCAGGGGAGACGGCAATATAGGGCTGGTCGTAGATTGATTCGGCGTAGATACCATCGTAAAGAGCGGGCAAAGAGATTTATTGAGCGGATAGGTTTATTAAGTGCGGACAAAATTAAAGAATGGCAGGAAGTAAATGGCAATCAGAATATTTACTATGTGAGATTTAGGGGATTGTCGGAAAAGCTCACCCCACAAGAAATTGCCGATTGCGTTATCCATTTTTGCAACCATAGAGGTTATCGTGAATTCTATGAAGATGATGTTGCGGATGAAAAGGAAGCTGGCAAGATAAAGACCGCCCTATCCAGATTTGATGAAAAAATGGCAGCTGGTAAGTATGTATCCGTTGCCGATATGATTTTGCATGATAATGAATTTTCTACAAACACCCAGTTTCCAGATTTCCATAATCATAAAGGTGATGACGACGAAAAATATTTTCTTATTAAACGGGCAGCGTTAAGGGATGAACTTAGGGCAATACTCCGGAAGCAACAGGAATTCTATGAACAGTTGACGGAACATAATATTGATTTCTTATGTGACGACATAGTTTTTGTTCAGCGGGATTTTGAGGATGGACCCGGGGATAAAACTGATAAAAAGCGTAAGTTTATGGGTTTTTTGGATAGCATAGGCTGCTGTATGTTTTATAAGGAAGAAGTTAGAGGCTATAGGTCCACAGTAATTGCAGATATTTATTCCTTGGTAAACGGTTTGTCCAAGATGATGTATGTTGACAGCACCACTGGTGAAATAACATTTTTACCGGAAGCTGCTGACAAAATTATTGATTTTGCCCTAAAAAATGCATCCATTACTGAAAAAGATATCAAAGAAATACTGAAGAAATACAATTTGACCCTTATAAAGGCTGAAAAGCTAGAGGAAAACATACCGCAGACTATAAAGACTCTGAAGATATTGAAAAAGATATTGGATGATAGTGGGTATAGTTATGATGAATTGATCAAGGAAGAACAATTTGATTTTGATAGGCCATCCAAACTCCATGAATTATGTAGTTTGTTAGCCAGCAATATTACCCCAAAACGCAGAAGAAAAGCATTGGAAAAAGCTGGCTGGAATAAAGCATTGCAAGAACAAACCAGGAGAATACACTTTGGTGGAACATCAAATGTATGCTATCGCTACATGCTAGAAGCTATTGATGCCTTCAGACATGGTGAATTATATGGTAATTTCCAAGCCCGACGAAATAAGGAACAGCTTACAGATGAAGCAGAAAATACGGAGAAGGTAAGATTATTACCACCGTTCACAAAAGAAATGGATGAAGATGTGGTAAAGAATGTAGTGGTTTTCAAGGCAATCAATGAAACCCGCAAGATAATCAATGCCCTTATAGGCAAGTACGGTTCGCCGGCATATATCAATATTGAGGTGGCTGATGAACTGGGGCACAGTATTGAAACCAGGCGGAAAATGACCAAAGCCAACAACGAAAAAATGAAAAAAAAGGAGGCTATTAGTACAAAGCTGGTTGAACTGGGACTTCGTAAAGAGGGGGAAGTATCTGGTAAAGATATAGCGCGTTATCGTCTATGGGAGCAGCAGGATGGGATAGATTTATATACGGGGGAAAATATTCCAGAAGCGGATGTGCTGAGTGGGCAATATGATATTGATCACATTATCCCATTTTCGCTGATATTGGATGATACCCTAAATAATAAGGTACTGACTGGTATGGGGAGCAATCGTCAGGCAAAATCCAATAAAGCTCCTAGAGAATATTTATCTGATAAGGCTGAATTGGAGTTTATAAAGAGAGTAAATATCTTACTGAAGAAAAAAATAATCTCAAAGAAAAAGTACAAGTACTTGATGGTAAAGAACCTTCGTGACAGTAAACTGCTGGATGAGTGGAAGTCAAGAAATATTAACGACACCAGATATATAAGTCGTTTTTTAGTGAACTATCTAAATAATATGTTGCTATTTAACAGCGATAAAAAGAAAAATGTATATGCAATCAATGGTGCCATTACATCCAAAATGCGAAAACTGTGGCTTAATAAGCGAACCTGGGGAACTCCGGAAAAGAACAGGGAAAATAATTTGCATCATGCAGCTGATGCTATAGTTATTGCCAATCTTACTCCAGCTGCAGTGGAACTGGCCAGTGATAACCTTAAACTCCAGAATATTTTCCGTCAAAATGGCAAGCGAGTGACGGAGGAATATGATAATTATCTTGATAAGGCAGTTCGCAAGATGGAGAAGTATTATCACTTAAATGAAGAATTGGCCAAGAATCTGCTGGTACGAAAGGATCGTATTCCATCCATGGTAAGGTCATTGCGGGAGGAAACGGATAAGAGATTGGTGGATACAAGTCTTGAGGAATTCAATATGGTTACACCAGAAGCATTCCGCAAAAATCTAGAGCAGTATTATAATGACTCTGATTTTGTTGCTTCCATACAGATGCCGTTGGTATCCTATAAGCAGTCCAAGCGGTTTTCTGGAAGCTTTACTAAGGATAATCCTATAAAGAAAAAAGATAAAGAAGACTCATCAAGTGTAAAAATGGACTCTTTAGGCAATGAAAATATTTTGGATGCCAAATCGTATTACTGTTTGGAGGTGTATTCCACAAAAGATAATAAGACGGCTTTGCGCGGCCTTAGGTATGTTGATTTTAAATTGAAAAACAAAAAGATGTTTATCAATGTTCCTAATCCAGATAATTATGATAAGCATATTATGTATTTGTTTAAGAATGATTATATTGTGGTGTACAACAAAAAAGGAGAGGAAAGAATTAAAGGTTATTATACAGGAATAAAAAACATCAAAGCTAATAGATTTTATTTGATAAGTAACAATGATGCGGTGCGAAAAGATTTTACATTATCTAAAGATGATACTATAAAAAAATATCACATTGATATTCTTGGGCAAATTGGTGGTGAGGTAAAATGTTCCGCTCCATTCTTGTCAATAACGGAGAAAGAATAACAGTTCATGATGAATGGCTTGTTATTCACCAAAAAGATGACGATAAGAAGATACCTTTAGGTGATATTCAATCTTTGGTGGTGGATAATATGTCCATTAGCTTGTCAGTATATGCTCTATGTAAACTGGCGGAATATGATGTTAATGTTATATTATGTGACTCGAAACACTTGCCATGTTGTAATGTATTATCATCAGATTCATACTATGCCGGTTTTGCTGCTTTAAAGCGCCAAATAGCATTGCCAAAAGAAATGCAGGATAATCTTTGGGAAAAAATAGTGAAAGCTAAAATTAACAATCAGGCCTATGTGTTGGAAAAATTAACGGGAAAAAGTGAAATTTCTGGCAGACTTCATCAGTTGGCTGATGAAGTCTTGCCTGGGGACCCGGGCAATAGAGAGGCTATAGCGGCCAAAATGTTTTTTAGAAATTTATTTGGCGTTAACTTCACAAGGTTTGAAGATGATGTATTAAATGCCGCCATGAATTATGGATATGCCATTATTAGATCATTGGTGGCTAGATCCTTGTGCGCCCATGGATACAACTGTAATTTAGGTATTCACCATATTGGTGAAGGCAATCCATTTAATTTGGCAGATGATTTTATGGAACCGTTTCGGCCTATAGTGGATTATTGGGTTTTTGCCCATAATGATGAGTTGGTGGATGAATTAACATCAAATAATAAAATATCATTGGTGGGACTGTGTAACACGGAGGTGTTAATTAACAAAAAGAGAATGCGTCTTTATAATGCTGTTGACAAATGTATATCCAGTTTTACCAGTGCCATAAATGGTAATTCTGTTGATTTGCTTTTGCTACCTGATATGGAAAAATATGGAAAATAGATATATGCGACTGATAGTAATGTTTGATTTGCCGACAACTACATCGGAGGATAAAAAGAATTATATGCATTTTAGAAAGAGTTTAATTAAACTTGGTTTTGATATGCTTCAGTATTCCGTGTATTCACGAATAACCAAGAATAATGATGACTCAAAAAAATATTGCCGGGAAGTAAAAAAAATTATACCCCCTTATGGTTCGGTTCGCTTGCTGCAGATAACGGAAAAGCAATACAATAAAATGCAAATTTTGTTAGGTGAGAAAACACCTACAGAAAACCTGTTGGATGATAAGGATGTAATGCTTATTTGAATTATGATATAATCAATTTAAGGTTTTAGTTCTATGTTGGATATTGATAAACTGATACTCTCCGGCGTAATCATGGTAAGCGGTTTCTGTTTTAGTTCTATGTTGGATATTGATAAACTGATACGAGAGTTTTGTTTAATGTTGCAGTTATCGGGTTTTAGTTCTATGTTGGATATTGATAAACTGATACACTACCTATTGGCGTGTGTTGGGATATTAAGTTTTAGTTCTATGTTGGATATTGATAAACTGATACATGAAGAGATAAAAGCGCAGAGAGTTGCTGTTTTAGTTCTATGTTGGATATTGATAAACTGATACTGGAGAAGACGGAGCAGAAAGAGTACCAGGTTTTAGTTCTATGTTGGATATTGATAAACTGATACTAAATATACTTGTTAATCTTTGTTATGAGGTTTTAGTTCTATGTTGGATATTGATAAACTGATACCAAGGCTAACAAACTCCGGCTTAGTACCTGTTTTAGTTCTATGTTGGATATTGATAAACTGATACTTGCTGATGGTACTAATACCCGCATTATTGGTTTTAGTTCTATGTTGGATATTGATAAACTGATACGACAGACAATAATCATGTTCCATCTGTCTGGTTTTAGTTCTATGTTGGATATTGATAAACTGATACTAACAGCCTTTGTATATGTTTCTATCGTTTGTTTTAGTTCTATGTTGGATATTGATAAACTGATACGTTGTTGGTTGGTGGGAATCCACGACATTGGTTTTAGTTCTATGTTGGATATTGATAAACTGATACCCGATGATGAAAAGTTATCTAATGAAGTATGTTTTAGTTCTATGTTGGATATTGATAAACTGATACTGGGAATTTCGCTACTGGCAGGATTTATCCGTTTTAGTTCTATGTTGGATATTGATAAACTGATACGCGGTGAAGCATATATAGAGATTATTTGCAGTTTTAGTTCTATGTTGGATATTGATAAACTGATACTGTCATTGGGAACGCCTATGGTGCTGCATGGTTTTAGTTCTATGTTGGATATTGATAAACTGATACGACGAACTCGAAAACAAATTAGAAATATTGGTTTTAGTTCTATGTTGGATATTGATAAACTGATACAATTTTGATTATCAAATTTCTGCCTGTCAGTTTTAGTTCTATGTTGGATATTGATAAACTGATACTCGTGGTAGTGCTAAGAGTTGGAGCGTTGCGTTTTAGTTCTATGTTGGATATTGATAAACTGATACTGCCGGTAGTGCTATTGTTGCTAAGTCCCGTTTTAGTTCTATGTTGGATATTGATAAACTGATACTTTTGTGATAGTTATGTGTATTGCCAGTAGTTTTAGTTCTATGTTGGATATTGATAAACTGATACAATCTTGACCAGTGTTGCCGGCTTTATTCGGTTTTAGTTCTATGTTGGATATTGATAAACTGATACATTGCTATGGCAAAAACTTGGACGAGGTTGGTTTTAGTTCTATGTTGGATATTGATAAACTGATACTCATCGATGGATAGTTTTGTTGGTGGCATCGTTTTAGTTCTATGTTGGATATTGATAAACTGATACGAAGGGTGTGATTAAAGCCCAGGTAAAATAGTTTTAGTTCTATGTTGGATATTGATAAACTGATACCGGTATTGATTACCGGAATTCCACGGATCAGTTTTAGTTCTATGTTGGATATTGATAAACTGATACAACATTATGAAGCTGGAGAATGCCCGCGGTGTTTTAGTTCTATGTTGGATATTGATAAACTGATACTCATCGATGGATAGTTTTGTTGGTGGCATCGTTTTAGTTCTATGTTGATGTTAGTATANNNATCTCCCACCTCGTTGCGACGCGAAGCTAGTCCTTTAGGGAAACGCTAATTGGAAGATTTTTCTTCTAAAGAAGAAAAATTTGAACAATGGCGTTATAAACTGAAAGGAGTACTTGAAGAGAGTATACTTTAATGAAAAAAATGGATATTGATTTTAATTTTGTGTATAATAATGATAGAATAATGATAGAATTTTTGAGGAGTGGGCCAGGTGTTAATAAAACCATCAACATCTTTAAGAAACGACTATGGGAAAATTTCTATGTTGGCGCGGGAAACTCAGGCACCCATTTATATCACAAAAAATGGCGAAGGCGACGGCGTTTTTATGAGTATTGAAGCCTTTGAGCGGCGGGAAGAAATGTTAAATATGCGGGAGAAAATTCTGGCCGCAGAGCAGGAAAGATTAAGTGGGGCAAAGACTATGTCGGTAGCAGAAGCACGAGCAAAATTGCAGGAGCGCCTATATGAAGTATAATGTGCAAATTTTATCACAGGCCTGGGAAGATCTGTCACGAATAGCAGATTGGTATAGGTTATACTTTGATGCACAAACAGCTCTAAAGGTGACATCTGGCATTTTGGAAACCATTGGCCGACTGGAGACCTTTCCGGATTCTGGTTCTCTACTTCCGGATGAATGGCTGAATCAGCGTGGATATCGTATGATAATTATAAAGAAGCACGCAGCAATTTACCGGCTTAGTAATGAGGTAGTGTATATCTATCATATTTTTGATTTGCGGCAGGATTATCCGATACTTTTTGACGATTTGAAAACTCCATAGAAAGACTGCAGCCGGCAGAAATGCCGGCTGTGGTTTTTTCTGTCATTAGTGTTTCTTGTGGCGATTTGTATCGTTGCAATTAAATCATAGCAATAGAAAAACCGCCTCCAGCTACCAACTTTAGGCGGTTTTCTATAAACAATCTAATTTGGGGCTGACCGCTTATCGGTAGCACCTTCCTTGTCCTTATTATATCAAATAGGTCTTGAAAGTCAATTTGGATAAATGACATTGATGGCATCAGAGTTATCGATATAGCCAGATGGTTATTGGATAATAATGAATAATCAACCAGCAAAGAAGTCATTTTATGATTTCTTTGTTTTTTTGACTTTTTACTTGATTTTTTGTCCAAAAGGATTTATTATAATACTCGGGTTTAGCACTCAGCCAAAAAGAGTGCTAACAATAAAATTATGATTTTTCTTTTGGGAGGCGTTTAAATATGATTAAACCATTGGGAGACAGGGTTGTCATTGAAGTTGCTGAGGCAGAGACCAAAACAGCAAGTGGTATTATTTTGGCAGATACTGCCAAAGAAAAGCCTATGAAGGGCGTTATCGTAGCAGCTGGCCCTGGTAGTGTGGACAAGGAAGGCAACCGCATTAACATGGAGGTTAAGGTTGGCGACACTGTTCTTTATTCCAAGTACGCCGGCACTGAAGTAAAGATTGACGGCAAGGATTATCTCATCGTTCGTCAGAGCGATATTCTTGGCATTGTAGAGTAATCTGCCGATTTTCGGTTTATCTTGATAAAAATTGGAGGCAAATATAATGGCAAAGCAGATTTTATTTGATGAAGAAGCTCGTCGCGCACTGGAAAAGGGCGTTGACGCATTGGCAAATGCTGTAAAAGTTACCCTTGGTCCAAAGGGCCGTAATGTGGTTCTGGATAAGAAGTTCGGTGCACCTACCATCACCAATGATGGTGTTACCATTGCCCGTGATATCGAGTTGGAAGATCCATTTGAGAACATGGGTGCTCAGCTGGTTCGTCAGGTTGCTACCAAGACCAACGATGTAGCCGGTGACGGTACTACTACTGCAACTCTGCTGGCTCAGGCTATGATTCATGAAGGTATGCGCAATGTAGCTGCCGGTGCTAATCCTATGGTTCTGAAAAAGGGTATCGAGATGGCTGTAAAGACTCTGGTAGCTGAGCTCCAGAAGGTTTCCAAGCCAGTTGAGTCCCAGAAGGCTATTGCCCAGGTTGCTACTGTATCCTCTGCTGATGAGGAAATCGGCCAGTACATTGCTGATGCTATGGAAAAGGTTGGCAAGGAAGGCGTTATCACCGTTGAGGAGTCCAAGGGTATGGAAACCAGCCTGTCTGTTGTAGAAGGTATGCAGTTCGACCGTGGTTACATTTCCCCATATATGGTTACCGACACTGATAAGATGGAAGCTGTTATGAATGACCCATTCATCCTTATCACTGACAAGAAGATTTCTTCCGTTAACGACATTCTGCCAATTCTTGAGCAGGTTGTTAAGATGGGCAAGGAACTGGTTATTATCGCTGAGGATTTGGATGGCGAGGCTCTGGCAACTATCGTTGTCAACAAGCTCCGTGGTACCTTCAAGGCTCTGGCTGTAAAGGCTCCTGGCTTTGGCGATCGCCGTAAGGCTATGCTGGAGGATATTGCTATCCTCACCGGTGGTCAGCTGATTTCTGAGGAATTGGGCCGCAAGCTGGACAGCGTAACTCTGGAAGACCTTGGTCATGCCCGTCAGGTACATTCCTCCAAGGAAAACACTACTATCGTTGATGGTATGGGTGACAAGGATGCTATCAGCTCCCGTATTGAGCAGATCAAGAAGCAGATTGCTGATACTACCTCTGATTTCGACAAGGAGAAGCTCCAGGAGCGTCTGGCTAAGCTCTCCGGCGGCGTAGCTGTTATTGAAATCGGTGCTGCTACCGAGGTTGAGATGAAGGACAAGAAGCTCCGGGTTGAGGATGCTCTCCATGCTACCCGCGCTGCAGTTGAAGAAGGTATCGTAGCTGGTGGTGGTACTACCTTTATCGATATTCTCCCTGCTTTGGATTCCCTGAAGGCCGAGGGTGATGTTAAGACCGGTATCAACATTGTCCGCCGTGCTGTTGAGGAGCCGGTTCGCCAGATTGCCAGCAACGCAGGCCTGGAAGGCTCTGTAGTAGTGGCTGAGGTTAAGAACCATGAGGTTGGTGTTGGTTTCGATGCTTACAAGGGCGAGTATGTTGATATGATTGCCAACGGTATTGTTGACCCTGCCAAGGTTACCCGTTCCGCACTGCAGAATGCAGCTTCCATTGCTGCTATGGTTCTCACCACCGAGACTTTGGTTGCTGACAAGCCAACTGAGGGCGCAGCTAACCCAATGGCTGGTGCCGGAGCAATGGGCGGTATGCCAGGTATGATGTAATAGAAGTGTTACATTAAATAAAAGTATATTTGGGGCTATGGAAGCACTTGTTGTGTTATCATAGCCCCGTTTTGTTTGCTGAAAAGTTTTGGGAGTTATTTTTTCTTGACTATTACATACTAATCCATTAGAATAAGGTGTCGTGATTTGGGCGAAGGCACAAATTGCGGTGATGATGTTGTTGAAGTCACTGTGTTCATATATTGAAAGGACTTAAAGTTCTAGCGCATGGCCTTGCTGATGTGTCAGTGAGGTGACGAGGAAGAGGTTGTCGATTTATCAGCGGATGCCTCTCGGCTTGCCGGTCGTTAGAATACTGTAAAAACTGTCGGGTAACTGGCAGGACAGAGCGGTATTTGGGCAGGACATAGGACTTCCAGTTGTGTCAGGAGGTTTTTTTTATGTGTGGTATTGTTGGTTACATTGGTAGCAATCAGGCAGCCCCATTCCTTATTGAGGGGCTGACCAAGCTGGAGTATCGTGGTTATGATTCCGCCGGTATTGCCGTGCTGAACGACCAGATTATTTGTGTGGAGAAGACTGTGGGGCGTTTGGCCGCTCTTGAGGAGAAAATCGAGGGAAAGACGCCGGAAGGGTGCATCGGTATCGGTCATACCCGTTGGGCTACCCACGGCCGCCCATCTGATACCAACTCCCATCCGCATACTGATTGCCATGGTGATTTTGCGGTGGTTCATAACGGTATTATCGAGAACTACATGGAGTTGAAGGAAGACCTTATTTCCAAGGGGCATGTTTTCAAGTCTGAGACCGATACTGAGGTATTGCCTCATCTGCTGGAGGAGCTTTATAACGGTGATTTTGAGGCTTCTGTCCGTGAAGTTTTAAAGCGGGTTGAGGGCTCCTATGCTATTGTATTTATGTCCAAGAAGGACCCGGATAAGCTGATTTGCACCAAGCAGGACAATCCGCTGGTAATCGGTCTGGGCGATGGGGAAAACTTTGTTGCTTCGGATATTCCGGCGATTATTTCCCGGACCCGTCGTACCTATATCGTAAACGACGGTGAACTGGCTGTTGTAAAGAAGGATTCTGTATGGATTACCAATAGCCTGGGCGAGCCGGTAACCAAGAAGGTATTTGAAGTAAATTGGAATGCTGAAGCAGCTGAAAAGGGCGGCTATGAGCATTTTATGTTAAAGGAAATCCATGAGCAGCCTAAGGCAGTTCGTGATACTCTGTCTTCCAGAATCAACAAGGATAACTCCGCTGTTGTTTTGGAGGAGTTGGGCTGGACTGAGGAATATGTGAATTCCTTCTCCAAGGTGTTCATCGTAGCCTGCGGTACCGCTTATCATGCCGGTCTGGTTGGTAAATACTATATCGAGCGTATGGCCCGAGTACCGGTGGAAGTAGATATAGCTTCTGAGTTCCGTTATCGTCAGCCAATCATTGATGACAATACATTGACTATTGTTGTGAGCCAGTCCGGTGAGACCATTGATACTTTGGCTGCCTTGAAGGAAGCCAAGCGGCTGGGCTCCAAGACCTTGGCGGTAACCAATGTGGTAGGTTCTTCCATTGCCCGTGAGGCAGATCAGGTTATTTATACTTGGGCTGGTCCGGAGATTGCGGTAGCATCCACCAAGGCTTATACCACCCAGCTGATTGTTATGTTCCTGTTGGGAGCGTATATGGCTGGCCTCCGGGGTACGGTAGCTCCTAGACGGATGAAGGAGCTGCTCACCATGCTGCGGAACATTCCGGCCCAGATTAGTGAGACCTTGGAGGATGTAGAGCCAATCAAGGTGTTTGCCAAGAAGTATGGCTTTAACAACGATGTATTCTTCATTGGCCGGGCTTTGGACTATGAAGTGGCACTGGAAGGTTCCCTGAAGCTGAAGGAAATTTCCTATATTCACGCAGAGGCTTATGCGGCTGGTGAGCTGAAGCATGGTACTTTGGCCCTTATCACTCAGGGAGTTCCGGTGGTGGCTCTGGCTACCCAGAAGAGCGTTTATGACAAGACGCTGAGCAACATCAAGGAAGTCAAGGCCCGTGATGCAGTGGTTATCGGTATTGCAGCCACCGGGGACACCGAACTGGAAAAGTATGCCGACCATGTCATTTTCGTTCCACGCACTGACGAGCTGTTGATTCCACTTTTGGCGGTATTGCCATTGCAGCTGCTCAGCTACTACACCGCTATTACCCGTGGTGCAGATGTGGATAAACCAAGAAATCTGGCCAAATCTGTAACAGTAGAATAAGCTAAAATGGAGGACTGTCCTTTTTGAGAGGACAGTCCTTTTTGCTTCATTTTTTGTTTGACAACTGGGATTTATTGTACTAGTATAGTGACAATATCTTTGACCGGAGCGTCTCCAAAAGGTCGAGGAAAACAAAAAATATTACAGAAAAGAAGGGATTATGTTGGCATTCTATTTTGATGAACCTTCACACACTTTTGGCGAGTATTTATTGGTTCCTGGTTATTCATCTGATAAGTGTATTCCGGCAAATGTGTCTTTAAAGACACCGCTGGTAAAGTTCAAGAAAGGTGAAGAGCCTAAAATTTCCATGAATATTCCAATGACTTCAGCTATTATGCAGTCCGTCTCCAATGACTCCATGGCGATTGCTTTGGCTCGTGAAGGCGGTGTGTCATTCATTTATGGTTCTCAGTCAATAGAAGATGAGGCAGCTATGGTTGCCCGGGTAAAGAATTATAAATCCGGCTTTGTAAGCAGTGATTCCAATATCAAGCCTACCACCACCCTGGAGGAAATCTTGGCTTTGAAGGAAAAGACCGGTCATTCCACTATGGCTGTTACGGAAGACGGCGAGCCTACCGGCAAGCTGCTGGGTATTGTTACCAGCCGTGACTATCGCATTACCCGGATGTCCATGGATACCCAGGCCAAGGAGTTTATGACCCCATTTGATAAGCTGATTTATGCCGGGGCTGACACTACCTTGTCTGAAGCCAATGACCTTATTTGGGAGCACAAGCTGAATATGCTGCCACTGGTAGACGAAAATCAGCGTCTCCTGTATATGGTATTCCGCAAGGATTACACTGATAACAAGGAAAATAAGCTGGAGCTGATTGACAGCAAGAAGCGTTACATTGTTGGCGCTGGTATCAACACCCGTGATTACGCAGAGCGGGTGCCGGCTTTGCTGAAGGCTGGGGCGGATGTACTCTGCATTGACTCCTCCGAGGGTTTCTCCGAGTGGCAGCGCATTACCCTGAAATACATTCATGAGAATTTCGGTGAGGATGTAAAGGTGGGTGCCGGTAATGTTGTAGACCGGGATGGCTTTATGTTCCTGGCCGAGGCTGGCGCAGACTTTATCAAGGTAGGTATCGGTGGCGGTTCCATTTGTATTACCCGTGAGACCAAGGGTATTGGCCGTGGTCAGGCTACTGCCTTGATTGATGTATGCAAGGCCCGTGATGAGTATTACCAGAAGACCGGTATATACATTCCGGTATGCTCTGATGGCGGTATTGTTCATGACTATCATATGACTTTGGCTTTGGCCATGGGGGCAGACTTTATGATGTTGGGCCGGTATTTCTCCCGGTTTGATGAAAGCCCTACTGACCGTATTAAAATCAATGGTACTTACTACAAGGAATATTGGGGTGAGGGTTCCAACCGGGCCCGCAACTGGATGCGCTATGATCTGGGCGGCGCCAAGAAGCTGTCCTTCGAGGAAGGCGTTGATTCCTATGTTCCATATGCTGGTTCTCTCCACGACAATGTTGGGGTGACCTTGAGCAAAATCCGTTCTACCATGTGCAATTGTGGCGCGTTGACCATTCCTGAGCTGCAGGAAAAGGCCCGCCTGACTCTGGTGTCTTCTACCAGTATTGTGGAGGGCGGTTCCCACGATGTTATCCTGCGGGATAAATTCTCCCGGGTAAATGGGTAAGCAAATATACAGATAAAACAGAGATGTGTAATGGTTTTTCCGTTTCACATCTCTTTTTGTATGGGAAAATATGTATTTGTGATTGAGAATAGGGGAAAAAGCCATTAAAATAGAGTTGTGGGTTAAATTACTACAAACAATAAGGAGCAGGGTTATGCATTATGATTATTTGATTGTTGGTGCCGGGCTGTTTGGGGCAGTTTTCGCCCAGCAGGCCAGGGAAAAAGGGAAAAAGGTGCTGGTGCTTGACCGGCGCAACCACATTGGTGGTAATGTGTACACAGAGCAAGTGGAGGGCATCAATGTGCACAAATACGGTGCCCATATTTTTCATACCAACAATAAAGTGGTGTGGGATTATGTGAACACCTTTGCCACCTTTAACCGGTTTACCAATTCTCCGGTCGCCAATTACAAAGGCGAGATTTATTCCCTGCCATTTAATATGTATACCTTCAACAAGATGTGGGGGGTGGTAACGCCCCAGGAGGCGGCTGACCGGATTGCCCGGCAGCGTCAGGAGATAACCGGTGAGCCCCAAAATCTGGAGGAACAGGCTATTTCATTGGTAGGCCGGGATATTTTTGAAAAGCTGATAAAGGGCTATACGGAAAAGCAATGGGGAAGGGATTGCAAGGATTTGCCGGCCTTTATTATCAAGCGCTTGCCTGTACGATATACCTATGACAACAACTATTTTAATGCCCTGTATCAGGGAATACCCATCGGGGGCTATACTAAGCTGGTCAATAATTTGCTGGAAGGTATTGAAGTGCGGCTGGGAGTGGACTATCTGAAGCACCGGGATGAATATGAAAATATAGCTGACAAAATTGTTTATACCGGCCCGGTGGACGAGTTTTTTGATTACAAGCTGGGGACCTTGGAATATCGTTCGGTGCGGTTTGAAAATGAGCTGCTGGATATGCCGAGCTTTCAGGGGAATGCGGCCGTGAACTACACGGATCGGGAAACCCCATGGACCAGAATTATTGAGCACAAATGGTTTGAATTTGGCAAGGATGCAAATGGTAACGATTTGCCGAAAACGGTGATTTCCCGGGAGTATTCCTCGGAATGGACGCCGGGGGATGAGCCATATTATCCGGTCAATGATGAAAAAAACAGTGCTCTTTATGCCAAGTATAAGGCCGAGACTGCCAAACTGACCAATGTGATTTTTGGTGGCCGGCTGGGGACATATTCATATTATGATATGGATGTGACTGTTGATATGGCTTTACAGGCTGCGGCAACAGAGTTTGCCGGAAATAATGCGTATTGAAACAATCAGTTAATCAGGTGAAGTAAATGGCCAATATGACCAAGGAATGCTGGGATTTATATATGTCCGCCCACGAACTGTGGAAACAGGGGAAATTTACCGAGGCGGAAACCGTACTGGGCGAATTGTATTCGGCTGGCGGTTTTGCTGTGTCCAAAGTGCGGCTGCTGGGGGCTTATGTAAAACGGTCCTTGGGGGAAGTGCTGGGAGAAATTGATATCCTGAGTGGATTGGCGGCCAGTGGCTGCCGGGACGATGTGGGATTGTTGCCGGCAGTATACAGCCTGCTGGGACAGGCTTACAGTGTAATTGGTCAGTCGGCTAAGGCTGTGGAAATGTTTCTTCAGTCCGTGGCCACGGAGGATGATTGGCAGCAAAAGCTGGTGGAATACAGCAATGCCATTTTTGCGGCGGCAGCTCTGCCGTCCACCGACCGGGAATTTTGGCAAAGCCTGTATGCCGGTTATGAGGATTTGCTGGCAGCAGGCACCATAAAGCCTTTTGCCGAAAAAAATTGGCAACATGATAAGCTGCGGGTGGGCTATTTGTCAGCCGACTATCACCAGCATCCGGTGTCAGCTCTGCTGTGGGCCTTGGTTGATAAGGCCGACCGACATTCTTTTTCTGTTTATTGTTATGCCGGAAATACCGGTGCAGATACCGTTACCAGACAGTTTCAGGATGGTTGTGATGTGTGGCGGCCAGTGGCTGGTATGCCACATCAGGATATAGCCCGACAGATTTATAAGGATGAAATTGATATCTTGGTGGACCTGGGCGGTCATACCAGTGGCAATATGCTGCCGGTATTGGCTTATAAGCCGGCCAAGGTGCAGATGTCGGCCATTGGCTGGGTGGGCAGTACGGGCATGACATCAGTGGACTATGTGCTGGGGGACGAATACTGCACACCAGCCCCGCGACAGGATGCTTATGTGGAACGGCTGCTGGCCATAAAGGGCAGTCATTTCTGCTTCCACATATTTAAGGATATGCCGCCGGTAAGCGAAGCACCTTATCGGAAAAATGGCTATATTACTTATGGCTGCTTCAATAATTTCAGCAAGGTTACCGATGACATGCTGGTGGCTTGGGGGAAAATTCTGGCGCAGGTACCGAAGAGCCGGCTTTTATTAAAACACAAGCTGTTTGGGGATGCCGCTGGACGGCAGTATACCTTGGACCGGTTGGCTGGATGTGGCATTGACCGGCATCGGGTGGAGCTGCGGAATTTTAGTCAGGATTATTTGACCCAATATGGGGATATGGATATAGCTTTGGATACCTTTCCATATACTGGTGGGATGACCACATTTGAAGCCATGTATATGGGGGTGCCGGTGGTGTCCCAGTATGGGACTAGCCGGGGACAACGCTTTGGGTACAGCATGCTGATGAATGTGGGCCTGGGGGATATGGCGGCTGATAATGTGACAGAGTATATTGAGATTGCTTCAGCGCTGGGCAGGGCCCCTGAACTGGTGTCAGAGCTGCGCAGCCAGCTGCGGCCGATGGTTGAAAGCTCGCCATTGATGGATGAAGCTGGCTATGTCCGGGCAATGGAACGAATATATGTAGAGGCGGTAGCGGAATGATTGAGGATAAAAGTGGCGATTTGTTGAAATTTATTGTGCCAACCGAGGAACCTTTGCGGGTGCTGCTGATTGAAAGCGTAGGGTACCTGAAGGCATTGCGGGAGAAGCTTCCCAAGGCGGAAATATACGCAGTGGTTCAGGATGAGGATATATGTACGGAGGAGTGCTATACAGGACTTGGCGTCCATTGGACCGTATTGGACTATATGTCGGAGCCGTTGTCCTTTGAGCGTGAATTTTTTGATATTGTTATGGGGGATCAGTGCCTGGAGCAGGTAGGGAATCCTCAGGACATTGCCTCCGGCTTTGGGCTTTATATAAAGTCCACCGGCTGCTTTATGACCACCTTTACCAACGCCCGGTACTGGCGAATTATCCGCGCTCTGATGCAGGGGCATTTTTATCATATATGCTCCCATATTTTTTCCAAAAATGAAATGCTGAATCTGTTGTTTGCCTCCTTTTACAAGGATGCCTCCTTTGCCCCGGTGGAGGATGACTACAGCAATGATGCGGACTTTATTAAAAAGCTGGAGCAGTTTGGTTTTGAGAATTTGGATGGGGATTTGGGGATAAGGACCTGGATGGTAATGGCCACCAAGTCGTCTCCGGAGATTTTGGAGCTAAAAAGATACTATACACCGGCTGTCCGGCGGGAAATGGTAAACCGTTTGCGGCGGGTTGAATTTGGTATTGATATTGAGCCTAATCTCAAGGCTTTGGTGGAGCTTTGGAATCGGGAAAAGATTTTCCCGGCCTATATTGCCAATTTTATTTTGGAAACCATTATGCATACCAAGGATTTCTTGACGAATTGTGTTTTGGGGTTGTATGCATTTGGGGAAAAAACACTGGCCAAAGAGCTGGTGGAGGAAATGGAGCGGGCCTATGGTTTTCATCAGGATTACCAACTGGTGGCGGATTGGCAGGTTCAATTGGCCACTGGTAAAGTGGATGCCATGGCTTTTAATCCGAAAATGGCACATGATAATTATGATGAAAAGGCTGCCAAATCTTTGCCGGCGGACCAACGGGTGGCGTTTATTACCTGTGTTAACAATGAGGACTGGTATCGGGAATGTGAGCTGTATTTAAGGAACCTTACAATTCCGGCGGGAATGGGGATAGAATTGATTCCGGTCCGGAATGCGTCTTCTATGTGCCAGGGCTACAATCAGGGGATGCGACAAACCGACGCTAAATATAAGGTATATATTCATCAGGACACCTTGATTGTTAATCCGGATTTTATCAGTGATATGCTGAGGATTTTTGCCGATAAAGCTGTTGGGGCTATGGGAGTGATTGGCTGCCGCAGTCTACCATCCAGCGGCATATGGTGGGATGGTATGCGAATGGTGGGACGGGTGCTGCACGCCTGCGAGTCGGAGAGTGTGGTTGATTCCATCTGCAACGAGGTAGATGGGACCTGCGTTGAGGTAGAAGCCATAGATGGGCTGCTGGTAGCCACTCAAGTGGATTTACCATGGCGGGAGGATTTGTTTACCGGCTGGCATTTTTATGAAATTTCTCAATGCAAGGAATTGCAGCGCCGGGGATATAAGGTGGTTGTGCCAAAGCAGGAAAGCTACTGGTGTATTCACTCCCCGAAGGAAAAGCCCCTTGATCCAAGCTATAAAAAATATCAGAAGATTTTTTTAAAGGAATATGGAAATGAACTGGACCCGGAGATATAGATGATTGTCTTTAAGGATTTTTCTTTTTCGGAATGATTTCATATAGATTGGCTTAAAGGCAGGATTTAAGGAATTATTCACGAATAATAATAGTCGGAGTTTAAAGCACAGAGGAAAAATGGATAGATGACTTTGACTTTAGGTGGTGGGAAAAGTGGCCTTTGATACAGACACGGAATCGTCCTGGTCTAACACGGCGGAAATGTTTTTGGCCTGCGGCGATTTGTTCAGTATGCGGGCTTGTGGCCGTGAGGCATTGGAACTTAATGAAAATAGTGCTGAGGCCCTGGCCATTATAGCCGAGGCTTCAATATATTTACAGGAATTTTCCCCGGCTGAGGAAGCCCTGAATAAGCTGTGGCAGCTGGATAGTCAAAAAACGGTTGCCAAGGCTAATTTGCGGGGGTTGTTTGCTACAGCCGCCTTTTATGGTGCCCAGTTTCAGTTGGACAAGGCCTTGTTGGCTTATGAGCAGTTGTTTGCCAGGTTCGAGGCGGGAGAAAAATTGGATGGCTGGGATGAAACTGCTCAAAAAATAATTGAGCGGGGGTATGCATTTTATGCGGATAGTTGCCTGTTGGCCGGCTATGCAGAAAAAGCTGCTCAGGCCACCTTCAAGGCCAGTCAGACGGTTTCAGATATTCAGCAGAAGGCCACTTACCATAGTAAGGCCCTGTTTTTGACCAATTATCGGGAAAGTGGCAGTGAAGGACAGCTGAAGAAGCATCGACAGTATGGCAGCTTGCTGCGGACAGAGATGATGTTCCCTCACGACAAGGAAAAGCGACGGAAAAGCCATTCTCTGCGTATTGGTTACATTTCACCGGATTTTCGTCAACATGCGGCAGCCTATTTTTTTACGCCACTGTTACGGGACGCCAATGGGGATGATTTTTCTGTTTATGTGTATTTTACCGGCAAAGGGGACCATATAACCCAGCGGTTCAAAAAAATGTCCAAAGTATGGCGGGATGTGTCGGACAAGACTCCTTTACAGATTGCCAGACAGATTTTTCAGGACCGCATAGATATTTTAGTGGATTTATCCGGACATACCCAAAATAGCTGCCTGCCGGTTTTGGGGTACCGTCCGGCGCCAATCCAGATTTCTGGTATTGGCTATATCAATACCACCGGGTTAAAAACAGTGGACTATTTTTTGACAGATAATATTTGTTGTCCGGATGATGCTCCGGAGTGGAGGTTTTCGGAAAAACCATTGCGGATGCAGGGATGTCATTTGTGCTTTTCCCCTGATGTGATGCGCAATATGAAGGTGGAAGGCCGTGATACCCCTGCTAAAATGAACGGGTATGTAACCTATGGCTGTTTTAATAATTTTGCCAAGGTGACAGATGAAATGCTGGTGATGTGGCGAAATGTTTTGGAAGGTAGCCACGGAAAGCTGATTCTAAAAAATAAGACCTGCAGTATTGAGTCCGGGCAGGCGATAATCCGGGAGCGGTTCCAACAGATTGGTGGCGATCCTGAACAGCTGGAGCTTCGCCCGTTTAGTGCCGATTATCTCACCCAGTATAACGATATAGATATTTGTCTGGATACTTCGCCATATTGTGGGGGACTTACTACCTGTGATGCCCTTTATATGGGGGTGCCGGTTATTACCATGAAGGGGTGGAGCCATGGTTCCAGATATGGTGAGACGATTTTACAGGCAGCTGGCCTGGCAGAGCTGATCAGTGATGGCAACCGAACTTATGCCAGCAAGGCAATCCAGCTGGGCAAACAGGTGGATAAACTGAACGAAATCCATCACGAACTGCCAAAACAGGTGAGAAAGTCACGGCTGATGGACAATAAGTCATATATGGTGGATATTGAGGATAAATATCGACATATTTGGAAGTTATATTGTGAAGTTTAGCTTGCTTTTTTTCTGTGCTGCATATATACTTGACAGGTAAGGATGTCTCTTTGTCCACCTGTAATTAGGTAAGTTTAAGTAAGAGTACAGATGGGATGTCAAAATACTAAAATGGGGGATTTTTTTAATGGCTTTTGAAGACGAGACTTTGGTATGTAAGGACTGTGGCAAGGAGTTCATCTTTAGCGCAGGGGAACAGGAATTTTATGCAGAGAAGGGCTTTGAGAACAAGCCGGTTCGTTGCCGCGATTGCCGCGACAAGAGACGCCGCAGCCGCGATGGTGAGAGCAGAGAGCAGCGTCAGATGTTCACTGTTGTATGTGCTGAGTGTGGTAAGGAGACTGAGGTTCCATTTGAACCAAAGAATGACCGCCCAGTATATTGCCGTGATTGCTTTCAGGCAAAAAAGAACGGCTAATATTTGAATAGTTGGCGAAGAGGCCCGGCGGTATTAGTATTACTCCGGGCTTCTATATTTATACATCACTGTACATTGAGTATAGGTATGTATTATTAAAAGGGAGGCAATTTTTCATGTCAAAGAAAATCCTAGTGTTATGTATGGCTGCACTGATGGCTGTTATGGCTATGGTGGCTGGTTGTGGCAGTGATAAGAAGGCTGCTGACGGCGAAAAGGTTTTGAAGGTTGGTACCAATGCTGACTTTGCACCTTTTGAGTTCCAGGGGGCAGACCCAAATGCTTATGAAGGCTTCGATATGGATTTGATTCGGGCTGTTGGTAAGGAAATGGGCTACAAGGTTGAAATCAATAATCTGGCATTCGATGGCCTGATTCCTTCTTTGGAGGCTGGCAATATCGATGTTATTATTTCCGGTATGACCATCAACGACGAGCGTAAGCAGAAGGTTCTTTTCTCCGATCCTTATTATAAGTCCGGTCTTAGCATCATGGTGGCCAAGGACAACAACAGCATTAAGACTTTCAACGACCTGAAGGGCAAGAAGGTTGCAGTACAGATTGGTACTACTTCCGCTACTGAGGTTAAGAAGATTGAGGGCGTACAGGCCAAGGAATTGAATTCTTCCGCTGATACCTTTATTGAGCTGGCTGCCAAGGGCGTAGACGCAGTTATCAATGACCGTCCGGTTAATGACCGTTATATTGTTGAGTCCAAGAATGGCAATGTAAAGGTGCTGCCAGATTTGCTGACTGCTGAAGACTATGGTATTGCTATCAATAAGAAGGATACTGAGCTTCAGACCAAAATCAATGCTGCTCTTAAGAAGCTGAAGGAAAATGGCGAGTACGATAAAATTTATACAAAATGGTTTGGTGACAAAAAATAAGCCATACTAAGCTGACTATTAAAGGCTGTTGCGGGTGCAACAGCCTTTTACTATCTTGACATGAACTTGTATGCTCTATATAATTATGCTGTTATGATGTAAATTTATAAATTTTGAATGGTCAGGTGAATAAAATGAGCTTCAATATTGACTTGGTAATACAGTCCTTCCCGTTGCTTATTCTGGGGGCTGGAATTACTGTGCAGATTACAGCTATTTCCGTGTTTTTGGGACTGATAATCGGTATGTTTGTGGGTATTGCCCGTATCAGCCATGTAAAGCCGTTGAGTATTTTGGCGGCGATTTACACCGATTTTCTGCGGGGTACTCCGTTGTTGGTGCAGATATTTTTAATTTATTTTGCCCTGCCGATTATTTTGGACCAAAGGGTTGACCCGTTTCTGGCGGCTATTACCGCCTGTGGTATTAACTCCGGTGCATATATTGCCGAGATTTTCCGGGCAGGTATTCAGGCCATTGACAGCGGTCAGATGGAGGCCGGCCGGTCCTTGGGCATGACCTGGGTCCAGACCATGCGGTATATAATCATACCTCAGGCCTTTAAAAATATCATTCCACCGCTGGGCAATGAGTTTATTGCTCTTCTGAAGGATTCTTCCCTGGTATCGGTTATTGGGTTTGAAGAGCTGACTCGCCGTGGACAGCTGATTATTGCCCGGACTTACGGTTCACTGGAAATATGGCTTAGTGTAGCGCTCATTTACTTGGTAATGACTTTGGCAATTTCCCGTTTGGTGGCATATATGGAGAAGAGGTTGAAGACAAAATGATTGATATTAAAGATTTACATAAATCCTTTGACGGCCACGAAGTGCTGAAGGGAATCGACTTGCATATAAATCCAAAAGAAGTGGTGGTTATTATCGGTCCATCCGGCTCCGGTAAAAGTACCCTGCTTCGTTGTATGAATCTTTTGGAGGAACCAACCTCGGGCAAGGTGGTAGTGGATGGCATAGAGTTAAATGGCGAGGCTAATATCAATAAAGCCAGAGAGGAAATCGGTATGGTGTTCCAACGGTTTAATCTCTTTCCGCATATGACCGTGCTGCAGAATATTACTTTGGCGCCAATTAAGGTGCGGAAGATAGCCAAGGCTGAGGCTGAAAAGACTGCTATGGAACTACTGAGACAGGTCGGGCTGGCAGATAAGGCCGGCGCCTATCCTCCACAGCTGTCCGGTGGACAACAGCAGCGGGTGGCCATTGCCCGGGCATTGGCTATGCAGCCAAAGGTAATGCTGTTTGATGAGCCGACCTCGGCCCTGGACCCGGAGATGGTAAAGGAAGTTCTGGATGTTATGAAAGACTTAGCCAAGAAGGGTATGACTATGGCAGTGGTTACCCACGAAATGGGGTTTGCCAGAGAGGTGGGGGACCGCCTGCTCTTTGTGGATGATGGAATGATTATCGAGCAGGGACCACCGAAGGAGGTTTTCGAAAACCCAAAGGAAGAACGGACCAAGTTGTTTTTCTCTAAAATACTGTAATTACTTAAAAATATTTATAATATCATAATTTTACCTTATATATTTTTGAATTACCTAAAAGCTAAAGGTTTATTGCCAAAACGGTTGAAAGTTTAAACTAAAAATGGTAAACTTAAAGAGTGATAACCGATAACAATGATCGGGGGATTTTCTAGGAGGTTCATTTATGGAAGGTAAGGTTAAATGGTTTAGTGCAGAGAAGGGTTACGGTTTTATTGAGCATGAAAACGGCGATGATGTTTTCGTTCATTTTTCTGCAATCGTTGACGAAGGCTTTAAGACTCTGAACGAGGGTCAGGCTGTTGAGTTTGAGATTGTGGAAGGGGCTCGCGGGCCTCAGGCTGCTAATGTAGTCAAGAAGGGGTAAGTCTTAATACTGCAAATCACATGGTGCTCTGGAAGTTTTTCCGGGGCATCATTTATTTTGGGAATAATAAAAGGGTTTTTGACTGTTTTGGCGAATATATTAAACATACAAAATGGAAAGGGGATGTTATTATGACAACATTCACCATCAGAGGAAAAAATGTAGAAATCACTCCAGCTCTGAGAGACTATGTGGAAAAGCGAATTGGCAAAATCACCCGGTATTTTGATTCAGTTGGTGAGATTTCTGTATTGCTTAGTGTAGTTAAAGAACGGCATTTGGTAGAAGTTACCGTTCCGGTACAGGGCGTGTTGCTCCGTGGCGAGGAAGCTTCCCATGATATGTACGCTTCTATAGATTTGGTTATCGAGAAGCTGGAACGGCAAATTCATAAACATAAGACCAAGATGCAGCGTCGGTTCCGGGATGGCACTTTGCTGGATGAGGCTTTTGCTTCACCTAGTGTACCGGACCATGAAGATGATGAGGATGATTATCCTATCGTAAAGCGCAAGAAGTTTGTGGTGAAGCCGATGGATGTGCAGGAGGCTATCATGCAGATGAATCTTTTGAATCACGACTTCTTTGTATTCCGGGATGCCGATACCGAGGAAGTAAATGTGGTTTATCGGCGGGCTGATGGCAAATATGGCCTGATTGAATCGGATAACAAATAAATACTTAGATTTTTATCGGTTGTAGAATCGGTAAATATAGCGGAGGGTGCTGTTCGTAGGTCGTGCGGACAGCATCCTTTATTTTGCCTGCTCCATAGGACACGGCAATGAAGTCGACGGATGAGGTTTTTTATTTTGACTTCTATAATATAGTTTGATAAACTATTCAGAGGTATGTTTATATATCCAATTTGTTAGGAGTGAGTATTGTTGTTAGGTATCTTTAAAAGATTTTTAGGCGATAATAATGAAAAAGAAATAAAGCGTATGAGAGCGATCGTTGATGAAATAAATTCCTATGAAGAGGAATTGACTGAGCTCAGCGATTCTTCTCTTACCCGACATACAGATAAATTCAAGGAGCGTCTGGCCAATGGTGAGACGCTGGATGATATTCTGCCGGAAGCTTTTGCCGTAGTTCGTGAAGCTTCCCGTCGTGTGCTGGGAATGCGTCATTTTGATGTTCAGATGATCGGTGGTATCTGCCTGCATGAGGGTAAGATTGCCGAAATGCGTACTGGTGAAGGTAAAACCCTGGTGGCAACTCTGCCAGTATATCTGAATGCGTTGACTGGCAAGGGCGTTCATATGGTAACTGTTAATGATTATCTGGCCAAGCGCGATAGCGAATGGATGGGACGCTTGTATAATTTCCTGGGGTTGTCGGTAGGTCTTATTAAGCATGATATGGATACTCCACAGCGTAAGTTTGCTTATGGCTGTGATATTACCTTTGGTACCAACAACGAGTATGGCTTCGATTATCTCCGTGACAATATGGTTGTGGATATCAATCAGATGGTTCAACGGGAACTGAATTTTGCCATCGTGGATGAGGTGGATAGTATTCTCATCGATGAAGCCAGAACCCCGTTGATTATTTCCGGTGCCGGCTCCAAGTCTACTGATACCTACAGCCGTATGGCCAAGGCCGTGGAAACCTTGAAGCCCGGCGTTGATTACACTGTGGATGAAAAGCAGAAAACCGTTGCTCCGGGAGAAACCGCCGTTGCCAAGGTGGAGAAGTTCCTGGGCGTAAAGAATATGTATGATTCGGAAAACATTGAGATGTCCCACTGCTTTACGGCTGCACTCCGGGCTAAGGCTTTGATGAAGCGTGACCGGGATTATGTGGTAAAGGACGGGGAAATCGTTATTGTTGACGAATTTACCGGTCGTCTTATGGAAGGACGCCGTTATTCTGATGGTCTGCATCAGGCCATTGAAGCCAAGGAAGGCCTGGAGGTACGCCGTCAGTCCCAGACTTTGGCCAGCATTACCTTCCAGAACTACTTCCGTATGTATAAGAAGCTGGGTGGTATGACCGGTACAGCCAAGACCGAAGAAGACGAGTTTATCAAGATTTATAAGCTGCCAGTAGTGGTAGTTCCTACCAATATGCCAGTTCGCCGGGTAGATTTGCCTGATGTGATTTACAAGACCAGAAGGGCTAAACTGAAGGCTGTAGCCAATGATGTGGAACAGATTCACTCCACTGGCCAGCCAGTGCTGATTGGTACTACATCTATTGCCCAGTCTGAGGAAATCAGTGCTATTTTACGCAAGCGGGGTATTTCTCACAATGTATTGAACGCCAAGTTCCATGAGAAGGAAGCCGAAATCATTGCGGATGCCGGCCAGAAGGGGGCCGTTACCATTGCCACCAATATGGCTGGTCGTGGTACTGATATCAAACTGGGTGAAGGGGTGCCGGAATTGGGCGGTCTGTACATTGTAGGTACAGAGCGTCATGAATCCCGTCGTATTGATAACCAGCTGCGGGGCCGTGCCGGCCGTCAGGGTGACCCTGGTAATTCCCGGTTCTATCTGTCCTTGGAGGATGATTTGCTCCGCCTGTTTGGTGCCAAGAATATTTCCTCTATCATGGATAGACTGGGTATGGGTGAGGATGACCCGATTGAGCACAAGATGATTACCAAGTCCATTGAGAATGCCCAGAAGAAGGTAGAGGGCCGTAACTTCGATATGCGTAAGCATGTGCTGGAATACGATGATGTTATGAATCAACAGCGTGAGGTTATTTATTCCGAGCGTAAGAAGGTCCTCAAGGGGGGCAATCTCCGTGAGCATGTTATCCATATGATTGCCCAGATTATTGAGTCGGAAATGGATCAGTATGCCAACGCCAAGCTGTATCCTGAGCAGTGGACTTTGGGTGAGTTGATAAAGGATGCTGAACAGATTTATGCACCACAGGGCAAGCTGAAGCTGGAGGAATTGGAGGAAATGAGCCGGGATGAGGTTCAGGAGACTCTGATGAATGTGGCTGAAGAGGCGTACCAGTTGCGGGAGAAGCTCTTTGGTGAGGAAAATATGCGGGAGCTGGAGCGCATTATTATGCTTCGGGTTATTGATAACCGTTGGATGGAGCATTTGGATGAGATGGATATGCTCCGTGAGGGCATTGGCCTCCTGTCCTATGGACAGCGCAATCCATTGGTTGAATACAAGATCAAGGGCCATGATATGTTCCAGGAAATGATAGATGGCATTCAGACTGATATTGCTACTATGATGTACCGGGTAAATATCATTACCCCGGAGCAGCAGCGGGCTATGGAAGAACAGGCCCAGCAGCGTTTGGCCCAGGCCAAGGCAAGTCATAGCGATGGCTCTGAGGAAAAGGAAGATAAAAAACAGCCTTATGTGAATGAGGAAAAGGTTGGTCGCAATGACCCTTGTCCATGTGGCAGCGGCAAGAAGTACAAAAATTGCTGCGGCAGAGATAAATAATTAGGAATTAGGATGTGAGACCATGCTGGAGGATTTGAAGCCTGAAATAGCGGCACTCCAGGAACGACTGAATGAGATGGAAAAGGCTCTGGATGTTGTTCATAAAGAAGAAAAGATAGCAGAGTTAGAATATAAAATGGGCGAGCCTACTTTTTGGGACAACCCGGAGGAGGCCCAGAAGGTCAATCAGGAGTTGAACGATGTCAAAATAAGCGTAGATAAATACAAGGCCCTGATGGCCAAGTTTGACGATGTTCAGGTTATGTGGGAAATTGGCATGGATGACCAGGACGAAAGTGTTGAGGAAGATGTGAAGGCTGATATGGCTGAAATTGACCGGGCACTGGAGGAATTGCAGCTGGAGGTAATGCTTTCCGGCAAATACGATGCCAATAATGCCATTTTGACCCTGCACGCCGGTGCAGGCGGTACTGAGGCCCAGGATTGGACCAGTATGCTGCTGAGAATGTATGGCCGTTACGCGGAGCGCCACGGCTTTACGGTAGAAACGGCTGACATGCTGCCAGGAGATGAGGCCGGTGTCAAGTCAGTTACCTTGTTTATTAAGGGGCATAATGCCTATGGCTTCCTGAAGTCGGAAAAGGGTGTACACCGCTTGGTACGAATTTCTCCATTTGACTCGGCGGCCCGTCGCCATACCTCTTTCTGCGCTTGCGATATCATGCCGGAGCTGGATGATACCGCTGAGGTGGAAATCAATATGGATGAAGTGCGGGTAGATACCTATCGGGCATCCGGTGCCGGTGGTCAGCATATCAACAAGACTTCCTCTGCTGTTCGGATGACCCACGAGCCTACCGGCATTGTGGTGCAGTGCCAGAATGAGCGCTCGCAGCTGCAGAACAGGGAGCAGTGCTTGAAGATGCTGCGGGCCAAACTCTTTGAATTGGAAGAGGAAAAGAAAGAAAAGGAAATTGCGGCTCTGGAGGGTGACCAGCAGAAAATTGAGTGGGGCAGCCAGATCCGTTCTTATGTATTCCATCCATACAATATGGTAAAAGACCATCGGACCAGTGCGGAAACTGGCAACACCCAGGCCGTTATGGACGGTGAAATTGATATGTTCATTGAAGCCTTCCTGCGGGCTAAGGCTAACCACCAGTTATAATCAGGTGATATTTTGAGCAAAGTTATAAAAATTTTCGTAGCGGTAATAGTAGTATTTCTGGTATTTTCCCAGCTTTTGCTGCCGGGCATCTTTCAGGGCACCATTGCCCATCAAGTGCAGGAGGCTACCCAAGCTGAAAAGGTGGATGTAAACCTGTCGGCTATGCCCGGCTTTTTGCTTTTGGCCGGTCACTTGGACACCGTTCATATTGATGCGGATAATGCTATGGTGGGCCAGGTCAGGGTGGATAAACTGACACTGGATGGCACCAATGTCCGGGGGGATTTTTCCGCGTTGAATTCCCATGACGGTTCTGCGGTTAAATCGGCGGACCGGTTGGAAATTACCGGAGTTATTTCTCAGGCCTCTTTGGAAGATCTTTTGAAACGAAAGCTGGAAAAAGTTGATAATATCACCGCCACTATGGACAGTGAAAAGCTGTCAGCCAGCGGTACAGTAAAGCTGTTTGGCCGTACAGCGGAGTTGACGCTGGAAGGCATTGTATTTGAGGAAAATGGCGCAGTGTATTTTCATATGACCAGACTGGACATAAAAAATGCCGTATTGGGCAAGGCGGTAATTGGGAATTTCTTTGGCGATATTCTTTTGTTTGATTTGTACAAGATGCCGGTCCGCTCCGAGGTGGACGATGTGGAAATGCAGGATGGTCAGGTGGTTATAAAGGCCAGCTACCGCAAATCGGTTATTTAAGGAGAAAAGTTGCTATGAAGCAGTTTTCATATAATAAGTTTTTGATATTGCTTATCGTAATTGGCTTAGTTGCTTCATTATTTATCAATGTTCAGCGCCACCAGGTGGAGGTTGCCAATAATTCCATTGAATTGATTGTGGATTATGAGGATTTGGTGACCCTGGCCGAATGTGAGGGTGTGCCGGTGTCTGAGGTTATGGCTCAGGCCAAGGAAGCGGGCATTACCTCTTTGGCGGTGTACGAGACCACTTTCAAAAAGCTGAATGTGAACGGCAAGACCACCGCTATCAATGGCAGTGATGTGTTGACCAATTATCAGACCGGTGCCATGACTGACCCGAACTGGCGTCAGCTGGTGGAAAATGGTACCATCAAGGGCACGGATATTTATGTTACCGGCCATCATCAGCAGACCTTTAAGGAAGTCCATGAGGACCTTATTCGCCGGTTGGGCAAAGACCGGGTGCAGGAGCTGAAGGTGGGCAATGAAACCGTTTTGGCCGTTAAGGCTAATTTTGAGTCCTTTGAAAAGATGGATTTGGGTATGCCTACGGATGAAATGAAGGCGGTAAATGACGGGGGCTTCTATGTACTGGCCCGTCCTACCAACTATCGCAGCTGTACCAAAGATGATGTGGATGCTTTTTTTAAGCGTATTGATGATTATAAAGTTTCCGGGATTGTTTTTTCTGGTTCCCAGACTTTAGGGGCACCGGATAATTCTGAATATATGGCCGAAAAGATGGCTCAGCGGAACCTGACCTTGGGCATGATTGAGGGCGTGACCCAGCTGCAGTTTTTCCCACAGGATGGCATGCTGGATATAGCCAAGGCCAATGACTATCATTCGGCTCGACTCTATTCTATTCCAAAGGATGAGCAGAAGAAAATGAAAATCGGGGATTGCGTCGAACGGTGGTCCAATACTGACGCTGAACGCAATATCCGGTTTAATTTGTTGAAGATTTTTGATAAGCCAGCTCCTGGGATGAATCTGTTGGAGACTAATATGACTTATTTTGGCTCCGTTCGGGACCGACTGGTGGCAGATGGCTTTACCATTGGCAAGGCTGGAGCGTTTGAGCATTTTTACCCGGCCAGCTGGGTCAGAGCGCTGGTGATGCTGGGGGTGGCGGCAGCATGTGTGCTGTATCTGTCATTGGTTATTCCGGGGCTTGGCAATAAGTATATATATGGCCTGTTGCTGCTGGGAGCGGTTGTATTGGCCGGTCCGGTACTGATGGGACATGGCAATAAAATTCGTGTAGTGGCGGCTTTGGCCAGTGCTAATGTTTTTCCGGCTATTGCGGTTATTTGGCAGTTGGACCGGTTCAGAAGCAAGGAGCCGGGTGAAAAGACTTCTTTGAGTAAAATTATCCTTACGGGCATGTTGTCCCTGTTTGCCTGTGGGGCGTTGTCCTATATTGGTGCGTCCTATCTTTCCGGGTCCTTGGCCGACACGGAATATCTGTTGGAGGTCAATATTTTCCGGGGGATAAAGCTTACCTTCATCCTGCCGATAATTTTGGTGGCCATTGCCTTTATGCAGCGGTTTGATCTTTTTGATGGTAAGATGGATGATACAGAGGGCTTTTTAAATCAGTTCTATCGGATTATGGATATGCCGGTAAAGGTAAAGACCTTGATTGGCCTGTTTTTGGTATTGGTGGCTGGCATTGTATTTGTGGCCCGTTCCGGGCACACTATGGGGATGCCGGTTTCAGCCACTGAGTTGAAGTTTAGGGCCTTTTTGGAGCAGGCTCTGTATGCCCGCCCACGGTCCAAGGAGTTGCTGATTGGCCATCCGGCCTTTATGTTGGCTGTATTGGCCTGGTTTAAGAAGTGGCCGACCATGGTGCTGTTTGTGCTGGTACTCATTGCCACCATTGGTCAGGGCTCCATGGTAGAAACCTTTGCTCATATGCGTTCTCCTATATTTATGTCCTTTGCCCGTGGCATTGGTGGCATAGTTTTGGGCGCAGTAATAGGGGCAATCTGTATGATTTTTGTACAGCTTTGGAGCAAGTATGTATCGCCAAAGCTGTCACCAAATAAATAATAGATAAGGAATGACAACAGCATGAGTAATGTTGTAATTTCCGGATATTACGGTTCCAGAAATGCCGGCGATGAAGCGATGCTGGCAGCAATGGTTGAAGTATTAACGGATATGAATCCCAATATAAATATCACGGTTATATCGGCGGACCCGGAGGACACCAAGGTGCGTCATAAGGTACACGCCATTGGCTGGCTGGACATTGGCCATATTATCGGGGCTTTGTTTAAAGCAGACCTGCTCATCAGTGGTGGTGGCAGTCTGTTGCAGAATGTCACCAGCCGTCGTAGCCTGTATTATTATTTGTTTATAATAACTCTGGCGGAGCTGATGCGGACACCGGTAATGCTTTATGCCCAAGGCATCGGTCCTATTCAGGGCAGCTTTGCCCGGTGGGTAATGCGGATTGTGGGCAATGGTATCAAACAGATTACAGTACGGGATAAGGGGTCCCTGGGGGAACTGGCTCAGATGAAAATCCGCCGTCCGGTTATTGAGTGTACCTCGGACCCGGTTCATGCCATTCATCCCGTGGATAAAAATATGGGACGGGCTATTCTGACCAAAAACAATGCCTACGGGGCAAAGCCTCTGGTGGGGATTTCGGTGCGGGAATGGCAAGACTGGACCCATTATAAGGCGGTTATTGCCCGGGCAGCGGATCAGATTGCCCAGGAATTCGATGCCAGAATTATATTTTTGCCAATGCAGTTCCCGGAGGATGTGCAGACAGCGGAAATGGTGGCTTCCATGACCAGCTGTAATGCTGTGGTACTGCAGGAGGAGTATTCTACCAAGGAGTTGTTGTCCATTGTTGGCAATATGGACCTGCTTATTGGTGTGCGGCTTCATGCACTGATTTTCGCAGCAGTTATGGGGGTGCCCATGATTGGCGTTTCCTATGATCCGAAGATTGACCGTTTTTTGGAGTCGGTGGGGGAAAGCCCAGTAGGGGATTTGGAAAATGTGAAGTACGATGAGCTTATCAGCAAGGTCCGCAGTAAGTGGAAGGATAAAGAGAGCTTCACAAAAAAGAATGAGCAACTGTTCTCCGATTTGCGTCATCTGGCTCTGCGCAATGCTGAACTGGCCATCGAGCTGATGGATAATAAGAAAAAGAAAAAGCAATAAAAAACACTGGAAAGTGAGTCAATCATTTTCCAGTTTTTTTGTGCTATTGTCGATTCTTACTGGTCAAGAAGCGGCCATTTTGGGCTATATTGACCCGTTAGTGGCTGTGTTAATCTCATACTTTGTTTTCCATGAGAGTCTGACTATTACCCAAG
>CADACU010000006.1 GCA_902786545.1 uncultured Anaerovibrio sp.
TAATGTGCGTCGTTTTTTGGTGAAGAATTATATTGTGTACTATCTTGTGGATGATGAGGCTAGGAAGATTGTGGTTTTGCGCTTTGTTTATGGCAGGAGAAAGCAAGAGGTAATTATACAATCATTATAAAAATGGTAATAGCTTACTGCTAGTATGATTTAGTGGACACAAAAAGTGCGACACATTTTTTGATATCAGATCAAGTAACAATAATGACGAAAATGTGACCATTATGTGTTATACTGTATCTTAGCTACAAGGTTTATTGAAATAGTTTTTTATTTTATGATAGGAGCAAAAAATTGGACGAACAGGATTTTCGGCGAATTTCCGAAGTAAGCTACCTTAATACAGAAAATACCTGGCGTTATCGCTCAATACTGCATTTTTGTTTTAAGCGCCATGAGCACATGCAGACCTATGTTTATCCCGAGGATATATTTCATGAATTAAAGCGGGATCCTATTTTTCGGGAGTATTCTTTTGAGCAGCTGGAGCAGGATTTGACCACTTTGGTTGGCTGGAAAAATCTCATTCCTCATCAGGAAACCAGTCGGGCTAAAACCATAATGGATTTTAAGAAGAAACGATATCGCTATCAGTGTACGCCATATACCGTAGAGATAGAGCGCATGGTGGAAAAGCTTAAATCTATTGGTGAGGAGTTTAGTGGTTCTCTGGAAACCACCCAGTTTGATCGAATTTTGCGTGCTTTACGGGAGTTTTTGACGCCGGACAAACCGGTATCTAATAAGGAGCTTCATCAGATTTGGGAGGATTTGCAGCATTATTTTCATACAATGGTGGAAAATTCCTCTGACTACCTGGCTCATTTAAAAAGCACCAAGGTGGAGGAACGGATGCAGACTATGGCCTTTATAGTATACAAGGACCGTTTTACTCAATATTTACAGAATTTCGTTATCGGTTTGCAGCGTTCAGCCCAGAAAATGGAGAATTTGTTTAAAAGCAGTAATTCAGAGCTGGAAGCTATTTTGTTTCAGCGGTTAGCGGATTATCAGTTATCCATACCCCGTTTGGGTGAGGAAAAAAATGCCCAAGAATATTTTGATGATTTTCAGGAAAGCTTTTTGGTTATGCGGGAATGGTTTATGGGCACCAGTTATCGTGAAAGTGAGTTGTCGGTGCTGTCCAAGGAGACAGTGGATACCATTCGTCGTATTACTAAATTCGCCCAGCGGTTGGCTGAACAAAGACAAGCTTCCCGTAGCCGTAAGGCTGAGTATTTGCATCTGGCCCATTGGTTTTCTCAGGTTAGAAGCAAGAATGAGGCTGATTGTTTAAGTGCCATTGTTTTTGGGCCGGCTGGGGGACGCCATTTTTATGCGGAAAGCCGGGAAATGGAGGACATGAACAGCCATATTGAGGAAGAGCTGCCAACGAGAATTGAGCTTAAGCCACGGGTGAGTACCTATCGTGAACGTCAGCGCCAGGTGCCAATTCAGGACCATGGACAAGCAAAAAATGCAGTACGAAAGGCTTATTTGGATGAACAAAGAAAACTGGTGGATACCATAAATGATCTCGCTTCAGATGGTGTTATTGATTTTGCTGATTTGCCAGTTTTAAGCAGAGATGTTAGGCAGATCCTTCTTGGGTGGGTAGCCAAGGCATTGCACAGAAACCCTGTCCGTACTGAGCTGGGAACCTTGATTGAGCTGGTTTATGACAAAGGAAATCCTACTTCCATTGTGCTTCATTGTGATGATGGGGATTTTTCCATGCCGAAGATGCGGTTTTATATTAGGAAAGGACAGCAGTGATTTATGGTAGAGGATAGTGAGCAGGAGGAGCTGCGGCGGGCGGCCCAGATTTTGTTGGAAAATCGCTGGATTAGTCGCCGAGAAATGCCGGATGAATATTTGTTGATACGCCGTAACGAGAAAACGCTACGGCAATTTTTTCGTGAAAAATGTGGCTGGCCACTCTTGGTAACGGCACATTTTTACAAGTTGGAAAAAATCCCTGCCAATCCATGGCCGTTTATGGGGATTACTGCCATGCAAAGTATAGAGGATTATGTTTTGCTAGCTTGTGTGATGGCTTTTTTGGAGGAATATGAATCCGGGGGCCAATTCCTGTTAGGTGACTTGGCTGAGGCCATGTTGGCCTACTATCCCGAAGATGCGCTTACGCCACGATTAAATTGGGAATCCTATAATTGGCGTAAGTCCCTTATAAGAGTACTGAATTTTTTGGCGGAGGAAGGTATTATTAATATTGTGGACGATGAAAGCACTGGTTTTGTCAATCAGGGCTTTGATGCCGATGGGGTTATTGCTGGTGAGGCATTATATGAGGTAACCAATTTGGCTAGCTATTTCTTGCGATCATTTCCTAGGGAGCTATCGGATTATGATTCATGGGGGGATTTGCTGGAGGCTGATTATGTTACGGATGCCAGTGAGGAAGCCAGATCACTGCGGCATCATCGCAATCGGATTTATCGGGAATTATTATTGAAGCCGGTGTTTTATCGTCAGGAGGAGTATGAGGCTGACTTTTCTTATTTGTGCAACAGGCGGGGCCGCCTGGAGGATATTATTCAGGATTGGTTTGGTCTTCATTTGGAGCTGTATCAAAATGGGGTTATGGCGGTATCCCATGAGCAGTCCACTTGGTTTAATGATGTATTTCCCGTACATTTTCGTGGAATTCACGATATTATTTTGCACTTATCTCATTATTTTCGAGAGCTTTCTCCAGAGCAGGTGAAACAGCCCATGACTATTATTCAATGGCAAGGGCATTTGGAACAGTTATCTAAAAGTACTAAAACTGGCTGGACAAAGGAGTATCGGGAGATGAGTCTGAAACGGCTATCAGAAAGATTGCTGGAGGAAACGACTGCCTGGGGTATGGTAAAGGTTGATGAAGACGGTCTGATTATTGTACAGTCGGCCCTGTTTCGCCATGAAGGGGTATATCCTACTGGTTATACTGGCGAAAAAGAAAAGAAAAAGGCCAAATCGGGGGACGGAGAATGAGTGAAAATAGATGGCAGGCTTATAGAGCTGGTATTTTAAATTATTGGTATTATGACGAGGTGGAATTCTATTTTGCTGATGGCCGGTTGCTGCTGCGGGGCAGTAATGGCTCCGGCAAATCCGTTACCATGCAAAGCCTGGTGACTGTTTTGCTTGACGGTGTGAAACGGGCGGACAGGCTGGATAGCTTTGGTTCCAAGTCCCGGACTATGGATGATTATCTGCTGGGTGAAAAGGAAATCAGTGATTATGATGAGCGCACCGGCTATCTGTTTTTTGAATATAAGCGGGAAAACAGTGACCAGTATATTACTACCGGTATAGGTCTTCATGCCCGCCGTGGCTCCTCAAAGGTGGACTTTTGGGGCTTTATATTGCAAAATGGACGTCGCATTGGTCATGATGTTCAGCTATATCATGTGAATAAAAATCCAGAAACTGGACATGAGCAACGGATTCCTTTGACGAAACGGGAATTAGAGAATGCCATTGGTCAAGATGGACGGGTGACTACTGAACAACGCGAATACATGACCATGGTTAATCAATATATCTTTGGCTACAAGGATATTCAAAAGTATGAGGAGCTTATGAAGCTGTTGATTCAGCTGCGCAGTCCCAAATTATCCCGGGATTTTAAGCCAAGTGTAATATATGAAATCCTGAATGGCTCATTGCCAACCCTTTCTGATGATGATTTGCGTCCTTTGGCGGAAACTCTGGAAAATATGGAAAAAACCCGCTTGGCTATCGAACAGTTAAAACGGGAACAGGGCGCCTTTCAGGCTATTTGTAATGCCTATACCACCTACAATACAGCTGTATTGGCTGAACGGGCTATGGGAGTAGCCAGATGCGACAATATATTGAATAGTCTTGGTGAGAAGGAAAAGCAGCAACGGGAGCTGCTGGCCAATGTTTCAGAACAGGCGGAAAATGCCAGGGAAAGACAACAGGAATTGGCTGTGGAGGAACGGGCCTTGCGTCAGGAACAGTCTGATCTTCAAGAAAATGAGGCTTATAAGGCAGCAGAGAAGAAAAAGGAAAATCAGCTGACACTGGAAAGGGAAGAACGGGAGCAGAACCATCGGGCACAGATGCTATCTGATAAGCGGCGACGGGAGCTGTCCTTATCTGAACAGGTTAAAGGTGAGGAATATAAGCTATATGAGGTTGAAAAACAGGTAGCTGAGGTTTTGGATGATTTAGAAGGTTTAGCCCAGGAGGCGGATTTTTCGGCGCATGTAGCCATTAGCCAGGGCTTTAAGCTAACTGACGATGATGTGGCTGGTCATTTTATGCTGTGGCGCAATGAACGGCAAAATTATATTAAGACCCTACAGCAGCTGCACAAACGGCTTTTGGAATACGAAAATATTCAACAACGGGTCCAGCAAAATGAACGGGAGTTGGGTGAAGAAAATCGGCGCCTCGACCAATATTCCTATGAATATCAGCAATTACTGGAGGAATTGGAGCGGGAACGGGAAAATATTATTAAGGCCTTTTACGAGTGGAAAACCAGCTGGCAGGAGGTTGTTTCCTTCACTGGGGAGCAAGAAAATCAATTGGTGGGCTGTCTGCGGGAGCTGTATTCTTCCAGTCAATGGCTTGAAGTGGAAAAGCATTTAAGCGATGTGGTCAGCTACCATCAGCGGGAATTGGATGGGGCCATAGGTAAGGTGCGGGCCGACATTCAGCATATCGAGGCTAATTTAATCATTGAGCGGGAGGAATTGCGGCTTCTTAGGGAGAAGAAGGAGGCAGAACCGGAGTTAAGTGAAGCATATAAGCAGGCTAGAAACTCTTTGAAGGATAATAATATTGCCTTTTTACCATTATATGAGGCTACGGAATTTCGGTCCAATGTTCCAGAGCATGTCCGTGAGCGTCTGGAATCGGCTCTGTTGGAAGCTGGTCTGCTGAATGCCATTATTTTGGAAAATAATGAAATGGCCAATAAGCTGCCGGAGAATATGCGGGGCAATGTGCTGTTTAGTGGTGAATTGGTTATGCTGGCGGATTCTCTGATAAATTATTTGGAGCCCGTTCCGGGGGATAGCGGTCTGTCACCAGCCCGTATTGCTGACATTCTGTCCAGTATTATAGTGGATGATAATGTGTATCCGTCCAGTGGTGGTACTTCACTGAATCTGGAAAAGGGTGGTTATTGTCTAGGCAGTATTGCCGGACGGGCAGCTGAGCGCTCGGAGGCGTTATTTATCGGTAAGCAGGCTCGGGAAAGGTACCGGCGTCAGCAAATCGAGACCAAGGAGCAGGAAATAGCTGGCTTGACTGATCAGTTAATCAAACAACAGGGCCTGGAACAGGAGCTGCTGTTGAAGAATGAAAGATTGGGTCGGGCAAAGCAGGAATTCCCCTCTAACCAAGAGGCCCAGCAGCTTTATGATAAAGCCAGAGGCAAGGCTAATGAAATAGAGCAACAACGGCTTCGCCTTCAGGAAAAGGATGAGCAGCAAAAAAGGCTAACATTGGAGCTGCGACGGGAACGGTTGGAAATAACGGAAATGCGGGGAGAAACTACATTAGGTTTTTCTGTCCAAGCCTATGAGGAAGCATTGGCCTATATGAATGAATATGGGGAAGCGTATAACAGCCTAACCCTGTTGCAGGCCGATTACGCTCATACGGCAGAGCTGGTAAGTCAGCACAAGCAAGATGTGGAATATGTCAGTGGTGAAGTGGATATATTGAAGGGTGAACTGCAAAACAAAGAAAATGCTATTTTGCAGTTAAAGAAAAACATTGAGGCCTTGACCAGACAGCTGGAGGAAATGGATGCAACCTCTGTTGAGGCTCGTATTAGTGCGGTTATTTCTCGTTTGGCTACAATATCTCAGGAGCTGATGGCTGTTTCCAGATTGGTGGGGGAAAACGAACGAAATAAAGCCACTATCACCGCGGAGTTAAATCTTTTGACCCGGCATCAGACTATTTATAGCCAGCTTCGGGAAAGATGGAATGGCCTTTTACAGGCTGAGCTGCAACGGGGATTTTTTGCGGGTGACAAGAATGATTTGCAGAAAATAATTCAGGAGCGTCAGAAAGCGCGTGATACCCAAAGTCTCCATTCATTGGCTCAACGGGTGGAAAATCAATACGCGCAGCATAGGGATGAAATCGCCGAATATCGCTTCTCACTGCGGGAGGTAATGGATGATGTGGGAGAATTTATTCCTCTGTCACCTGAGGAAGAGCAGCAGTTTTTACCGCCTTGGGAAGCGCTAAGGGATTATGCAGTACGTCAGTTGGCAGTTACTGACATAGGTGGTAAGGGATTAAGTCCTTATGAACAGCTGGAGCAGCTAAAAAACCATTTATTGGAACAGGGAAATCTACTGTCGGAGCAGGATAAGCAAATTTACCAAGAGATTATTCTCAACAGTATCGGTCGGACTATCAGTGAAAAAATATATGGTGCTGAAGACTGGATAAAGAAAATGAATAAGCTCATGGATAAGAGTGAAACCTCCAGTGCATTGAGGTTTAGACTGGAGTGGAAGCCATTAACCGGTGACGATGATGATGAGCTGGATACGGCAGAGCTGGTGGAGTTACTCCATAGTGATCCGGAGCTGATGAAGGATGAGGATATGCAGCGATTGGAGCAGCATTTCTCCACCCGTATCCGAAAGGCTAGGGAGGCGGCGGAAATAATGGAAAAGGATGCCGATGCTTTCCAGGCTTCCGTTAAGGAACAATTGGATTATCGTCGGTGGTTTAGATTCCGCCTATATTACGATAAGGGAGAACATATAAAGCGACGGGAGCTGACGGATAAGGCCTTTTTCCGGCTTAGTGGTGGTGAAAAGGCCATGGCTATGTATGTGCCACTGTTTTCTGCGGCTTACTCCCGCTATTTGGATGCTGGTAGCGATGCTCCGCGACTTATTACACTGGATGAGGCCTTTGCCGGAGTAGATGAACAGAATATGCGGGATATGTTTAGATTGGTGGAGCAAATGGGCTTTAATTACATTATGAATTCCCAGGCAATATGGGGGGATTATGATGTGGTGCCAAGCCTGAATGTATATGAATTGCTTCGGCCCCTCAATGCCAATTATGTTTCGGTATTGGGGTACCACTGGGACGGCAATACAAAGCAGGTGATGGTGGAGGACACAGCAAATGGGTGATGGATTACAGGAAGAGGCAGTTAAATATTTTAAGGCCCATCAAGTCCTTTTTAGGCTGGTAAGGGATTTTTCCCAAAAATATCGTAGCCTGGGTCATTTCGGAGGTAGTGTCAGCCTAAGTTCATTATCAGACACGGAACAACGGGATTTGGGGGCATTTTTGCGGCGGGAAATTAAGGGGCAAACTAGAGTGTCCTTCCGGGAGTTGTCCAATGCTTGGAATAAAACCCGCTTTGAGGGGATTGATATAGAGAATTTTATATTGTCATTGTTGCCGGATAATTTTGTAAGCAAGCAGGAAGAGCGACGACAAAAAGAAAATAAACGGCAGTTAATCCTTGATCAGCTTTTGCGTGAACATTCGTCCGAGTTGGCTACAAAATGGCTACAGTCTTTGAAGGATGGCCAGTTAAGGTTGTCCAAACGGGATTTAAATTATAATATGGAACTGTTGAATGATGTGGCCACTGGTCTTGATCATATTGTTGATGTGTATGAACGGTTGCCAGTATTTGCCAATAGGGCAACCGGCAATCCTCATGCCTTTGATTTTGACCAGCCAGCCGGTCGGCTATTGCTACAGGCGATGGCTTTTCTTCGTGGCTCCAATGTGCCGATGGCAGCTGATGAGCGAACTAGCTTATTATATCAATATCATGTTATTAGGGATGATATATTAAATTTTGCCACGGTGTACGGTTTAGTGGCGTACAGAAAAACAGGGGCAGAAATTGCCTATTGGCGGGAGAGTACAAAATCCTTCTCTCCACTAAATATTCCTTTACGGGAAATAATTCAGGCCCATAAAATAGAACCTATAGGTGGAATAGATATGCCTGTTTATATTGTGGAAAATTCAGGGATATTTTCGGCTTTGATGGATACATTGATAGCTATAGGCAAGGTCCTGCCCTTGATAGCCTTTCATGGTCAGCTTAAGGCGGCTTCCTGGGCCGTTCTTGATCGCCTTGGTAAGAGTGGGGCGAAAATCCTTTATGCTGGCGATTTGGATCCGGAAGGTATCGGTATAGCGCAGCATATTTTGTCCCGTTATGATAATGTGGATTTGTGGCATATGTCGGTGGATGATTATAAAGAAGCAGTTACCGATTTGCCAGATGGGCGCCTGCAAAAGTTGCCTTCATCTGTGCATCCTAAATTGACAGACTTGGTCCAGGAAATGAAAATGCGCAAAAAAGCTCTGTATCAGGAAAGTTTATTGGATAAAATGGTATATGATATCGAGAGGTTATAGTAGTGAGCGGTTGAGATTATGATGCTGTTAGTATGATTTAGTGGACACAAAAAGTGCGACATCAAGTTTTGTCGAATGTTTTTATTAGGCAGCCTGCGGGCTGCTTTTTGTTTGCTGTTGAGACATACTATATTTTGACGATTATAGCAAAATCTGAACAATTGCGTTATGTCGAGTTATATTTATACTTCGACGAAACGCTAAAAAGAATATTTTCCTATATAAATATAGGAAAATCTGCGTTATAATGTATTGGTTAAGTTATGAGATTTTGTAGGAGGGTCCTATGGGAAAGATATTAGGCACACTGGCGGCGCTGATTGAGGGCGCTGAGATTATTGGGAACAGCGATACGGAAATTAAGGATATAGAGCATGATTCGAGGAAGGTTACCGAAGGTACCCTGTTTGCCTGTATGGTGGGTGCCCATGTTGATGGACATGATTTTATTCCTCAGGCCAAGGAAAAGGGCGCAGTGGCCATTATCACCGATAATGAGAATGCCTTTATGCCGGCGGGGATGGATGTGCTTCTGGTGCCAAATCTTTCCGAGGCATTGAAGGTGATTGTGCCATTTTTCCATGATTATCCGGCTCAGAAAATGCGGGTAATCGGCATTACCGGGACCAACGGTAAGACCTCCATCAGCTATATGATTCGGGCTATGCTCCGGAAAATGGGCTTTCGGGTGGGGCTTATCGGTACTATTCAGATAATGATTGAGGACGAGGTGCTGCCTATTCACAATACCACCCCGGATGTGGTGGAGCTGCAGCATACCATGGCCATGATGCTGGAAAAGAACATGGACTATGTGGTGATGGAGGTTTCCTCCCATGCCTTGGACCAGAACCGGGTGGCCGGGGTGGAATTTGATACGGTGGTATTTACCAACCTGACCCAGGATCATCTGGATTATCACAAGACGCTGGAAAATTACAAGCTGGCCAAAGCCAAGCTGTTTGATATGGTGGGCGCCAAGACCAATGTGAAAAATGGCAAGACAGCGGTGGTGAATGTGGACGATGAAGCCGGAGCCTTTATGCTCAGCCATGCGGATTGTCGCCATATTACCTACGGCATTGATAATGCGGCCTTTTTGAAGGCGGAAAATATTCAGGTGCTGTCCAGTGGGGCCAAGTTTGATATTAAGCATAAATTTGGCGTATTGCCATTGGATTTAAAGATTACCGGTATTTTCAATGTATATAATGTAATGGCAGCAGTAGGAGCTGCTATGGCCGAAGGCGTGCCATTGCCGATTATCAAGGCGGCACTGGAGGATTTTACCGGTGTGCCGGGACGGTTTGAGCTGGTACGGGGCGGACAGGATTTTGCCGTAATCGTGGATTATGCTCATACGCCGGATGGCCTGGAAAATATCATCAATACGGCCCGGAAGATTTGCGATAAAAAGATTATTACGGTGTTTGGCTGCGGCGGCGATCGGGACCGGACCAAGCGGCCGATTATGGGCCGGATTGCGGCCGAGCTGTCGGATATTGTTATTGCTACCTCAGATAATCCTCGCACCGAGGATCCGGCCTTTATTCTCAGCCAAGTGGTTGAAGGAGTTGAGGAAGCCTGCGGTGATAAGCAGCATGAGTCGATTATAGACCGGAAGGAAGCGATTTTCCGGGCGGTTCGTCTGGCCGAGGCCGGGGATATTGTGGTGATTGCCGGCAAGGGGCATGAGGATTACCAGATATTAAAGGATAAAACCATTCACTTTGACGATAAAGAAGTGGCAATGGAAGCTATAAAAGCAAAATTGGGAGAATGATTATGCCAAAATTTTCTTTAGCCGATATAGAGCAGGCTTTGGGCCATATTACTGTTTTGGAACATGGACAGCAGGAATTTGCTGATGTGATTACCGATACCAGAAAAATTACCTCAGGGGCGTTGTTTGTGGCCCTGAAGGGGGAGCGGTTCAACGGAGAGACCTTCGTGGAGGAGGCCTTTAAGCAGGGAGCCGCTGGGGTGCTGGTCAGCAATGAATATCAGGCGAATGGTGATAAGCTGGGTGGGACGATTATAAAGGCGGATTTTGATACCCAGACGGCGCTGCAGAAGCTGGCTCATTTTTGGCGGATGAAGTTTGATATTCCTGTGATTGTTATTACCGGCTCCAACGGCAAGACTACCACCAAGGATTTAACCGCCTCAGTACTGTCAGCCAAGCTGCCGGTGTTAAAGACTCAGGGGAATTTCAATAACGAGATTGGTTTGCCGCTGACTTTGCTGAATATGGATGAGACTCATCGGGCCGCTGTAGTGGAAATCGGCATGCGCGGGCTGGGCCAGATTGCAGCATTGGCTCCTGTGGCAGCACCAAGCATTGGTATTGTTACCAATGTGGGGGAAACCCATATGGAGCTGTTAGGGTCTATGGAAAATATCGCCAAGGCCAAGGCCGAGCTGGTGGAGGCTATTCCAGCCGGTGGTACGGTGATTTTAAACAATGATAATGAATATACGGCGGCTATGAAGGACAAGTGTCATAGCGGTGTCAAGGTCATAACCTTTGGTATAGATAGAGAGGCTGATATTAAGGCCTCTGATGTAACAGGAACGGCTACGGAAACTATCTTTAAATGCCGTTTGGGGCAAAAGGGCGAAGTAGCGGAGTTTACTTTGCCAATGGTGGGCCGGCATAATGTGTCCAATGCACTGGCGGCAATTGCGGCTGGTTGGCATTTGGGCCTGGATGCTAAGGCTATTCAGTACGGTTTGACTAATTTACAGATGTCCAGCATGCGGTTTGAAACAAAGCGGATGGGCGAATATAACATTATCAATGATGCCTACAATGCCAGTCCTATGTCCATGGAGGCCGCTATCAACACTTTGCAGGAAATTGCCAAGGGGCGGCGGATTGCCGTGCTGGGGGATATGCTGGAACTGGGTGAGGTCTCGGTGGCGGCCCATCAAAAGGTGGGACGGCAGGTAGCCAACAGTGGTGCTGTTGCCCTGATTGCTTATGGAAAAATGGGGCAGGAAATTGCCAATGGGGCCAAAATGGCCGGGATGGAAAATGTTTTCCATGTGGAGAGCCATCAGGCGGCCGCCGATAAGCTGCATGAAATGCTGCAGCCGGAGGATACCGTGCTCTTTAAGGGATCCCGGGGCATGCAGATGGAAAAGATTATAGAATTAATGTAAAATGAGACTTACTCAGTTGGTTCTTTAAAATCCAACTGAATGTAGTCGAATAAATCCTGGGATTTATGGGTGCTTTACTCCCACTTAAAGGGTGGGAGCCTTAGCACCCGTTAGCACAGGGTAAATTTGGAGGCTTTTACTAAATGTTGTTGGAATTTACAATAGCTGGGACGAATTTTGTGCTGCCAATGAATGCGGCTTATGCGTTGGCCCTGGCCTTTATATTGGTATTGGGGGCTGGCCCGTGGTTTATTCCCAAATTGCACGCGCTGAAGTTTGGACAGAGTATCCGGGAGGAGGGCCCACAGAGTCATCAGGTCAAAAGCGGTACCCCAACCATGGGGGGCATGATGATTATTTTGGGGCTGACGGTGGCCACTCTGGTGTTTTCTCCTTGGACCAAGGAAGTTATGCTGGCGCTGTTTGTGATATTGGGCCATTTTCTGTTGGGCTTTCTGGATGATTATATCAAGGTAGTCAGAAAGCATAATGAAGGGCTGAAGCCTAGGCAGAAGCTGCTGGGACAGATTATAATCGCCGGATTGGTGGCGGTGTTTGGCGGACTGCCGACGGATTTGTGGGTTCCATTTGTGGGAAATATTGATTTTGGCTTTTTCTTTTATGCCTTCATGATGTTTGTTATGGTGGGGATTACCAATGCGGTAAATCTGACCGATGGCTTGGATGGACTGGCTTCCGGTACGGTGGCAGTGGCTTCCTTTTTCTACATGCTGGTCTGCGCAGCCATGGGCAAAGGTGAGCTGGCTGTTATGCTGGCGGCGACGGTGGGGGCCTGTCTGGGCTTTTTGAAATTCAACTATCATCCGGCCAAAATATTTATGGGTGATACCGGTTCCCTGGCTTTGGGCGGCGTTATGGCGGCGGCTGGTATATTGACCCATACGGAGCTTTTGCTGGCCTTGATTGGTTTTATTTTTGTATGTGAAACCTTGTCGGTAATCATTCAGGTGGCATCCTTCAAGAGTACCGGCAAACGGGTATTTTTGATGAGCCCGATTCATCATCATTTTGAGCTGAAGGGCTGGTCGGAGCTTAAGGTTGTCTGGGTGTTCTGGACCGTGGGCCTGGTAATGGGAATTTTGGGCCTGATGGTGTATATGTTTGGGAATTAGGAATTTAGTGCTAATTATGAATTAGGAATGATGAATTAGGAATTAGGAATTAGGAATGGGGATTAGGAATTCCTAATTTATGATAGGGAGATGTAGAAGATGGATTTTCAGGATAAAAAGGTATTGGTAGTGGGTGTTGGCATTAGCGGAAATGCTGTGGCCAAGATTGCCAAGCAGATGGGCGCCGAGGTTACTCTCAGTGATTCCAAGGCGGAAGCCGACATTAAGTACGATTTGCAGGAGTTGCGAGATGCCGGCGTAAAGCTGGTGTTTGGCAAGCAGGAAAATACCTTGCTGGATGGGGTGGATATGGTTATTCTTTCCCCGGCGGTGCCAGTTCGGATTCCTTTGGTTCAGGAAGCCTACAAGCGGAATATTGAGGTTACATCTGAGGTGGAGGTGGCCTACAAGCTGGCCAAGTCACCAATTTTGGCAGTAACCGGTACCAATGGCAAGACCACTACCGTAACCTTGCTGGGCCAGCTGATGCGCACCCGGTATCCAAATGCCGGTGTGGGGGGCAATATCGGTGTGCCACTGTGCGAGGAGGCGTTAAAGGCTGGGGAAAACAGCTGTGTTGTAGCTGAGATTTCCAGCTATCAGATGGAAGCGTCCAAGGACTTTAACCCTCATGTAGCAGTGGAATTGAATGTTACCCCGGACCATGTGGTACGTCATGGCAGCCTGGAAGTTTATCAGCAGATGAAGGAGAAAATGTTTGCCAACCAGACCAAGGACGATTTTTTGGTACTGAATTATGATGATCCAAAGACCAGAGATATGGCTAATCGGGCCAAGGGACAGGTATTTTTCTTCAGCCGGAAGGAAGCTTTGGCAGAGGGAGCGTTCCTCTGTGATGGCTGGCTGACTATCGTATGGCAGGGACAGACCTGCAAGCTGTGCAAAGCGGATGAATTAAAGATAAAGGGTGGCCACAATATTGAAAATGCGCTGGCGGCCGCCGCAGCAGCTTTCCTGGGTGGTGTGCGTATCCCGAAAATCGGGGAAACCTTGAAGGCTTTTGAACCGGTGGAACATCGGATTGAGCCGGTAGCTACTGTAAATGGTGTGCCTTATTACAATGATTCCAAGGCCACCAATACTGATTCTTCCATCAAGGCACTGGAGAGCTTTGACGGACATCTTATCCTGATTGCCGGTGGTGACGACAAGCACACTGATTTGACCGAATTTATGACTTTGGTCAAGGAAAAGGTTGATGAGCTGATTTTAGTGGGGGATGCCGCGGAACGCTTCAAGGAAGCGGCACTTTCTCTTGGATATGCGCCGGAGCATATTCACGAGGCAGGCTATTCCATGGACAAGGCGGTAGAGATTGCCCACCAGGTTTCCGGCATACCACAGACCGTGCTTCTGTCCCCGGCCTGTGCATCTTTTGATATGTACACCGGCTTTGAGGAACGGGGCCGTGACTTCAAACGATTGGTAAAGGATTTGCTTAAATGAAGATAATTGTATCTGGTGGTGGTACTGGCGGGCATATTTATCCAGCCATTACCATCATACGGGCGTTGAAGAAACAAATAAATGATTTGGAGGTCCTTTATGTGGGAACCAGTACCGGCCTGGAGGCGGATATTGTGCCCAAGGAAGGCCTGCCATTTAAGACAGTTGATTTGCAGGGCTTTAAACGGAGTTTGAGCCCTGTTAATATTGTTCGCTTTTTTAAGGCTATCGGGGGCGTTTTCAAGGCGGCGGGGATTGTGCGGTCTTACAAGCCGGATGTGGTAATCGGTACCGGCGGTTATGTGTGTGGGCCAATTCTTATGGCGGCCAGCCTGATGGGGATACCTACCCTTATTCAGGAGCAGAATGTGGTGCCGGGGATAACCAACAAGATTTTATCCCATTTTGTCAGCCGGATTGCCACCGGGGCCATTGAGGCCAATAAGTTTTTCCCACAGGATAAGGTGATATTTACCGGCAATCCTATCCGGGATGAAGTGGTGAATACTGAGAAAATGCCAGGGTATGAAGCCTTTGATCTTGATCCGGCGAAAAAGACGGTACTGGTTTCCGGCGGCAGCCGGGGGGCCCGCAGCATCAACCGGGCGATGGTAGGTGTGTTAAAGCACTTTGCCGGCAGCAAAACGGTGCAGATTTTACACGCCACCGGCAAGGCCGAGAACGGGGATATAATGAATCGGATTGCGGAGGCTGGGGTGAACTTGCAGCAGTATGACAATCTGAAGGTTGTGCCCTATTTGTATGATATGCCGCAGGCCATGGCGATTGCTGACTTGGCCGTGTTCAGGGCTGGGGCTACCGGCTTGGCGGAGCTGACTGCCAAGGGAATACCGGCGGTGCTGGTACCATATCCTTATGCAGCGGAAAATCATCAGGAGTTTAATGCCAGAGCCATTGAAAAGGCTGGGGCTGCCCGGGTGATTTTGAATCAGGACTTGAATTCTGATATACTGATTTCGGTTATTGAACAGCTTTTGGGCAATGACAAATTGTTAAAGGAAATGGCCGAGGCCAGCCAAAGCATTGGTCGGCCGGAAGCGGCTGATACCATTGGCGAAATCATAATTCAATTAGCAAAAAAGAACTAATATAAAATTGAAGGGATGTATTATAATGCTTACAGGCATTAAGAAGGTTCATTTTATTGGAATAGGCGGCGCCGGAATGAGTGCTCTGGCCAAGATCTTGGTGGAAAAGGGCTATGAGGTTTCCGGCTCTGATATGAAGGAATCCACTATGACGGGGATTTTGCGTGATTTGGGGGCTAAAATCTTTATTGGTCATAAGGCGGAAAATGTGGTGGGCGCTGAGGCTATTGTGGTGTCCAGTGCCATCCGGGAGGAAAATCCAGAAGTGGTTGAGGCCAACCGTCTGGGATTAAAGCGACTCCACCGGTCTGATGTCAATGCCTTTTTGATAAATAATTGCAAGGGTATTGCCGTGGCCGGAGCGCATGGTAAAACTACCACTACCTCGATGATAGGGGTTTCCTTGGATTACGAGGGGGTATCTCCTAGTATTATCATCGGTGGCGAGGTGGATTATCTGGGCAGCAATGCCAAGCTGGGCACGAGTGATTATCTGGTGTCCGAGGCCGATGAAAGCGATGGAACCTTCCTGAAATATCATCCTTATATTGGGATTGTGACCAATATTGAAAATGACCATATGGACCATTATGGAACTATGGAGAATATTATCAAGGCGTTTCGCCAGTTTTTAAACCAGGTGCGGGACGATGGCTGGGCGGTGGTTTGCTCGGACAACGACCACATCCGGGATATTCTGCCTGAGGTGCAGTGCAAGGTTGTTACCTATGGTATGAACCAGCCGGCGGATTATATGGCGGCCAATGTCCAAACAACAGCCAGCGAAACCACCTTTGAGGTTGTTCATAAGGGGGAGAAGCTGGGACAGGTTCGGCTCAATGTGCCTGGTATGCATAATGTGTTGAATGCTATGGCCTGTGTGGTGACCGGTATTACTCTGGGGCTTAGTGTAGACCAGATGGCTGAGGGCCTTACGGTGTTTAATGGGGCCAAACGGCGGTTCCAGACCAAGGGCAAGGTAAATGATATTTGGGTGGTGGACGATTATGCCCATCATCCTACGGAAATTGCCACTACTATCAAAGCCGCCCGTCAGACCCAGCCAAAGCGCCTTGTGTGTGCTTTTCAGCCGCATCGGTACAGTCGGACCCAGCTATTGCAGAAGGAGTACGGTAGCTGCTTTGCCGGCACGGATTTGCTGGTGTTGACGGATGTGTATTCGGCTGGGGAGGATCCAATTCCAGGGGTTGATGGTGAGCTTCTGGTGCAGGAGGTGGCCCGTCAGACCGGTCAGAATACAGTATATATCAAGGATAAAAAGGAAATTGCCCAATATCTGAAGTCCATTGCCCAGCCAGGGGACCTGATTATGACCATGGGAGCCGGCGATATTGTAAAATGTGGCGAAGAACTGGTAGAATTGTTGAAATAAACATTTAGGAGATAGAGAATGAGTAAGAAAATAGTTGTGGTTATGGGCGGTCCGTCCAGTGAGGCTGAGGTATCCCGCCGGAGCGGCAATGCCATATTGGCAGCTTTGAAATCCAAGAATTATAATGCCGAAGGTTTAGAGCTGGAGCCGGAAAAATTTGTTGACCAGATCCGGGAGATGAAGGCTGATTTCGTATTTAACGCCCTGCATGGGCAGTTTGGGGAAGACGGGACTATTCAGGGAGCTCTGGATATGCTGGGTATTCCTTATACAAGCTCTGGCTTGCGGGCGGCAGCTGTTACCATGGACAAGGTGGCAACCAAGCATTTCTTTTCATCGGCCGGTATCCCAACCCCAAAAGCCCGTACCTATTATTCCTTTGAATACAAGAACCGGGATTTGGCCAAGGAAATTATGGAGGAGTTCTCCATTCCGGTAGTGGTAAAGGCCTCTTCCCAGGGGTCAAGTATCGGTGTTGTTATCGTAACGGCTCCATATGAGCTGGAGGATGCTTTGCAGGAAGCCTTCAAGTATGATAACGAGGTTTTGGTGGAAAAATATATCAAGGGCCGGGAGCTCACTGTGGCGGTTTACGGCAATGAAGAGAAGCAGGAAGCCTTGCCGATTATTGAAATCACCACCGCTCAAGGCTGGTATGACTATGAAAACAAGTACAAGGTGGGGGGCTCCCAGCACATTATCCCAGCTCCGTTGAGTCCGGAGCTGACGGAACAGGTGCAGTCCATCGCCAAGAAGGCCTTTGCGGTTTGTGGCTGCAGTGGCGTGGCCCGGGTGGATTTTATGCTCAGTGCCAGAAATAACAAGCCATATGCTATTGAAGTCAATACTGTACCAGGTATGACAGAGACCTCTTTGGTGCCGGATGCGGCCCGGGCAGCCGGGATGGAGTTCCCGGAGCTCTGCCAGAAGATTTTGTATTTGGCCGGGTTTGAGGATTGATAATTAGGTGGTGAATATATGGAAGCACCAAGAAGAAAGATAATATCCAAGCGGGCTTTGGTGGGACTGCTGGGTGTGGTGTCGGTTTTCCTTATAATTATCATATTTGCGTTATCGCCGGTGTTTGTTCTGAAGCACATAAAGATTCATGGAAATTACTATCTGCCGGAAGAGGAGGTTTGCCGTCTGGCCGGAGTGACCATGGGGGAGAATCTGTTCCAGCTGAAGATAGATGATATCATGCAGACTATGGCCAAGGATATCCGGGTGGAACGGGCCATAGTAAAACGGGTTTTCCCTGATACTATTGAAATCCAGGTGGTGGAGCGTCCGCCACTAGCCATATTGCAATGTGATTACGGCTATCTGGAAGCCGGGCGGGGTGGCATTGTGTTGGCGGCCCATCGTACTTTAAGCAATATTCCGGTGCCGATTATCTCCGGGGTGGAGGTAAAGGATTTGTTTGTGGGGGACAGCGTGGACAATGACCACATAAACACAGTGCTGAATTATTTGGACAAGCTGGATTGGGAAACCACAGCCAACCTGTCGGAAATAAATATAACTGACCCGGAGAATGTAATAGTTTATATGCGGGGCGGTGTACAGCTGAAAATGGGTGAGATATCCTCATTGGAGAAAAAGCTGGAGATCACCGAAAGCCTCAATCGGGAGATTAAACAGGCCAAGCATCCAATTGATTATGTGGATGCCCGCTTTGATGGCTCCTATTCCATTAAATTAAAAGGGTAGCATACCAACTAGCAGGGGGAAGAAAATGCATATTGAAAAAGGGCGATTGTCGATTGCTTGTGTCTGCATGGTTCTTGGCTTGATGCTGTCCGTGCAGTTCAGAAGCACTCAGGATATCAGGGCTTCTCTGCCATTCCAGCGGGTGGAGGAGCTTTCCGCCAGACTGCATCAAATGGAGGCAGAAAACAAGGAGCTGGAAGCGGAACTGCGTGACCTGAAGGGTATGTCAGGCTCCGAAAAGAACGAAAAAATAGCTGATGATGTTATGATGTTTGCGGGAATGACTGCTTTGGAAGGACCGGGCATCATTCTCACCATTGATGATAGTGGCAAGATTGCCAAAAAGGATAACGATCCAAATCTTTATCTCGTCCACGATGAGGATATTTTAAAGGTGGTAAATGAGCTGCGGGCGGCCGGGGCAGAAGCTATTTCCATAAATGACCAGCGTTTGACGGCCAATTCGGAAATCCGCTGTGCCGGGCCAACTATTTCCGTTAATAATGTCCGGTCGGCACCACCTTTTGAGATAAGGGCTATCGGGGACAAGGATAACCTTATCAATGCCATCAATATGCGGGGCGGCGTAGCCGACTCCCTGAAGGTGTGGGGCATAAAGCTGGATATTCAGCCATCGGACAATGTCTGGATACCGGCTTATAAGGCCAGCAGCAAGTACAAATTGGCCACCCCTTCCACGAAGGAGGCATCAAAATGATATATGCAGTTATTGGTCTGGTTTTGGGACTGTTGGTGGGCTTTGTAGTGCCATGGGGTATCCCGGCGGGGTATTCCAGTCTGTTTTCCGTGGCTTTGATGGCCTGTCTGGACTCGGTATTTGGCGGATTAAAGGCCACCTGCAATGGGAATTTTGATGATAAGGTGTTCATTACCGGATTTTTTACCAATGCGCTTTTGGCGGCATTTCTGGTTTATGTGGGGGACCGGCTGGGCATAGATTTGTATTATGTGGCCCTTTTGGCCTTTGGTTTGCGAATTTTCAACAATCTTGGCATTATTCGCCAGCATTTGCTGCAAAAAAGATCGTAATGCGGACAAGTTAAGTTTTATTTCCTATAGATTTTATATAAGATAGATGCTATAATGTTTTATGTGTGATTAGAATGAAAATTTAGTGAAATAAAATAACTGTGTGGAGGTTTTTTTGGTGCCAATAGAGTTTGATGATTTTGATTTTAACAGCAAGGCTGTTATTAAAGTAGTTGGCGTCGGTGGTGGCGGAAATAACGCCATCAATTGCATGGTTAATGCCGGTGTAAAAGGCGTTGATTTCATTGCAATCAATACTGATGCCCAGGCATTGTCTGAGTCAAAGGCTTCTACCCGTATTCAGATTGGTGAGCGGGCTACCCGTGGATTGGGAGCTGGTGCCCGTCCGGATATCGGTAAAAAGGCAGCTGAAGAAAACAAGGATGAAATCAAGGCTGCATTGGCAGGAGCCGATATGGTATTCATTGCAGCTGGTATGGGTGGTGGTACCGGAACCGGTGCTGCGCCAGTAGTAGCTGAATGTGCCAAGGAGATTAACGCTTTGACCGTGGGGGTTGTAACCAGACCGTTTGCCTATGAAGGTCGTATGCGGATGAAACGGGCTGAGGCTGGTATTGCTGAGTTGCGCCAGCGGGTGGATACGATTATTACCATCCCTAACGAAAAGGTTTTATCTATAATTGAAAAGAATACATCCTTCATTGATGCCTTTAAGTCAGTAGATGATATTCTCCGTCAGGGTGTTCAAAGTATTTCTGACCTGATTAATGATACTGGTTATGTTAACCTTGACTTTGCCGATGTACAGGCAGTAATGCAGAATGCCGGACCAGCCTTGATGGGTATTGGTGAGTCTTCCGGTGATAACGCTCCTATGACAGCTCTTAGAGAGGCAGTGAACTCTCCGCTGTTGGAGGTTTCCGTGAGTGGTGCCAGAGGCGTAATCATTAACTTCATTGGTGAGTCTTCCCACCTCAATATGATGGAACTGAATGAAGCCAGTCAGAGTATTACGGAAGAGGCTCATCCGGATGCCAACATTATCTGGGGTGTTTCAGTGGATGATACCATGGGCGATACTGTTCGGGTTACTGTAGTTGCTACCAATTTTGAGTCTGAGCAGGCCAACAACCGGGCTATGGCGATGCCAAGATTGGATGGACAGCCATCACAGACAGGCGGTATGCGGGTTCCGGTCTTTGGTAAGAGTGCTCAGGGTAATGCTGATTTGGGAATGCCAAAGCAGGATTTCTATAAGGCCAATGGAATTGATATTCCTGTATGGATGCGCCAGAACAAATAATATATATGAACTGCTAGTCCTGCAGGAAGGTGTTTTCCTGCAGGATTTTCTTAATAATATAGTGATTTGATGGTGTATAGCAAATGAAACGATATTCAATGCTTTTGTTTACTTCCTTTATGATGATTGCTGTATCAATATTCTGTGCCTTGTATTTTACCGGTGGGGAAGGTAATTTTGATGACAGCCGCATAAGGGGCAGTGTAATAGTATATACAACTTTGCCGGCAGAGCATGTAAGTCCGTTGGCTGAGGCCTATATAAAGAACCACCAAATCCGGGTTACCTTTGTACCGATGACGGAAAGCGAATTGCTGCAGCGGATAAAGGATACCGGTAAGGCCGATTTGATTATCACGGACAGTCGTCTGTTGAGACGGGCAGCGGGCAGTGGCTGGTTGCAGCCATATATATCCGAGTCTGAGGATGCTGTAGTGGACCATTTCAAGGATGCCAAGGGATTTTGGACCGGGCTGTGGTATGACCCGGTAGTGTTCTGTATCAACAAGGACTATATGGCCCAGCAAAACCACATTCCTGCCTCCTGGGAGGCTTTGGAAGGCATGAAGGATTATCGGCTGGGAATTACGGACTTTATGGCCGCGGATAATGCCGCCAATATATATATGTTTATGGTAGCCCAATATGGGGAGGAACGGGCATTGGAGTACATGAAGAGCTTGCATCCAAAAGTGGTACAGTACGCCAAGTATCTTTCCAGTCCACCCCGGATGACCGGTATGGGGGAAGCGGATATAGCCATTGCTGTGCAGAGTGAGGTGCTTCGCTATGTCGGGGAAGGCTATCCTTTGAAGGTTATTTATCCCGAGGAAGGTACGGCGTATACTCTTACGGGGGCCGGCCTGCTGATAAATGGTCCCAATACTGAAAATGCCAAGGAATTTGTGAATTGGCTGTTGACTGATGAACCACAGTTGGCCATGCAGGCCAAAGGCTTTTTCTTTATGCCGGCCAATTCAGCATTGGCGTCTTCCCGCCAGTTTGCGGGCAAGAATGTGGTGCTGTATACCCAACTGGCGGACTATTCGGCGGACCAGCGCCGACAGTTGCTGGACCGTTGGCTGAAGGAAGTCAGGTTTAATTGATGGAGGTAATGATGAAGGCTGGATTTGTTAGTCTTGGCTGTTCAAAAAATTTGGTAGATACGGAGGTCATGCTGGGACTCATTAAGGAGCGCAGCATTGAGCTGGTAAATGACCCGGCCGAGGCCGATATTTTGATTGTAAATACCTGTGCGTTTATTCAATCTGCCAAGGAAGAATCTATAAATACTATTTTAAATATGGCTGAATATAAGGACCCCACCAAAGGCCATTGCAAGACCCTGATTATTGCCGGTTGTCTGGGCCAGCGATATGGACAGGAACTGCTGGATGAGCTGCCTGAGGCGGATGGAATCATTGGCACCGAGGCCTGGGACCGAATTACTGAAGTAATCGATGAAACCTTAAAGGGCAATCGGCTGGTCATAAAGGGGGATGAGAAGATTTACGATGCTTCAGTTCCTCGGATACCGACCACGCCCCAGCATACGGCTTATGTGAAGATTGCCGAGGGCTGCAACAACCGGTGTGCCTTTTGTGCTATTCCACTCATTCGGGGGAAATTCCGCAGCCGGAAAATTGAGGATATCGTGGCGGAAGTAAAGGCATTGGCGGCCAAGGGGGTAAAGGAAATTGTCCTTATCGCCCAAGATACTACTAATTATGGTCACGATATCTACGGTAAGCCACGACTGGCTCAGCTGCTGAAGGAATTGTGCCGGATTGAGGATATTAAGTGGATCAGAACCTTGTATAGCTATCCGCGGTTTTTCAGTGATGAGCTGATAGATGTTTTGGCCAGCGAGGATAAATTGGTCAAATATGTGGATATTCCCCTGCAGCATGCCAACAACCAGGTGCTTAGGAGCATGCGCCGGCCGGATACCAAGGAGGAAATTGAGGCGTTGCTGAACAAGCTGCGCCAGCGGGTACCAGGGGTGGTAATCCGTTCCACCTTTATTGTGGGGTTCCCGGGGGAAACACCGGAGCAATTTGCGGAGCTGAAGGATTTTATTACGAAGCAGCGCTTTGATCATGTGGGGATTTTCACCTATTCCAAGGAAGAAGATACGCCGGCTGCTGATATGGACCATCAGGTGGATGAAGCGGTAATGCAGGATCGATATCATGAGCTGAAGTCGGTTCAAAGTCTTATCTCCCAGGAGATAAATGAGTCTCTGGAGGGGCAGGTGCTGGAGGTCATCGTGGAAGGCCACACCGAAGATGGAATGCCATTTGGCCGTTCCTACCGCCAGGCCGACGATGTGGATGATCTGGTTTACATTGAAGGTGACACCGAAAGTCAGGTGGGTGATGTGGTGAAGGTCCGTATTTTACAGGGCTTTACCGAAGACCTGGTAGGAGAGTTGGCCGAGGATTGACTATGAATAATGAATTGCTAGAAGAAAAGGTGGGGACGGTGCTGAAAAACCGTTCTTTAACTCTGGCCTGTGCTGAGTCCTGTACCGGAGGACTGTTAACCAGCCGTCTCACGGATGTAGCGGGGAGTTCAGCGTATATTAAGGGGGCTGTTGTATCCTATTCCAATGAAGTGAAGATGTCTCATCTGGGGGTAAAAGAGGAAACCTTGGCCAGTTATGGGGCAGTCAGTAAAGAAACTGCCCGGGAAATGTCCGAGGGAGTGCGGTCACGGATTGGGGCTGATTTAGGTGTTGGTATCACCGGTATTGCCGGTCCCGGCGGCGGAAGTGCTGAAAAACCAGTTGGGTTGGTGTATATTTCGGTTGCTGGTGCCAGAGGGACTGTGGTAAAGCGGAATGTATTTGCCGGAACCAGAACACAAATAAAGCATCAAGCTGTTGATACAGCCTTAAATATGCTACTGGAATACTTAGGATAATTAAGAATTAGGAATTAGGAATTAAGAATTAGGAATGGGTTATTTTAATACTCATTTAATCTGTATTTCAGCGTTTTTTCAAAAAAAGCTACTAGAATGGCTTACATAGAGGGAATAAAAATGTTTGGTGGAGGACTATTTATGAATATTAAGAATAATTTTTCCAAAGGTTTTGTAACAATGGCGTTAGGCGCTGCACTGTTACTGCCAGCAATTGCAACTGTTTCAGCTGAAGAGGTTGCATCGGCACCGGCAACGGCTCCGGTACAGACCACTGAGGCTCAACCAGCTCAGACAGCTCCGGTACAGACCACTGAGGCTCAACCAGCTCAGACAGCTCCAGCACAGACCACTGAGGCTCAACCAGCCCAGGCAGCTCCAGCTAATGCTGAAAATCAAGCTCCTGAAGATAAGGAAATTCAGGTTCAGCTGGGGTATAAGTATACTAGCGAGCGATATGGATACAGCATTAGGTGTCCGGGCAAGCCAGAGATTATTCCAGCCAGCTTCTTTGATGAAACTGCCAAGGGGGATGTGTTGGTATTTTCCGGCAAGGACCGGGAAATTTACAAGGCCTGGATTATTTTGATTAACGCTTATGATGAGGCGGATGTGCCGGATAATTTAGGCACTTTGCCGGAAGAAGAAAAGAAGGCAACTGTGGAAAGATTTCGGGATAAGTTCAATTTTGCTGACGCCAGTGTGGTAGATTTGGGGGATAACCGGTATGGTATGTATGCAATTACACCTAAGGAGCTGGATGTAGATACCAATGGTGACGGCCAGTTTGATGATGTGGTTGTGGCCAGCAATCAGATGATTAAGACCTATCTGAAGGGTGCTTATGGCGGTCATTTCGAGATTTCCCTGCTGGATAATCCAGCCCTCAGCCAGGAAGGAATTGCGATTTATAATGTAGCTCTGACTACATTCCAGCAGTGGCCTACTTCCAAATATCAGGAATTCCTGGATGCATCTAAATTGCCAAAGAAGAATAAGAAATAAAGGCAAGGAAATTAAAAGACATATACCAGTCAAACTGGTATATGTCTTTTTGCTTGGGTTAATAGATACAAATTCTGGAACCTTTGGACACGGTCTGCAGCACCTTTATCATATTCTCTTCGGCGATGGCAATACATCCCATGGTATAAGGGTAACTGCCGAAGCAGTGCAGCATGATTGCTGATCCCTTACCATACTCATTTTGCGGGTTGTAATCCACATATAAGGTATAGTTGTACTGGGGAATATAATCTATCAGATGCTCGCTGTTGCTGCCACATTCGTGAGCTACATATGCGGTATCAATAATCTGATTGTAATATTCCGGATCGCCACATGCATACATGGAATCAGTAATAACCGTATATGTCATGATAGAACCCGGGTCAGGCTTTATGCCCATAGCGTGGCTGAGGGAAAAATCCCCCCGAGGGGTTTTTCTGTCGCCTTCTCTGGTTTTATCCAAACCATTTTCCCCGATATAGGCGGGACATTCCATTATCATATGCCACTGGTTATATTTGTTTTTTTCCAATAAATACAGTGTGGCCCCGGAAATGTCCGACTCTGATTGACGGACCAGAACAAGCTGATGGACAGAATCATCGTATTGGTATTGAGCCAGATAGACATTGCCGTTACCAATGTCTAATTGTTCAGCCTCTGGTATGGTTTCCTGTGGTAGGGCGACCGCTTCAGTTTGCAGCACCTCGCTGGCTTCAGTCTGTTGCGCATGCGTGTCGGATATGGTATTGCCAAAGCAGAATAATCTACCTGCACACATTAGTATGACAGCCACAGTGACAGCGAGTATTTTCTTGTTTATCATTTATTGTTCACCTTGCGTAGCTTTAGAATCAGAAAAAATTAACCTCGGCAATACAGGTATCAGTATATTTGTTGCCATAGTATACATTCGTAACAATGAGCTTTATATTGCTTACCTCCATTGGTTTGCTGAAGTTTACGGACTGCATGCCCATGTTATCGTTAAGATGGACATTTTCGATGCTTCCATCAGAACCATGAAGCTGAATTTCCGATGGACGGGCATTTTTATAGAATAGATCGGTGCTTTTTTGGTGTCCGGTCCAAATTTGCATGCCAGATACCTTTTTGGTTCCATTAAAATTGTAAATAAGGTAAGAGCCCAGACCTACATTGTTTGGCACACTCTCGGACCAGCAGGTGGATGTGTTGCCATCTATTGTCAGGCTGCCTGAATGTACATAACCGTTTTCGTTGTCCTCAGATGAGGCCGTTACCGACGAAATATCACTCATGGCAATTGGTGTTATAGCGGTGGTTGCTGTACTGCTTCCCACGGTCTGGGTTGGGGATGAACCAGCAGGAGCAGCTGCTTTTTGGCCAGAATCGAAGTTGTAGAAGAAATAGAAAATAATGCCTGCTACTACTATTACCAGGCCGATAATAACAGCAATCAGTATGGCGTTATTGTTGCCGGATGACGCCTGAGGGGCGTATTGTGGCTGCGGGTAGGGTGGCTTTGCCAAAGGGGGAGACTGCAGAGGCTGATTTGGCATAGCCGCCATCTGAGGTCGTGGCTTACCACATTTTCCGCAAAATCTTCCCGAGTTTTCGTGTCCACAGGAACAAATCCAATTATTCATAATATAATCCCTCCAGTAACAGGAATATAGTTTTCAGCAAGGCTAAGTTTATCACATAGAACGGCACTATGCAATGAATTCACCTTTGGGAGATAATATTTGCTTTTTTTGACTTTTTGATGTATTATATCAATTGTGAGTTAGCACTCATATGATGCGAGTGCTAAAAATTATGAATAATTATATTTACATAAAGGAGTCTTAAAAATGGCCAAAGAAACCCATGAATTTCAAGCCGAAACGAAACAGCTGCTGAATTTGATGATTCACAGCATTTATACCAATAAGGAAATTTTCCTGCGGGAATTGATTTCCAACGCCTCTGACGCGATTGATAAGCTACATTTTGCCTCCTTGACTGATAAAAGTATTCTGGAGGGCAATGAGGATTACGAAATTTTCCTGGTTCCGGACAAGGACAGCCATACCCTGACCATTTCTGATAATGGTATTGGTATGAACAAGGAAGACATTGTGGAAAATTTGGGTACCATTGCCAAATCCGGTACCAAGGCCTTCCTGGAGCAGCTCAAGAAGGAAAAGGAAGAAAATTCTGAGCTTAGTGACAATCTTATTGGTCAGTTTGGTGTAGGTTTTTATTCTGCTTTTATGGTGGCTGAAAAGGTTACTGTTGTGAGCCGCAAGGCCGGCGAAAAGGCCGCTTTCCGGTGGGAGTCCGCCGGTGATGGGTCCTATACGCTGGAGGAATGTGATAAGGAATCACGGGGTACGACCATAACCATTACCCTGGGCAAGGAGTTCTACGGTGACAAGGCTGAGGATAATTTCACTGAAAACTGGACTATCCAGAGCTTGGTAAAGAAGTACTCTGATTATGTTCGTTACCCAATCAAGATGAATTTTGAGGTGGAGGAGACTCCGCGGGACGAGGAAGGCAAGGTTATTGAAGGGGCAGAAACCATCAAGAAGACTGAACTTCGCACCTTGAATTCCATGAAACCGCTTTGGACCAAGAATAAGTCAGAAATAACCAAGGAGGAATACAGTAAGTTCCTGAAGGCGCAGTTCCACGAGTGGGAGGAGCCAATGGAGGTGTTCCACAATAAGGCCGAAGGAACTGTAGAGTACACTTCTCTGCTGTACATTCCGGCCAAGGCACCATTTAACCTTTATCATACGGATTATGAACCGGGTATTCAGCTGTATTCCCGTCATGTGTTCATCATGGACAAATGCAAGGATTTGTTGCCGGATTATTTGGGCTTTGTCAAGGGCTTGGTGGATTCTCCGGATTTGTCCCTGAATATTTCCCGTGAGCTGTTGCAGCAGAGCCGTGAGCTGAAGACCATCGGCAAGAACATGGAGAAGACTATCCTGAAGTCCTTGGAGAAAAAGCTTAGCAAGGATAGAGAGGGGTATGAAAAGTTCTGGGCTGAGTTCGGTAAGTCCTTGAAAATCGGTATTTATAACAGCATGTTCACCGGCAATGATATTATCAACAAGCTGAAGGAGCTGTTGCTTTTCGTATCCTCCAAGGAGGGCAAGAATGTTTCTCTGAAGGAATATGTGGAGCGTATGCCGGAGAGCCAGAAGAAGATTTACTATGCTACCGGTACTGACCAGGCTACCATTGAGAAGCTGCCACAGATGGAGCTTTTGAAGGAAAAGGGCATTGAGGTGCTTTATCTCCTTGATCCAGTGGACGAATTTGCCATCGAGGCTATCCGCACTTATGCGGACAAGGAATTCCAGTCCATCAGCCGGGGGGACCTGGATTTGGATGATGCGGAGTCCCAGGAGGTCAAGAAGGAGACCGAGGAGCTGGCCAAGACCAATGATGATCTCATCAAGGACATCAAGGAGGCTTTGGCTGACAAGGTGGCTGAGGTTAAGATTTCGGCCCGCTTAAAGTCCAGTGCTGTATGTCTGGTGGCAGATGCCCAGGGACCGTCCCTGTCCATGGAGCATACCTTTGCGGCTATGGACAATCCAATGTTTAAGGCAAAACGGATTTTGGAAATAAATCCTCATCATGCCCTCTTTACCCGTTTGCAGAGTCTCCACTCGGCCGGCAAGGATAGCCAGGACTTTAAGGATTATTGCGATCTGTTGTATACCCAGGCTTTGATTATTGAAGGCATTATGCCGGAAAACCCGGTGGATTTTGCCAACAAGATTGCTGAGCTTATGGCGAAATAATCAGCGGGTTATTGTCGCTGATACCATGGGAACGAGGCGGTTTATCTGCTGAAAGCAAGCAGATATGGACAAAATTATTAAAAAGATGTTGACAAGAAACATTTAATAGTTTATTATATTCAATGTTGACGCGCTAAGCGGCGACAGCGGGGCATGGCTCAGTTTGGTAGAGCACCTGGCTTGGGACCAGGGGGTCGCAGGTTCGAATCCTGCTGCTCCGACCATTTGATTTTTGAGGCTGGATTTTTATCCAGCCTTTTTTGTTTCTTTGTAAAGTGTAAAGATAGATATCTTTGGCTGCTCTTATTAGGAATATACAATAATAATATTGTTCTTTGGCAGGGTTCGTGATAAGATATATTGGCTATACTGAAATTATTATTTGGAGGGTAAGACCTTGTTTGTAAATAAAAAGCTCAGAAAGATAGATGTGGTGCTGATTGCTGCTGTGGCGGCCATAATTATTATGAGCCTGATTACTATCAGCAGTGCTACCCATGTAAATACTCCATCGGATGACCGGTACTGGTTTTTGCAGCGTCAGGGAATTTTTACCCTGATAAATATAGGAATTATTGTGTTTTTTATGAACTTTGATTATAAAATGCTGCAGGCCTACGGCAAAAAAATATATATTTTCAATCTTATTATGCTGCTGGCGGTTATGTTTGTGGGGCAGTCAGCGTTGGGAGCCCAGCGATGGATCCAGTTGGGACCAATCTCTATTCAGCCATCGGAATTTTCCAAGATTATGATGATAATCTGCATGGCATCGTTTTTTCAGGATAAAATCGGCAAGCTGAATACTTTATCGGATCTGTTGCCCTTGCTGGGGTATGTGGGAGTTCCGTTTTTGTTAGTACTAAAGCAGCCTGATTTAGGTACTTCGCTGGTATTTATGGCTATTTTCATTGGGATGATTTTTGCCTGCGGGGTAAATTTAAAGCTGTTGTTTGGCATGTTTGCCGCTGCATTGGCCTGTGCACCGCTGCTTTGGATGTTTGTGCTGAAAGAATACCAAAAAATGCGAATCATGGTTTTTGTGGATCCAAATGTGGACCCGTTGGGGTCGGGCTATCATATAATTCAGTCCAAGATAGCCATTGGTTCCGGGATGATTTTTGGCAAGGGCCTGTTTGGTGGGACTCAGAGTCAGCTGAACTTTTTGCCGGAAAACCATACTGACTTCATTTTCGCTGTGGTGGGGGAGGAACTGGGCTTTATTGGCACTACCTTCCTGCTGCTGATGTATTTGGTGTTGCTGTGGCGGGGAATTAAAATTGCCCAGATGGCCCAGGACAGCTTTGGTATGCTGCTGGGAGTGGGGATTACTTCCATGCTGGTGTTCCATGTACTGGTAAATGTAGGGATGACCGCCGGGATTATGCCGGTAACCGGTATTCCGCTGCCGTTTATGAGCTATGGGGTCAGTGCGTTGACTACCAATATGCTGGCGGTGGCCATACTGCTGAATATTTATTTACGAAACCAAAAACTCCAATTCTAAGGTTTCCATAGTTATAGAGGAGCTTGAGCAATGATAAAATTAGAACCTGAGATTTTGCAGGCGGTGGAAAAACCAGCCCGTTATACAGGTTATGAGCTGAATGCTGTCCATAAGGACTGGGATGGGGTGGAATGTCACTTTGCCCTGTCACTGGCTGATGTTTATGAGGTTGGCATGTCCAACCTGGGACTTAAAATACTATATGAGGTACTGAACAACCGGGAGGATACGGTCTGTGAGCGGGTCTATGCTCCTTGGACTGATATGGAGACGATAATGCGGGATAGGAATATCCCGCTGTTTTCGCTGGAAAGCTTTACGGAAATCAATAAATTTGATTTTCTGGGCTTTTCCCTGCAATATGAGATGATTTACTCCAATGTGTTGAATATGCTGGATTTGGCCGGAATACCAATCTGGACCCGGGACCGGCAGGAGTCAGACCCGTTTGTTGTGGGGGGCGGCCCTACGGTGTTTAATACCGAGCCAATCAGTGACTTTTTTGATTTCTTTATCCTGGGTGAAGGTGAAGAACTGATCGTTGAGGTGGTGGATACCTTCGTGAAATGGAAGGCGAATGGCCGCATCGGCGGACGCAAGGGATTTTTAAAGGAAGTTGCGAAATTGGAAGGTATATATGTACCTTCCTTTTATAAAGTTAACTACAATGACCAAGGGCGTTTTCTATCCATAGAACCTGTGGAGGCAGAAGCCAAACCGAAGATTTTCAAGCGGGTCATTAAGGATATGGATAAGGTGCATTTTGTGGAAAAGCCGGTGATGCCGTATATCGGTATTGTCCATGACCGCATTATGTTGGAGTTGTTCCGGGGCTGCACCCGGGGATGCCGGTTTTGTCAGGCAGGGACCTCCTATCGGCCGGTGCGGGAGCGTAGTCGGGCGTATTTGCGTCAGCTGGCCCGTAAGCTGGTGGACTCCACCGGTTATAATGAAATGTCATTGACCTCGCTCAGTTCGGCGGATTATTCCTGTCTGGGGGAAATGGTGGACGATTTGTTTGCGGATTTTGAAGGGGAAAAGGTCAGCTTTTCGTTGCCTTCTTTGCGAATTGACAGTTTTTCCATTGACTTGGCCCATAAAATGCAGCAGGTGAGGAAGAGCGGCCTCACCTTTGCACCGGAGGCCGGTACTCAACGCTTGCGGGATGTGATAAATAAGGGCGTAACCGAAGAAAACCTGATGACAGCGGTGGAAGCGGCCTTCCGGCAGGGCTGGAAACAGGTGAAGCTTTATTTTATGATGGGACTGCCTACGGAAACCGATGAGGATATTGTGGGGATTGCCCAGTTGGCGGAAAAGGTGGCCAGAAAATACAAGGAGGTTACCGGCAAGTGGGGTGTTACGGTTACTATAAGCGTTTCCTGTTTTGTTCCAAAGCCACACACTCCGTTTCAGTGGTTTGGTCAGTTGCCAAAGGATGAATTTGAACGCCGTCAGCGGCTGTTGAAGGATAGTATAAAGGAAAAGGCCGTGAAGTTCCATTATCACGATGCCCGGGTCAGTGTGCTGGAAGGCGCGATTTCCCGGGGCGACCGTCGCATTAGTCAGGTGATTTATCAGGCTTGGCAGGATGGAGCGAAATTTGATGGCTGGACTGATTTGTTTAAAAATGAGGTTTGGCATGAAGCTTTCCGCAAATGTGGTATTGATTTACGGGAATACAATGAACGGACCAGAGATTTGGATGAGCCGTTGCCGTGGGAGCATACTACTCCTGGTGTTAGCCGGGAATTTTTGCGGCGGGAATACGACAAGGCCATGCGTGGTGAATTGACGGAGGATTGCCGTCGGGGAAAATGCTCGGCCTGTGGTGTTTGCCCATCGCTGGGCGCCAAGGTCGTGGACTATAAACGAAATGGGGGTGAGGGCTGATGTATAAGTATCGGGCCCAGCTCACCAAGGGAGACGAGATACGATATATTTCCCATTTGGATTACGCCGGGGTAATGGAGCGGGCTATTCGTCGCGCCAAGTTGCCGGCTGCCTATAGTGAAGGATTTAATCCCCATCTGAAAATGTCATTTGCTTCACCGTTGTCCCTGGGAGTGACCAGTGATGCCGAATATATGGACTTTGAACTGACCAGGCCGTTGTGTCAGCCAGAGGTGTTTGATAAATTAAGCAAGGCTTTGCCACCGGGGATCAAGCTGATGAAGCTAAAGCCTGTCAAGGAGCCAAAGGCGTGTCAGGGTAAGAAGCATAAGGCACTTATGGCTGAAGTGGAGCAGGGAATATACGAGATATTGGTCCCTTTGATGGGGGATTGGGATGCGGTTGTTAAGGCCGTAAAGAGCTTTAATGCTGTATCAGAGATAAACTATCATCGGGTTACCCCGAAAAAGACCAGGGATATTGAGGTAAAACAATATGTGCTGGAACCGGTGCAGGCCGGAATGGCCGGGGCATTGGTGAAGCTGTCCATGAATATTGCCATTACCCAGTCCGGCAGCATCAAGCCGGTGGAAATTATGGAACTGATGGTGAAGGAATTTGGCCTGCCGGTGGATATGGGCAAGGCCATGATAAACCGCAGCCAGCTGTTGGGACAGGGTAAACCACTTATAGATCTGGTTTAGAACTAAGCCTGTATTACTTGGAAAGGAGGATTTGCCGTGAAAAAGATATATGTAAATGTTATGCCGGAGGAAACCAGAATGGCCATCACGGACGATGGACAGCTCATTGGTTTGGAGCTGGAGCGGGCCAACAGTGCTCATCTGGTAGGCAATATTTACAAGGGGCAGGTCCAAAATGTTCTTAAGGGAATGCAGGCGGCTTTTGTGGATATTGGTCAGAGCAAAAATGCCTTTTTATATGTAGGTAACGGCAAGGTGGCCACCGAAATGCGGTCAGATGCCCCTCGGGAGAATATTACTCTGGGGCAGGATGTGATTGTGCAGATTACCAAGGATGAAGTGGGCAGCAAGGGGCCACGGGGGACGATGCACCTTACCATTCCGGGCCGGCATGTGGTACTGATGCCCAATTCGGCTTATATAGGGATTTCCCATCGTATTGATGATGTGGATGAACGGCAAAGATTGCACGATATTGTGGCTGAGGTTTGCCCGGCGGGAATGGGTATCATCATCCGTACGGCGGCGGCAGGTCAGCCAGCGGAAAGTATAACCAGTGATATCCGTTATCTGGTGCGGGTGTGGGAGGAAATTATGGCCAAGTCCAAACGGGCCGGTCACAGTGCCTTGCTGTACCGGGATGCTGATTTGGTTATCCGCATTGTCCGGGATTATTTCACTGATGATGTGGATCGGATGATTATTGATGATGAAAAAACCTATAAAAGGGTTCGGGATCTGGTGAAAACGGTATCACCCCAGGCGGAGGACCGGATTGAACACTATTCCGGTACCAATATTTTTAAGGATAATGGTCTGTCAGAGGCCATAAGCAATCTCAATAGCCGTATCGTGGAGCTGAAGTCCGGCGGTTTTTTGGTTATCGACAAAACCGAAGCGATGACAGTTATTGATGTTAATACAGGCAGCTTTGTGGGCGACTTCAATTTGGCGGATACGGTATATAAGCTGAATATTGAGGCGGCGGATGAAATTATGCGCCAGCTGCGGCTTCGGGATATTGGCGGTATGATTTTGGTGGATTTCATTGATATGGAACAGGAAGAACAAAATCAGGAGCTGTTGGAGCGACTGCGCCAATGTGCTGCTGCGGACCGGTCCAAAACCAATGTGGTGGATATTACGGCTCTGGGATTGGTAGAAATTACCCGACGCAAATCCAGAAAGAATCTGGACAGTCTGCTGTATTGTCAGTGCCCGGCCTGTCAGGGAGCTGGTGCTGTGATGTCACCGGAAAGCATTGCCATAAAGGTGTGCCGTGATATCAGGCGGGTGGAGGCCAATCATCATGCCCCGGAGGGGTATGTATTGCAGCTGCATACCCAGGCTGCCAATGAAATAAAGACAATGGATATATTCCAAAATTTGAAAAAGGAATTTGGTGTTGTGGTCGAGGTGAAATCGTCCCGGGAAATTATGCCGGGGTGTTACAATTTGACTCAAAAATAAGGTCATGTGATAACGCTGTAAAATAACTAAAAAACAGGTTGCATTATTATATGGCTTATGATAAACTATCACACGGTGTAATTAAAAAACGCACGCCAGAGGACGGTTACCCTGTGCCCAAAGGGTGGTGTAATCGGATGAGGCTGGCGGAGGAAAAGAAAACAGGAGGTGCACCATTATGTCAGTTGTTTCTATGAAACAGTTATTAGAAGCCGGTGTTCATTTCGGACATCAGACCAGAAGATGGAACCCTAAGATGGCTAAGTACATCTTCACCGAGCGCAATGGTATCTACATCATTGACCTTCAGAAGACCGTAAAGAAGGCAGAAGAGGCTTACAACTTTGTTCGCAGCGTTGCTGAAGAGGGCAAGTCCATTCTGTTCGTTGGTACCAAGAAGCAGGCTCAGGAAGCTATTAAGGAAGAAGCTATCAAGGCTGATATGTATTATGTTAACGAGCGTTGGCTCGGTGGCATGATGACCAACTTCAAGACCATTCAGACCCGTGTTAAGCGTCTGAAGGAGCTTGAGACCATGGCTGAGGATGGTACTTTCGATGTTCTTACCAAGAAGGAAGTACAGGGTCTGAAGCATGAGATGGAAAAGCTTGAGAAGTATCTCGGCGGTATCAAGGAAATGAAGGAGCTCCCAGGTGCTCTGTTCATCGTTGATCCTCGTAAGGAAAGAATTGCTGTTGCTGAGGCACACAAGCTCAATATTCCAATCGTTGCTATCATCGATACTAACTGTGACCCAGATGAGATTGATTACCCAATCCCAGGTAACGACGATGCTATCCGTGCAGTAAGACTTCTTACCGGCAAGATTGCTGATGCTGTTATCGAGGGCCGTCAGGGTCAGTCCACTGAGGCTCCAGCTGAAGCTGAAGAAGAAGCTGAGTAATATAGGATAAAAATATAAAGGGGTAAGGGGATATCCCTTATCCCTTATTTATTGTGAAATCGTAATAAATCGAGTCTGAAAGACGAAGATGCACTTAGATTTCGCGTAAGAGCTGATGAAAGCCCGTATGCTTTCATCTTGCTTAGTATCAAATAATAAGTTGATTAACAGGAGGAACTAATAATGGCACAGATTACTGCTGCATTGGTTAAGGAATTGCGTGAACTTACTGGCGCCGGCATGATGGATTGCAAGAAGGCTCTGGTTGAGTGCGATGGTGATAAGGATAAGGCGATTGATTATCTTCGTGAGAAGGGTATTTCCAAGGCTGCCAAGAAGGCTGGCCGTATCGCTTCCGAGGGTGTTGTAGCATCTGCTTATGATAAGGCAAGCAACACTGCATGTCTGGTTGAGGTTAATTCCGAGACTGACTTCGTTGCCAAGAATGACAACTTCAAGGAATTGGTAAAGAAGATTGCTGAGCATATCATCGCTACCAAGCCAGCTGATTTGGACGCTCTCAATGCTTCCATGCTGGATGGCAAGACTGTTGCTGATACTATGACTGAGGCAGTTGCTTCCATCGGTGAGAAGCTGTCCCTCCGCCGTTTTGTTGTATACACTTCTGATAAGAAGCTGGCTACCTATATCCACATGGGTGGTAAGATCGGTGTAATCGTTGAACTGACTGGTGGCAGCGATGAACTGGCACAGGATGTTGCTCTTCAGATTACTGCACAGAAGCCGCTCAGCATCGACCGCAGTGGCGTTGATCCTGAGTATCTGGAGCATGAGCGTGCAGTACTGCGGGCACAGGCTCTGGAAGAGGGCAAGCCAGAGGCAATTGTTGACAAGATGGTTGAAGGCCGTCTGAATAAAAATTATAAGGAAATCTGCCTGGTTGAGCAGGAATTCTTCAAGTCTTCCGAGCATGAGACCATTCAGGATATTTTGGGTGATGTTAAGGTACTCCGTTTCGACCGCTTCGAGATGGGTGAGGGCCTCGAAAAGAAGAATGAGGATTTCGCAGCTGAGGTTGCAGCTCAGATTAAATAATTAAAAAGGTATTCTCGTGAAAAAAGGGACTAGCAAAAGCAGTCCCTTTTTTTGAGAAATACAAGGAAATTTGATATTTGTGTCGAAAAACATATAGGAAAAGTCTATTGATAAATCATAGATATGGAGGTTGTTGCAGTGGGGAAGTATAAGCGCGTCGTATTAAAGCTCAGTGGTGAGTCTTTGGCCGGTGAACAGGGCTTTGGCATCAATCCCGTTGTGGTAGAAGCCATTGGCAAGCAAATCAAACGCGTACATGAAGCAGGTATAGATGTGGCTATCGTAGTTGGTGGTGGCAACATCTGGCGTGGTCTGGCCGGCAGTGCTGAGGGTATGGACCGGGCCCAGGCAGATTATATGGGAATGTTGGCCACAGTTATCAATTCCCTGGCTATTCAGGATGCTCTGGAGCAGCAGAATGTACCAACCCGGGTTCAGAGTGCCATTGAAATGCGCCAGGTAGCGGAGCCGTACATCCGTCGTAAGGCAATCCGTCATATGGAAAAGGGCCGGGTAGTAATATTTGGTGCTGGTACCGGTAATCCATATTTTTCAACTGATACTACCGCAGCATTGCGGGCAGCGGAAATTGAGGCTGATGTTATTTTGATGGGCAAGAAGGGGACTGAGGGAATTTACGACAAGGACCCTAATGAATTTGCTGATGCCAAGAAGTTTGACAATATCAGCTATTCAGAGATATTATTGCGCCGGTTGAGTGTTATGGATTCCACTGCAACCAGTCTGTGTATGGACAACGATATTCCATTGGTTGTATTTAAGATTGATGACTATGAAAACATTTATCGGGCAGCCATCGGTGAAGATATTGGTACGACAGTAGGGGGGAAATAAATTATGATTAGCGATGTTATTGCTTCCAGTGAGGAACGGTTAAAAAAATCCATTGAGGCATTGAAAAGGGAATTTGGTGCCCTCCGGGCTGGCCGTGCTACTCCATCTCTTTTGGATAAGGTGATGGTGGATTATTATGGTACACCTACCCCGGTAAATCAGGTAGCTAAGGTTTCGGTGCCTGAACCAAGAATGATTATGATTCAGCCATGGGAAAAGGCCATGCTCCACGAGATTGAGAAGGCGATTATGAAGTCTGAGCTGGGACTTTCCCCAAATTCAGATGGTACAGCAATCCGTCTGTCCATTCCTCAGCTTACCCAGGAACGCCGTAAGGAACTGGTAAAGACTGTCAACAAAAAGGGTGAGGAAGCCAAGGTCGCTATTCGTAACATCCGCCGGGATGCCAATGAGCATATAAAGAAGTTGGAAAAGGACAAGGAAATCACTGAGGATGAGTCCAAGAAGGGATTGGAGAAGTTCCAGAAGATTGTTGACGGCTATATTAAGAATGTAGACTCCCTGAAGGAAGCCAAGGAAAAAGAAATTATGGAAGTCTGATATGGAAATTGATGTAGTTGGTAGACCGTGGCATTTGGCGAAAGCCTTGCTTAATGATGCCAATATACGGTATAATGTAACGGTAACACATCCAACCAAAGATTTTTTCAAGCTGGAGCCTGACGGATATTATGTCGTCAGACAGCGTGTGTTAGATGATGGTACAGTAGATATTAGACTGGCAGCCATACTGCTGAAGGAGGTGTCTAGTAATGGCTTACAAGATTGAAGATGGTTGTATCTCTTGCGGCACTTGCGCCGGAACTTGCCCAGTAGAGGCTATTTCCGAGGGTGATGGCAAGTATGAAATCAATCCGGATGTTTGTGTTGAGTGCGGTGCTTGCGCAGGTAACTGCCCTGTAGGTGCCATTGTTGCTCCTGAATGATGCACATCGGTTGTTTTGACTGACAGAGTGTCAATATGCCCCTCATAACTGATTTTGAGGGGCTTATTTTCTTTGGTAACGGCACTTAACTGCGATGAGCTGACAAGTGACGCCTGAATTTGGTGTATGTCATGATAAATGGGGCCAACGCAACTTATTTTTCTTGATTGGGAGTTTTTGTTATGTTAAAAAAATTATTCGGAAAAAAGAAGAGCTCCAACAAACAAATAAATACAGAAAAAGAATTACTGGATAATATAGATAGAAGCAGGCTGCCAAGGCATGTGGCCATCATCATGGATGGTAATGGCCGCTGGGCCAGCGGCAAAGGGATGGTGCGCTCCGCCGGACACGCCTCTGGGGTGAAAACACTGAAAACCATCCTGCGGGCAGCGGTGGATTTAAAAATTGAGGCTTTTACCGTATATGCTTTTTCTACGGAAAATTGGAAGCGTCCTACTGCTGAAGTAGATTTTTTGATGAAGCTGTTCGCTGATTCCCTGGCAAGGGAATTGGATGAAATGGACGAGCTGGGGATTCGTATAAAATTCATTGGTCGATTGGATGGGTTTTCGCCGTATTTGCAGGAGCAGTTTGATAATGCTTGCCGGCGCACCGCTGACAATACCGGCGTAAGGTTTAATGTTGCGGTTAATTACGGTGGACAGGATGAAATGGTGCGGGTTGCCCAGGCTTTGGCTGAGGATGTCAAGGCGGGTAAAACCTTGCCGGAGGATATAACTGCCGATATGATAGAAAGCCATTTGGATACCAGCGGTATGCCACCGGTAGATTTAGTTATTCGGACCAGTGGTGATATGCGGCTTAGCAATTTTCTGATTTGGCAGACGGCTTATGCGGAATTGTGGTTTACTGATACCAACTGGCCGGATTTTACCAAGGCTGAATTCTTTGAGGCACTGGTGGATTTTTCCAAGCGGGACAGACGGTTCGGTGGTCTCAGCAAAAAGAAATGAGGATAAAATAGAATGCTTACTAGAATAATTACCGGAGTTGTTGGTATAGCACTGGCCACCTTTGTTATTCAGACTGGCGGTACACTGTTCGCGGTAGCTGGCCTGCTTTTGGCCCTGGGAGCCTGGTATGAATATTGCCGGGCTTTTCGTCAGAAGGGGCTGAATCCGGCTCTTTTGACCGGTGGTGTGCTTATTACCTGTATGTGGGGCTGTGGCTGGCTGGGAAACAGTCAGTACCTCACCGGGGCCGTTATGCTTTCGGCTCTTGTTATTATGCTTATCACGGTTTTTCGTCACGGGGTATTTGATGTTATATCGGCAGCTGTATCGGCCACCGGTATATTTTACATTGGCCTGGCCTTTGTTCATCTTGTAATGCTGCGGTTTGCAGGAGGAGAAGCTGTTATTCCAACCAGTATTGGTGATTTTCAGATAGGGTGTGCTTTTATCTGGGTGGCACTTATTGGCACCTGGGCCAGCGATACCTTCGCCTACTTTGCCGGCTGTGCCTTGGGCAGGCATAAGCTTTGCGAACCGATAAGTCCCAAGAAAACCATTGAAGGGTTTATTGGCGGCCTTATTGGTACTACCGCCTCCGTGGCCGGCTTGGGTGTATTTTTCGGGTTTGATGTGCCGATGATGGCAGTGCTGGGGTTGATTATCTGTGTTATTGCTACCTTGGGTGATTTGGTTGAATCAGTAGTAAAAAGATACACCGGCATAAAGGATTCGGGGAATATTATACCTGGACATGGGGGGATTTGGGATCGGTTTGACAGCGTGATTTACACGGCACCCTTCGTATATTATTTTATGTATTTCACCGTGATGGCGGGATAGGATAAAGACCGGGAATTAAGGAGAAATGGCAGTGAAGAATTTAGTTGTTTTAGGTTCGACAGGTTCCATAGGTACTCAGACACTGGATGTGGTCAGAAACAAGCCGGAGCTGTTTCATGTGTCGGTACTGGTGGCGAACCGCAGCGATGAGCTTATTGAACAGCAGATAAATGAATTTCAACCGGATGTAGCGGTTTTATCGGATGAGGAGGCAGCCAAGCGGCTGAAAAGCCGGTATACCGGCAAGACCGTAATCAAGGGTGGTCGGGAAGCTGTTATTGAGGCAGCGGTATATCCTGAGGCAGATACAGTAGTGACTTCCTTGATGGGCTTTGCTGGTTTGGAGCCGACTATGGCGGCACTGGATGCCGGAAAGAATATTGCCCTGGCCAACAAGGAGACGCTGGTGGTTGCCGGTGAGCTGGTAATGGCCAAGGCCAAGGAAAAGGGCTGCGCTATTTTGCCGGTGGACAGTGAGCATTGTGCATTGTTCCAGTGTTTGCAGGGGCAGGATCGAAGCGCAGTTGAAAAGTTGATTTTGACGGCGTCCGGTGGCCCTTTCCGTGGGAAAAAAGCCCAAGAGCTTACCAATGTTACCAAAGCAGATGTGCTGGCCCATCCAACCTGGAATATGGGACAGAAAATCACAGTAGATTCTGCCTCGTTGGTGAACAAGGGCCTGGAGGTCATTGAGGCCAAGTGGCTGTATGGAGTGTCCTATAACGATATTCAGGTAGTAGTTCATCCCCAGAGTATTGTACACTCCATGGTACAGTATCGGGATGGTACGGTGATGGCCCAGTTGGGGTGCACAGATATGCGTTTGCCTATTCAGTACGCCTTGACATATCCTGAACGGGTGGAATCAAAGTTCCCGCGGGTTGATTTTTATGAATTGGCCAAGCTTACCTTTGAAAAACCGGATATGGATACCTTTCGCGGCTTAAAATTGGCCTTTGAGGCCGGCAAGACCGGTGGAACTATGCCTTGCGTTATGAATGCGGCCAATGAAGTGGCCGTGGAAGCCTTTTTGAAAGGTGGGGCAGGTTTTTTACAGATTTATGACTTGATTGAAAATGCTATGTCAAAGGCCCAAGTAGAATATAATCCATCCTTGGAGCAGCTGCTGGAGGCTGATCGTTGGGCCAGGGAAATAACCCGTCAAGCGTTGTCTAAATAAGGGAGTAAAGCATTATGTTGTTGACTATAGTATCGGCGGTATTTGTCTTTGGACTGTTGGTATTGGTTCATGAGTGGGGCCATTTTATCACGGCCAAGATGACCAATATGCGAGTGGATGAGTTTGCTATTGGCTTTGGGCCGAAGCTCATCAGCTGGCAAAAAGGGGAGACCCTTTACGCACTTCGGGCGATTCCTTTAGGGGGATTTAACCGGATTGCCGGTATGGATTTGGATGAGGAAGAAAATGATGCCGGTGACCGGGCTTATTTTAAGCGCCCGATTTGGGCCAGAATGATTGTTATTTTGGCTGGTTCGGTTATGAATTTTGTGCTGCCGGTTGTTTTGTTTTTTCTGATTTTCCTGTGTGTGGGTGTACAGACACCAAGCACGGAGCCGATTGTCGGTGCGGTGATGGCTAATCGTCCGGCGGCATCAGCCGGAATTATGGCCGGGGATCGGATTACCAGTATCAACGGCCAGACCATAAATGAATGGGCCAACATATCGGAAGTATTTAAGGATTCAGCGGGCAAACCCTTTGAAGTCACCTATTTGCGGGGGGATGAGTCCAGACATACCACGGTTATCCCGGTACTGGATGAAAGCTCCAATCGGGTGGTTATTGGCATTCAGGGAAGTGTGGTTTCCCAGGAGGTGTCCATTGGTGAGGCGGCCAGCCTGTCCGTAGAAAAGACCTGGCGGATTTTCAAGGCTATGCTGGAAGCTTTGGCTATGCTGGTGACCAAGGAAGGGGCTTCGTCGGAGCTGTCCGGTCCCATTGGTGTGGCTCAGATGGCGGGGGAGGTAGCCCAGCACGGATTTATTCCATTGCTTAATTTTGCAGCATTTTTGAGCCTGAACCTGGGAATTGTCAATCTTTTGCCGGTGCCGGCCCTGGATGGCGGTCATTTTATTACTTTGGTAATTGAGGCAGTCCGGGGGAAGCAGATGAGCAAGAAGGCTATGTATTATATCCAGGCTGTCGGGGTAGTAATCCTGATGAGTTTGATGATTTTTGCGACATTCAATGATATTACCAGATGAGGAAGGTCAGCGAAATGATAAAACGAAAAGAAACAAGACAGATTCATATCGGGAAGGTTGCCATTGGTGGCGGGGCTCCGATATCTGTTCAGTCCATGACCAATACCAAAACCACTGATACAAAGGCCACTGTGGAGCAGATAAATGCCCTGCAGGCAGCTGGCTGTGATATTGTGCGGTTGGCTGTGCCTGATATGGATGCAGCCTTGAATTTGGGCAATATAATAAAGAAGGTTAATGTGCCATTGGTGGCGGATATTCACTTTGATTATCGGCTGGCTTTGGAGGCCATCAACCAAGGAATTTCCGCCCTGCGGTTAAATCCGGGCAATATCGGCGGTGAGGATCGGGTCAAGGCGGTAGTGTCCGAAGCAAAACGCCATAATATTCCTATCCGCATCGGCGTAAATGCCGGCTCATTGGATAAAAAGCTGCTGGCCAAGCATGGCGGTGTTACCGCGGAGGCCTTGGTGGAGTCGGCGATGGAGCATGTGCGGATTTTAGAGGCACAGGATTTTACCGATATGAAAATATCCCTAAAGGCTCATGATGTACCGCTTACCATTGAGGCCTACCAACTTATGTCGGAAACAGTGGATTATCCGCTGCATTTGGGCATTACCGAGGCTGGTACCGCCCGTAGCGGTATGATTAAATCTGCCGTAGGGATAGGCGCCCTGTTAAGTCAAGGCATAGGCGATACCTTCCGCATTTCCCTGACCGGGGACCCAGTGGTGGAAGTGAAGGTTGCCAACGAGATTTTAAAGTCCCTGGGGATGCGGGAATATGGTCCAACCCTGATTTCTTGCCCGACCTGTGGCCGTACCAGCATCGATTTGGCTGGTATTGCTGAGGAAGTGGAAAAACGGCTGGAGAATGTCAAAAAGCCGATTTCAGTGGCAGTTATGGGCTGCGTGGTTAACGGTCCAGGCGAAGCCAAAGGTGCCGATGTGGGGATAGCCGGCGGCAACGGCGAGGGACTGGTATTCAGAAAAGGTGAAATAATCCGTAAGGTGAAGGAAACTGAGCTGGTTGAGGAATTATTCAAGGAAATAGATAAGATTACACAGGAGGATTAAGATAGTGCGAGCTACAAATCTTTATGCACCAACTTTAAGAGAGACCCCGGCAGAGGCCGAGGTAAAAAGCCATCAGCTGATGCTTCGGGCCGGTATGATACGGAAAGCGGCCGGGGGGTTATATACATATATGCCACTGGCCTGGCGTACATTGAAGAAAATCATGCAGATTGTCCGGGAGGAAATGGATGAAGCAGGTGGCCAGGAGATTGCCATGCCGATTGTTCAGCCATCAGAAATCTGGCAGGAAACCGGCCGGTGGTCCGTATATGGTGATGAGATGTTCAGAGTAGCTGACCGGCACGGTCGTCAGTTCTGTCTTGGTCCAACCCATGAGGAAATGGTAACCACTCTTATACGGGATGAAGTTCGTTCTTATAAACAGTTGCCTTTAATGCTGTACCAGATTCAGAACAAGTATCGGGATGAAATTCGTCCACGGTTTGGCCTCATGCGGGGGCGGGAGTTCATTATGAAAGACCTCTATTCCTTTGATAAGGATGAGGAGGGGATGAATGAGTCCTATAAGAAGATGTATGATGCTTATACTAGGGTATTTTCCCGGATGGGGCTGGAATTCAGACCGGTAGAGGCTGACAACGGTGCCATTGGCGGTGGTCATTCCCATGAGTTTACTGTATTGGCTGAAGCAGGTGAGTCTAACATTGCTTATTGCAGTAAATGTGATTATGCCGCGTCCGATGAAAAGGCTGAGCTTAATGTAATTAAGGCAGCTGAGGAAGATATGAAGGAACTGGAAAAGGTTTCCACCCCGGGTGCACACACTATTGAAATGGTGGCTGATTACCTGAAATTGCCATTGGACAAGACTATCAAGGCAGTGGCTTTCCAGAGTGAACACGATGAGCTGATTTTGGCCTTTGTGCGGGGGGATCATGAGGTCAATGATGTTAAGGTATTAAACCTATTTGATGATGTGATTGACTTGCATATGGCCACTGATGAGGCGATTGCCGCTGCTGGCGGAGTGGCTGGCTTTATGAGTCCGATTGGCTTAAAGGAAGGTACTAAGGTAGTGGTTGATGCCACTGTAATGGAAATGTACAATGCCTGTGCCGGGGCCAACGAGAAGGATATGCATTATATCAATGTAAATCCAAAGCGGGATTTCAAGGATGTAATAACAGCAGATATCCGTATGGTAAAGGAGGGCGATGCCTGCCCACATTGTGGTGCTCCTTTGAAGATGACCAGAGGTATTGAGGCTGGCCAGGTATTTACCCTTGGTACCAAGTATTCCAAGGCCCTTCATGCGACTTTCCTGGATGAAAACGGTAAGGAAAAGCCTTTGGTTATGGGTTGCTACGGTATTGGCGTAAGCCGCACCATGGCGGCGGCCATCGAGCAGAATAATGATGAGAATGGCATTATTTGGCCGAAAGCCATTGCTCCGTTTGAGGTGGTTGTGGTACCGGTTAATGCCAAAAATGAAGATCAGCTGCGCATTTCTGAGGAGATATATCACGAATTGAAGACCAAGGGTGTAGATGTGCTGTTGGATGACCGTAAGGAACGGGCTGGTGTTAAATTCAAGGATGCTGACCTGATTGGTTACCCATTGCGGATCACTGTTGGGCCAAAAGCGGTGGAGGAAGATTCTGTGGAGCTGAAAATCCGTCGTAATGGTGATATGGTGAATGTGACTAAGGCAGATGCGGCAGCTAAGGCAGTGGAGCTGTTGGCGAAACTCTGATAAAAAGATTAGCTTTATTTTTGATCTGTCTGATTTTGACTATCAGCATACTGTCATGTGGGGGGATGAGCCTAATGAAAAATGCTGGTATATCAGTGAAGGCATTGACAAAATAAGACCGTTTGTGGGATATTTAAACGGTAAATATTGCCAAGGTAATTTTCTTGACAAACCATATAACGGTGGCTATAATAAATGAGGTCGATATTTATATGATGAAAATTGATATAAAAGAAGCCGATAAAAAGCTTGGTTTAGCGGTTCCTTTCCAGTTTTTGGCCAAGGCTGAGGACATCGGTGCTACTCATGACGATTATTCCTTTGATGGGGATATTGAAGTCAAGGGAGAGCTGGTGGCAACTGGTAGGGGATACCGGGTGAGTGGACAGATTTCCTGTACCAAATCCTTTGTCTGTGATCGTTGTTTGGAGCAAGCCTCCCAACAGCAGACCCATGACTTTGATGAGGAGTATCAAAAACGGGGATCTGGCTATTCGGAAGATAACCAGGATGTGAATTATTTTGATGGTGATCAGGTGGATATTTCTTCGATGATTAGAGATGTACTGCTGTCCGATCAGCCGTTAAATAATATATGCAACGCTGATTGTCGCGGTCTGTGCCTGAAGTGTGGTGCAAACCTCAATCATGGCGATTGTGGCTGTGACCGTACCGTTATTGACCCAAGACTGGCGGCATTGCAGCAATTATTGATTAAGAAATAATTCTACTTTATTGAGTGTATTTCGTTAAGGAGGTGTATCCTAAATGGCAGTACCAAAGCGTAAAATGTCTAAGGCTCGTCGTGATTCCCGTCGTGCCAACTGGAAGTTAGAGGTTCCTGGTTTCGTTGAGTGCCCACAGTGCCACGAGCCAAAGATGCCTCATCATGTTTGCACAGAGTGTGGTTACTATGATGGCAAGGAAGTTATTTCCGCAGCTGAATAATTGACTGCTGAATGGGCAGGCTAACAGCCTGCCCATTTTTAATGCAGTGCAGGAAAACAGGCAGTAAATTGTACATATAATTCAAAAAATTAGTAGCTGATAATATTTTTCTTGCCTTTTACAATAATTCTATATATAATCATATAAGTTAGTAGTAGGTGGTACTAATTTTTGCGGACAGTTGAAATGCAAGTTATTGCAGGATGTCGGATTACCAAAGGGATTGATGGGTTAAGGGATGAATTCATTTGTTAAGCTGACAACCTGTGATGGTTGGAATGTTTGATTGTTTATGGTAATATGATAGTGTTGTTGTAAGGTGAGAAATATGGCGCGTGTAAAGAAACAGGAAAGACACGAAATTTTGAAGCGTCAGGTCAACGAAAAACCTTTTCTGACCGATGAGGAATTGTCCAAGCTGTTGAAGGTCAGCATTCAGACTATTAGGCTGGATCGGACCGAATTGGGAATTCCGGAGGTGCGCGAACGAATCCGGAAGGTAGCCCAGGAAGCTCGGGAGAAGGTCACCACCATTGAAAAGGATGATTTGGTGGGGGAGCTTATCGAGTTGGAACCGGGCCATTCAGGGGTTTCCCTCTTGAAGGTAACTGATGATATGGTGTTTGCCAAGAATCAGATTGCCAAGGGCCATTATATTTTTTCACAGGCCAATTCATTGGCTTTGGCTCTGATTGATGCCCCAATGGCAGTTACCGGCGTGGCAAATATCAAGTACAAGGTTCCGGTAAAGGTTGGCGAAATGCTGGTTGCTACTGCTGAGGTTATAAGACAGCGTCGCAACAAATTCTTTGTCTGGGTGAAGACGAGAAATGACCACGAAGAAGTTTTTCGGGCCAAGTTTATTGTAGTTTCGTTGACTGAAGGATAATTTAGGAGGCTTAAAATTGAAACTTGCAGTAGATGCAATGGGCGGGGATTACGCACCAAAGCAGATCGTTATGGGGGCAATTGAAGCCGCAAAGAAATATGATTGTGAAATTGTTCTGGTTGGAGATCAGGAACAAATTGAAGCTGAGCTAAGGGCGAATGATGCTCAGAATATAAAAAATATCTCAATTCACCATACCACTCAAGTCATTGAAATGGGTGAACATCCGGTGGATGCCATAAGAAAGAAGAAAGACTCCAGCCTGGTGGTGGCCACCAGGTTGGTAAAGAGCGGTGAGTGTGATGGAGTTGTTTCGGCGGGAAGTACTGGCGCAGCAACGGCAGCAGCTAAGTTGCTGCTCCGCACCATAAAAGGGGTGGACCGTCCATCTATTGCGACACCATTACCTACTTCCGATGGTTTGGTACTGCTTTTGGATTCCGGGGCCATTGTGGACAGTAAACCGAGGGATTTGACTGAGATGGCACTTATGGGTTCCATTTACAGTCAATATGTCTATGGGATAAAAAATCCAAAGGTGGGGCTGTTAAATGTAGGTGAAGAGGAAACCAAGGGCAATAAGAAGGTCCAGACAACTTATCCTATGCTGAAGAGTATGGATTCCATAAATTTCATCGGAAATGTTGAAGGCCGGGATATACCAACAGGTATGGCTGATGTGGTAATTTGTGATGGATTTGTTGGTAATATTGTGTTAAAATTTGCAGAGGGTTTGGCAGTAACCTTGCTTGACCTTATCAAAGATGCCATTAAAAACGGCGGTGTGCTGGCCAGACTGGGGGCCTTTTTGGTTATGCCGGCCCTTAAAAAGCTGGGCAAGCGTCTGGATGTTACCGAATATGGTGGTGCACCTTTGCTGGGAGTTAATGGCTGCTGTATAATTTGTCATGGCTCCTCCACTGCTAAATCTATTTGCAGTGCCATCAATGTGGCCAACGAATATGTTAAGGGCAATGTGGTTGAACGCATAAGAGATAGTATAGAGAAGGAGGAGATGCTCAAGAATGACAGCGAAACAATTTAATGCGGGAATATTGGGTACAGGTTACTATCTCCCGGAAAAGATACTCACAAACAGCGATTTGGAAAAGATCGTTGATACAAGTGATGAGTGGATTACTGAGAGAACTGGAATTAAAGAGCGCCGGATTGCGGCTGATGATGTAGCTACATCGGATTTGGCAATCAAGGCAGCTGAAATGGCCCTGAAGGATGCCAATGTATCTCCAGAGGATCTCGATCTAATAATTGTAGCTACATTGACCTCTGACCGGATTATCCCATCTACTGCGTGTATGATACAGGACCGGCTGGGGGCCAAAAAAGCGGCAGCCTTTGATTTGTCCGCCGCTTGTGCCGGATTTGCCTATGGACTTACAGTGGCGTCTCAGTTCATTGAGTGCGGCGCCTACAAGAAGACCTTGGTAATTGGGGCAGAAACTCTTTCAAAATATATAAATTGGGAAGACCGCAACACTTGCGTGCTGTTTGGTGATGGCGCCGGCGCAGCAGTGTTGGGACCAGTGGAGGAAGGCTACGGACTCCTGGGCTTTGATCTGGGCAGTGACGGTTCTGGCGGTGACGCTATTCAGATACCGTCCAGCGGCAGTGCTATGCCGGTGAGCAAGGACTCCATTGACCAAAGACTTAATCTCATCCATATGAATGGTAAAGAAGTATTCAAATTTGCTGTTAAGGCAATGGGAAATACCGTTAAGCGTTCTTTGGAAAACATTGGCATGAAGCAGGAAGAGATTGATTGGCTGGTGCCACATCAGGCCAACATCCGTATCATAAACTCTGCTGCCAAGCGTTTGAAGATGCCAATGGATAAGGTTGTAGTTAATATTCATAAGTATGGAAATATGTCGGCGGCCTGCATACCGATTGCATTGGCTGAGGCTGCTGCTGAGAAGCGCTTTAAGAAAGGCGATATAATAGCACTGTCTGGTTTCGGCGCGGGTCTTACCTGGGCGTCATGCATTATCAGGTGGTCTAAGGAGGATTAACATGTTTGAGGAAAATGCCATTTGTAAATTATTAAATATTAAATACCCTATTTTCCAGGGTGGTATGGCATGGATTGGTACAGCTGAGCTGGCTTCCGCTGTTTCCAACGCAGGTGGTCTGGGCATTATTGGTGCCGGACATATGCCGCCGGACATTCTCAGGGCAGAAATTCAGAAGACCAAAAAGTGGACTGATAAGCCATTTGGTGTAAATATAATGCTGATGTCTCCTTTTGTTAAGGAGGTTATGCAGGTGGTTGTGGACGAGCGGGTTCCAGTGGTTACTACTGGCGCCGGCAATCCAGCTGAATATCTGCCAGCATTAAAGGAAATTGGCACCAAGGTTATTCCTGTGGTGGCTTCCGTAGCCTTGGCAAAGCGTTTGGTGCGTTCCGGCGTGGATGCAGTTATTGCCGAGGGTACTGAATCCGGCGGTCACATTGGTGACATTACTACTATGGCATTGGTTCCACAGGTAGTTGATGCCGTTGATGTTCCGGTAATTGCTGCCGGCGGTATCGGTGATTCCCGTGGTATTGCTGCGGCTATTGCTTTGGGTGCTTCCGGTGTTCAGATGGGCTCAAGATTTGTTGTATCCGAAGAGTGTATTGCTCATGAAAATTATAAAAATCTGGTTTTGAAGGCAAAGGACCGTTCTACCGTGGTTACTGGCCGTTCTACCGGTCATCCTGTCCGGGTTATCAGCAATAAGATGACCCGTGAATATGCTGAGATGGAAGCCAGACAGGCAAGTGTTGAAGAACTGGAGAAGTTCGGCGCTGGCCGTCTGAATTTGGCTACTCATAAGGGTGATGTGGAAAACGGTTCCGTAATGATTGGCCAGATTTCCGGTATGTTTGATGACATTAAGCCTGTTGCTAAAATCATTGAGGATTTGGTAGCTGGTCTTAATCCAGTCAAGGATCGAATTAACGATTTCGTTAAATAATTTTGCTATGGAGAATTAAAAATGAGTAAACTTGCATTTGTTTTCCCTGGTCAGGGAGCACAGAAGGTTGGTATGGGCAAGGATTTCTATGACCACTATGATGTGGCCAAGAAGCTGTTCAAGGAAGCTGATGAGGCACTTGGTTATTCCATTATGAAGATGTGTTTCGAGGGTCCGGAAGAGGATTTGAAGCTTACTGCCAATACCCAGCCGGCTATTCTTACCATCAGCTGCATTGCCAACGAAATTCTTAAGGAAAATGGCATTCAGCCTGATATTACAGGAGGTCACAGCCTGGGTGAGTATTCCGCTCTGGTAGCCGCTGGCGTGCTTAAGTTCCAGGATGCGGTATCACTGGTACATAAGCGTGGTGAATTTATGCAGGAGGCTGTTCCGGTTGGTGAAGGCGGAATGGCAGCCATTATCGGTGTTGATAGAGATAAAATTATAGAGATTTGCGGAAAAATTAACTCCGAAAGTCCTGTTCAGGCCGTAAACTTGAATTGCCCTGGACAGACGGTAATTGCCGGTGCTACTGCTGGTGTGGAAAAGGCTGTGGAAGAGCTGAAGGCAGCTGGTGCCAAGAAGGCGGTTATTTTACCTGTAAGTGCCCCATTCCACAGCACTCTTATGAAGCCTGCTGCTGAAAAGCTGGCTGTTGAGCTGGATAAGGTTACCTTGTCAGATGCTAAAATTCCAGTAGTTGTTAATGTTAATGCCCACATTTTAACCAATGCAGACGAGCTCAAGGCAAGTCTGGTTGCTCAGGCGGCCAGCCCGGTTCTTTGGGAGGACTGCGTTGCCCAGATGCAGGCATTTGGTGCCAATACTCTGTTGGAGGCTGGCCCAGGCAAGACACTGTGCGGCTTTAATCGGCGTATTGACAAGGAAATTAAGAGCCTTAATGTTGAGGATGTTGAGTCATTGGAAAAAACGCTTGACTATTTCAAGGAGGTTCGTTAATATGCACTTAGATGGAAAGACAGCGCTTGTTACTGGCGGTTCCCGTGGGATAGGCCGGGCCATTGCTTTAAAACTGGCTTTCGAAGGAGCTGCAGTAGCTATTAACTATGCAGGCAATGCCAAGGCAGCTGAAGATGTTAAAGCAGCTATCGAAGCCGCTGGCGGTAAGGCCATGGTCGTTCAGGCGGATGTATCCAATGGCGAGGCCGTTGAGGCGATGGTCAAGGAAGTTGTCGATGCCTTTGGTGGTATTGATATTTTGGTTAATAATGCGGGTATTACCCGGGATGGTCTGCTTATGCGGATGAAGGAAGAGGATTGGGACGCAGTGCTGGACACCAACCTGAAGGGCGTGTTCTACTGTACCAAGGCTGTTTCCAAGCTGATGATGAAGAAGCGTTCCGGTCGCATTGTAAATATGGCTTCTGTAGTTGGTCTCACCGGTAATGCCGGTCAGGCGAATTATGCGGCTGCTAAGGCCGGTATACTTGGTTTTTCCAAGTCTATGGCCAAGGAGCTTGCTTCCAGAGGTATTACAGTTAATATGGTTGCACCTGGCTATATCAATACAGATATGACTTCTGTATTGCCGGAAAAGGTGCGGGAGGCCATGGTTGAAGGGATACCTATGGGGCGTGTTGGCAATCCGGAGGATGTGGCCAATGCTGTAAGCTTCCTGGTATCTGATGAAGCATCTTATATTACTGGCCAGGTCATCAATGTTGATGGCGGTATGGTTATGTAATATGGATTATAGATGAACCTTGTTTAAGGAGGTGAACTAAATGACAACTTTTGAAAAAGTAGTAGAGATCGTAGTTGATCAGTTGAGTGTTGATCCTGATGATGTAGCAATCGAGTCCACTTTCATCGATGATTTGGGTGCTGATTCTCTGGATATCGTTGAGCTCATCATGGCATTTGAGGAAGAGTTTGGTATTGAGATTCCAGATAGCGCGGCTGAAAAGATTAAGACTGTTCAGGATGTTGTAACTTTCATTGATCAGAACAAATAAGCTTTTGCGTCTTGCCTTTAACGAAAGTCCCGTGAAATTATTTCGCGGGACTTTCTAAAAAAGGTGAGTACCGCCCATGAATGGAGGAGTAATTTTGAAACTTCCTGAGCTTAAGATTGGCGACAAAATTGCAAAGATGCCAATCATTCAAGGCGGCATGGCAATCCGTTTATCAACTGGCAGGCTGGCAGCAGCTGTTGCGAACCAAGGTGGTATCGGTTTGATTGCTGCTTCTGGAATGACAAATGATGAACTTCGATATGAAATCAGGATGGCACGGGCTTTATCCAAGGGGATTATCGGTATCAATATAATGTTTGCAGCAAAGAAATTTGCTGAAATTGTAACAACAGCTATTGATGAAGGTATTGACCTGGTGGTGGCTGGTGCAGGGTTTTCCCGTGATATTTTTGGACTGGGACAGAAATCCGGTACTCCTGTAGTTCCTATTGTATCATCTGTAAAATTAGCGAAAATTTCTCAGCGTCTTGGTGCTGCAGCGATTGTGGTGGAAGGCAAGGAAGCTGGCGGTCACTTGGGAACTGATCAGTCCATTAAGGACATCATTCCTGATATCGTGGCGTCCGTTGATATTCCAGTAATTGCTGCTGGTGGTGTTCTCCATGGTCAGGACATAGCTGATTTAATAAAGATGGGTGTAAGTGGTGTCCAAATGGGCTCCCGCTTTGCTGCCAGTGTTGAGGCCAACAGTGCCCCAGCTTTGAAGAATTATTATTTAAAGGCCAAGCCGGAGGATGTAGTAGTTATTCATAGTCCGGTAGGTTTGCCTGGCCGTGCAGTGAAAAATCCATGGGCTGCAAGAATCATGGAAGGTCCTGTACCGCCAACCAAATGCGATAACTGTCTGAAGGCCTGCAAGCACAATTTCTGCATTATCCGGGCGCTTAGTCGTGCCCAGCAGGGTGATGTGGAAACAGGTCTTGTATTTACTGGTGAATATTTGCCAACAATAGATAAGATATTGACTGTAGAAGAGATATTCCAGCAGATAAAGGCAGAGGTTGCCGCTATAAATTGAAATGTGAGGTGTTAATTTTGTCTAATCGTGTTGTAATTACCGGCCTAGGCGTAGTCAGCCCAGTTGGTACCGGCAAGGATGTTTTTTGGAAATCCCTGCTGGAAGGCAAAAATGGTATTGATAAGATTACCCGCTTTGATGCAACTGAGTACAAGTCCCAGATTGCTGGTGAGGTAAAAGATTTTGATCCTGCTGACTACATGGACAAGAAGGAGGCTAAGCGCATCGACCGTTATGCCCAGTTTGCTGTTGCTGCAGCAAAGATGGCTGTTGAAGATGCCAAGCTGAACCTTGAGGCTGAGGATTGCGACCGTATCGGTACCTTCGTAGGTAGTGGTATCGGTGGTATAGAGACCATGCATGGTCAGTATGAGAAGCTGTTTGACAAGGGACCTAACAAGATTAGTCCATTCTTTATTCCTATGATGATTGGTAATATGGCTGCTGGTCATGTTTCCATTGCTTTGGGATTGAAGGGTCCAAGCAGCTGCGTAGTAACAGCTTGTGCAACTGGTACTAATAACATTGGTGATGCTTTCCGCGTGCTTCAGCGGGGGGATGCTGATGTTATGGTGGCTGGTGGCACAGAGGCCAGCATTTCTCAGGCCGCTGTAGCAGGTTTCTGTTCTATGAAGGCATTGTGCAGCGACCACAATGATGATCCGGCACATGCTTCCCGTCCATTTGATGCAAACCGCAGTGGTTTCGTTATGGGTGAGGGCGCTGGTATTGTTGTTATGGAGACACTGGAGCATGCCGAAAAGCGTGGTGCGCACATCTATGCTGAAATCGTTGGTTATGGTGCAAATTCTGATGCTTATCATATCACCAGTCCGGCACCGCACGGCGAGATGGCAGCAAAATGTATGGCAACTGCTCTTAAGGATGCCGGGTTGAAACCATCTGATGTTGATTATATCAATGCCCATGGTACTTCCACACACCTCAATGATTTGACTGAGACTGAGGCTATCAAGACTGTATGGGGCGAGCATGCCAAGGATGTATCCGTCAGCTCCATCAAGTCCATGACTGGTCACCTTCTTGGTGCTGCTGGTGGTATTGAATGTATTGCAACTGCGTTAGCTGTTGAGAATGATATGCTGCCACCAACTATTAACTATGAAACTCCAGACGAGGGTCTGGACCTTGATTATGTACCTAACAAGGCCAAGGCAAAGACTGTCCGTGCGGCACTGTCCAATAACTTGGGCTTTGGTGGACATAACGCTTGTATTGTATTAAAAAAATATTCTAAGTAAAAAGTTGAGTGATTTATTATGAAGGAGCGTGTGACCCCGGAACGCAGGAAGCGGCTGGAAGGGTTGGCAAGCCGGTTGGGTGTCAGGTTTAATAACATCTGCTGGCTCCATCAGGCCCTTACCCATACTTCCTACGCCAATGAGTCTCGCTTTAAGGTAGAACATAATGAACGCTTGGAGTTTTTAGGAGATGCGGTGCTGGAGCTTGCTATCAGCACCTATCTTTTTGAACATTTCCCAGAACTTCCTGAGGGAGAGCTTACCAAATCCCGGGCAGCAGTGGTATGTGAGGCTAGTTTGTCCAGTCGGGCTGCTGAACTGAATTTAGGGGATTATTTACTGCTTGGTCACGGAGAATTGCTTTCCGGCGGGCGTCGGCGGTCTTCAATGCTGGAGGACGCTTTTGAAGCAGTAATTGGAGCCATTTATATGGACCAGGGATGGATGAAGGCATTGAATTATGTTATCCGTCAGCTGGAGGATCATCTGAAGCAGGTGGAGTCCGGCGTAACCAAGGTCAAGGATTATAAGACAATTTTGCAGGAGCTTATTCAGTGTCATGGTGAGAATAAAATCCACTATGAAATGCTGGGGGCAACTGGCCCGGATCATGCAAAAATCTTTGAGTTTGAGGTAAGGCTTAATGATGAAGTTTTAGGAATTGGAACCGGTCCAAGCAAAAAAGCTGCGGAGCAGCAGGCTGCCAAACAAGCATTAGAAAAATTAAATAATTAAGCAAAAATTTTAAAGGACTGTTGCGTTATTCGTTACAGTCCTTTATTATTAGATTATGGAAACCTACAAAAATAAAAAATTATGAGATAGTTGGGTTAAGTACTGTGTTATAGGAGGAAACAGTATGAAAAAGATTATTTTCTTAGGTACAGGTAATGCTATGGTCACCAAGGTATTTAACACTTGTTTTCTCATTGAGGTTGATGGGGGCGAGCTGTTTTTGACTGATGCTGGTGGTGGCAACGGTATATTGCGTCAGTTGGAGTTGGCCGGAGCTGATTACAACAAGCTGCATCATATGTTTGTCACCCATGCCCATACCGATCATATAATGGGGGGTGTATGGGTCATCAGAAAGATTTCTTCGCTGATGAATAGCGGAAAATACAACGATGTATTCCACATTTATTGTCACGACGAAGTAAAGGATATTCTGCTCAACATGTGTGAGATGATGCTGAAGCGGAAAGATTTTGAAAATATTGGCGAGAATATAATCATCCACGAAATTTGGGATGGACAGGTAATAGAGCTGCCGCATTTTTCCATTGATGTATTTGATATTTATTCGACAAAAGCCAAGCAATATGGCTATCAGATGAAGTTTGCGGATGATGGCAAGCTGCTGACCTGCTTGGGAGACGAGCCATACAACGAGGGGTGTGTAGAGTATGCCCAGGGCTCTGACTGGCTGCTTTCCGAGGCCTTCTGCAAATACGAGGACCGGGAAATTTTCAAGCCATATGAAAAGCATCACAGCACCTGCAAGGAAGCTGCTGAGCTGGCCCAGACCTTAGGCGTAAAAAATCTGGTTCTCTATCATACTGAGGATAAGACCATAGATACCCGGAAAAAGGCTTATTCTGCTGAAGCAAAGCAGTATTTCAGCGGCAATGTTTTTGTGCCTGATGACCTGGAAGTTATTGAAATATAAAAATCTAATGAAATTTTAATCAAACCTTAGTATAATGACAATGTTTTACTAGGCTCGAATTATTTCGTAGTAGATATAATTCGAGTCTGGTTTTGCTGATGAATAAATTTGTTAATTTTGGATGTATGTCTGTTAAGGAGGAATATAATTTGTTATCAAAAAGAGGTATAGTGATATTTGCTGTGATTGTTATTGCGGCAATCATTGGTGGGTATATGTTCCTGATGGGGCAGATGGCCGGCATGCGCCGGGGGGGTGGCGAGCCGCAGGTGAAAGCCATGGAGGTTATTCGCCGGGATACGCCGCTAACTCTGGAATATCCGGGGACAGTAAAGGGGAAGGATACTACCAAGGTAACTTCCAAGGTTTCCGGAACTATTGTGGAAAAATACATCAAGGGCGGCGACCAGGTGGAAGCTGGCCAGGCCTTGTATCGCATTGATTCCAGGACCTATCAGGCAGCGCTTTTGAATGCCCAGGCTAATCTGGCTCAGGCTCAGGCCAATCTTAACAATGCCAAGGTGGAATTGTCCCGTAATCAGCAGTTGTTTGCGGCCAATGCCGTATCTGAGCAGGTTGTAACCAATCAGCAGGCCCAGGTTAATGCGCTGGAGGCCAATGTTTCCGCTATGGAAGCTTTGGTGCAGACTGCCCAGCAAAATTTGGATGATACAGTGGTTTATGCACCGATGAGCGGCAAACTGGCCGTTGATGATGTAGCTGTGGGAACATTTGCAGCAGCTGGAACTACAGCATTGGTTACGATTGGTACCAGCAATCCGATGATGGTACAGTTCAGTATAAGTGAGGCAGAGTATCTCAAGTATGTAGGCCAGGATGTTGTACCTGGCATGGCCTTGCCAACCAAGAATGTCCGTATTGTGCTTAGTGATGGTAAGGAATATCCGGCATTGGGCAATGTGGTTGAAGTGGACCGGTCTATGGAAGGTAATACTTCATCCCTTTTGGTTAAGGCTCAGTTTGATAATTCCCGTGGTGTGTTGATTCCTGGTATGTTTGCCCGTGCCCGTCTGGTGGGGGATACTATCAAGGATGCTATTTTGGTGCCACAGCGGGCTGTACAGCAGTTATTGGGTAAATCCTTCGTTATTGCTGTAGGTGAAGATAACAAGTCTGTGGTTATCCCAGTAGAATTGGGTGAAACAGTAGGCAGCTATTATGTTATCAAGAAGGGTCTCTCCGGCAAGGAAAAAATTGTGGTTGAAGGCTTGACCAATCTGGCTGAAGGTACAGAAATGAAGGTAACCATGGTTACTGCTGAAGAAATGGGTTTCACATTTATTGATAAACACGAATAAGGGGGTAGACGGGTGTCTAAATTTTTCATACATAGACCGATATTTGCTATAGTTATATCCCTTATTATCGTTATCGGTGGTCTGTTAGCGGCTGTTCAGCTGCCTATAGCCATGTATCCTCAGATATCACCACCGACTATTTCAGTAAGTACTACTTATATAGGCGCCAATGCCAATGTACTTAATGAAACGGTGGCCCAGGTAATCGAGCAGCAGGTCAACGGTATTCAGGGCATGGATTATATGAATTCCAATGCCTCGGACTCGGGTTATTATTCCCTGTCGGTTGTGTTTGAGCTGGGTACTGATGGTGATATGGATGCGGTAAAGGTGCAGAATTCGGTTGCTGTAGCCAATTCCAGCTTGCCGGACAGCGTTAAGACCAATGGTGTGGTTACCAAGAAGTCATCCAATGATATGGCCTTGATGGTGTCCATGCTGTCACCTAACAGCACCTTTGATACAACTTGGATAAAGAATTATGCAGATATTTATGTTATTGATAAGATAAAGCGTGTAGATGGTGTAGGTTCAGTGCAGATATTCGGTGCTGACCATTCCATTCGCATTTGGTTGAATCCGGACCGCTTGGCGGAAATGAATCTTACGGTTAACGATATTGCTGCTGCCGTAAAGGAGCAGAACTTGCAGGCTCCGGCTGGTACGGTGGGTGCATTGCCTATCAGCGATATGCAGGAAAAACAGTTTACCGGCAAGATCGATGGCCGTTTGGTTACACCGGAGCAGTTTGGAGAAATTGTTGTCAAGACGGACAGCAATGGCTCCATGGTGCATTTGAAGGATGTGGCCAAGATTGAAAATGGCGCCACTCAATATATGGTATTCCCTAAGATGAATGGGATAAAAAATACTGTAGGTTTTGGTATTCAGCTGACAGAAGATGCCAATACAATGACCACTGTAGCGGAATGCCGCAAGATTTTGGCAGAAGCTGAGAAGGAATTCCCACCTGATTTGCAGCTGCGGTATATTGTTGATACTACTGACTATATTGGTACCTCCATCCGGGAGGTTGTGGAGACCTTCTTCGAGGCGTTGCTGCTGGTAGTATTGGTTGTATTCATATTCCTGCAGAACTGGCGGGCGACCGTTATTCCGTTGCTGGCTGTGCCGGTTTCTCTTATAGGTACCTTTGTGGCATTTATCATTTTGGACTTTTCCATCAATACCCTGACGCTGTTTGCTATGGTATTGGCCATTGGTCTGGTAGTAGATGATGCTATAGTGGTAATCGAGAATGTTGAGCACCACATGAGTACGGGCCTTACCCCAATAGATGCTACCGAGCGGGCTATGGATGAGGTACAGGGTCCGGTTGTGGCTATTGCTTTCGTACTGGCAGCAGTATTTGTGCCGGTGGCCTTCCTGGGTGGTATGATGGGTGTACTGTATCGGCAGTTTGCCTTGACTATTGCTATTTCAATGGCTTTGTCGGCCTTTGTGGCATTGACCCTTACACCGGCTCTTTGTGCAACTATACTGAAACCAGTGGATGTTGAACATAAAGGCGATGGAGTGCTGGATAGATTTTTCTCGAAATTTAATGAGAAGTTTAATGATATGCGGATAAGCTATCAGGGAAGTGTAGCCTGGTTTATATCCAATGCCAGATATGCGGTAATCCTGATAGTGGTGGTTACTGGCTTGACTGGTCTCCTGTACAAGGTAGTACCGTCTACCTTCGTTCCGGATGAGGACCAGGGGTACTATGCTGTATCGGTGTCCTTGCCGGAAGGTACTTCCATCAATCAGACAGAAATTACCATGGACAAGGTGTCTGAGGCAATTCAGGGTATTCCTGGCGTAAAGAATGTCATGGCCATTACTGGCTTTGATATCTTCTCCTTTGGCTCCAAGCCAAGTGCCGGTACCATGTTCGTTGGACTGGATGGCTGGGATGACCGAACAGCACCGGATCAGTCCATAAATTCCTTGATAATGAAAACCTTTGGGGCAGGGGCCAAGGTTGCTCCGGAAGCTCAGGTGGTAGCCTTTAATATGCCGGCTTTGCCAGGTCTGGGTACCGTAGGTGGCTGGCAGATGGAGCTGCAGGATTTGTCAGGTCATACTGATGAGGAGCTGAATGAAACTGCCCAGAAGATTGTAGCGGCAGCTAATCAGCGGCCGGAGCTGCAGGGCGTTCGGTGCACTTACAAGATAAATTCACCGATTATTCAATATGATATTGACCGTGATAAGGCCAAGAGTATGAATGTGGCTTTGTCTGACATATTCAACACCATGCAGATTTTCTATGGTGGTAGTCAGGTAAATGACTTCAACCAGTTTGGCCGTACATATAAGGTTGTACTGCAGGCTGACAAGGCATATCGTACAGCGGCTGAGGATATGCGGTTTATGTATGTTCGCAATAGCGAAGGAAAGATGATACCGTTGGAGGCTCTGTTGACTCCTAAGCTCAGTACGGCACCATCCATTGTACATCGGTTTAATGCCGCCAAGGCGATGTCTTTCCAGGGCAATGCTGGCAGCGGTTATTCCTCTGGTCAGGCTATTCAGGCTATGAGCGAGGTTGTTGCTGAGGTTGCTCCGGCCGGCTTCAATGTAGAGTGGTCCGGGCAGGCCCGTGAGGAAGTTAAGTCGGGCAGCTCCACCGGTCAGGTTTTGGCCTTGGCTTTGGTGTTTGTCTTCCTGTGTTTGGCCGCTCTTTACGAAAGCTGGAGCGTGCCGTTTGCTGTTCTAATGTCGGTGCCGGTAGGTATTTTTGGTGCATTGTTCTCCGAGCTGGCCGTAAGCCTGTTTGAGACATTGCTGGGTTCTTACAATGCCGGATTGCAGAACAGTGTGTATATGCAGATTGGTGTTATTATGCTCATCGGTTTATCGGCAAAGAATGCGATTTTGATTGTAGAATTTGCCAAGGCCAGGGCAGATGCCGGTATGAATCCGCTGAAGGCGGCTATCGAGGCGGCCGGTCTGCGTCTTCGTCCAATACTTATGACTTCCTTCGCCTTTATTATTGGTTGTTTGCCACTGGCCAGTGCTACCGGTGCTGGAGCGGCGGCTCGAAATGGTATGGGTGTGGCCGTAGTTGGTGGTATGTTATTCGCCACCTGTATAAGTATATTCATTATTCCTGCATTCTATATCATAACCGTTCGGTTCGCTGATATGATTGGTTGGAACAAGCACAAAGAAGAAAAACATGAGAAAAAATATGTGTAACATATTACGAATTTAAAATAAAATGAAGCTATTTGGTACAAATAGCTTCATTTTTTATTATAATACTGATATAATGTGAATATAATTAAGAAAATGACAAAAAGTGTCCAGCCAGACAAATTGTATTGAATAAAAAACTTTTGTTTGGTATAATACATAACAGTGATATGAAAATATCGAATACATATTCTAAAACGAAGCAATAAATTTTCAAATATAGAAGGGAGAATTTTACTTAATGGAAAAGGAAGAAGCGTTAAAAAGTGCCCTGAAACAGATTGAAAAGGACTACGGAAAAGGGGCTATTATGCGGCTGGGTGATGCAGCCAATGATATGAATGTGGAGGTTATTCCGACAGGTATTATGCCGTTGGATATTGCGTTGGGGGTTGGTGGCATACCACGGGGGCGTATTATTGAGATTTATGGTCCTGAATCCTCCGGTAAAACCACGGTAACCCTTCATATGATTGCTGAGGCGCAGAAGAATGGCGGTATTGCTGCCTTTATTGATGCCGAGCATGCCCTTGATCCAGTTTATGCAAAAAAGTTGGGTGTAGATATTGATAATCTGTTGATTTCCCAGCCGGATACCGGTGAGCAGGCTCTGGAAATTGCTGAAGCGTTAGTGAGAAGTGGTGCTATTGATATTATAGTTGTGGACTCGGTAGCTGCTTTGGTACCAAAGGCAGAGATCGAAGGCGATATGGGTGATGCACATGTTGGCCTGTTGGCACGACTGATGAGCCAGGCTATGCGGAAATTGACCGGTGTTATCAGCAAATCCAGGACTACAGCCATCTTTATTAACCAGATCCGTGAAAAGGTAGGAGTTATGTATGGCAATCCGGAAACCACCACCGGTGGCCGGGCATTGAAGTTCTACGCATCGGTTCGTCTGGATGTCCGCAAGTATGACCAGATAAAGCAGGGGACCAATATTATTGGTAACCGGACCCGGGTAAAGGTGGTAAAGAATAAGGTAGCGCCACCATTTAAGACCGCTGAATTTGATATTATGTACGGTGAGGGTGTTTCCCGTGAGGGCAGCCTTATTGATATTGCGGCTGATTTGGATATCCTTCAAAAGAGTGGCTCCTGGTATTCCTACAAGGGCAACCGTTTGGGGCAGGGTAAGGATACCGTCAAGGAAATTTTGCGAAACCAGCCGGAGTTGATGAATGAAATTGAAGAACAGCTCCATGAAATGCTGAAGGATGATGAAGTTATGCAGAGATTGACTTCACCAACCAAGAAGACCAAGACAGCAGGCAGTGATGAATAACCGAAAAAATGTACCAAAGATTTCAGCCAAGGCCAAGGCGGTAGAAATGCTGGCCCGCAGTGACCAAAGCGTTCGTCGGCTAAAGGAAAAATTGACCAGAAAAGATTATGATCAGGGCGAAATACAGGAAACCATCCAATGGTTGCAGGATAAGCATTATGTTGATGATGAGGCTGGCTGCCAGAGGAGGTTTGCATATCTCTATGAGTCATCCAGTTACAGCGTAAAGCAGATTTGTGCCAAGCTGATGCAGAAAGGATATGACAGTGAGTTGGTCCGTTCCTGTGTTCCGGAGGATATTTATGACCGGGAATTGGAAAAAGCAGGTCGGGTATTGCAACGGAAGTACAAAACGTCGGTAGAATTTCCCAAGATGATGCAGTATTTATATTCCAAGGGATTTAACTATGAAGCGGCCCGAGATGCCATAGAACAGTATTTATCAGATATGGACAATGAATAAGAAGTGAAACAGGGATGCTGGCTATCATAAAATAGCGGCATCCCGTTTTGCTTCTTTAAATTCCTTATGATATACTATTTTAGGATGTTTTATCGAATTTATAAGATTTGAAGGAGGATAACGCTCTTGGCAAATGAAATGATACTGGTATTGGATTTTGGTGGTCAGTACAATCAGCTGATTGCCCGTCGTGTCCGCGAATGTAATGTGTACTGTGAGGTTCATCCAAATACCTTAAGCATTGAGAAGATTAAGGAAATGAATCCAAAAGGCATTATTTTTACTGGTGGTCCTAATAGCGTTTATAAGCCTGAATCCGCTACTATTAGCACGGAAATTTTTGAGTTGGGGATACCGGTGTTGGGGATTTGCTACGGTTCCCAGCTTATTGCCCATCTCCTAGGTGGCAAGGTGGAAACGGCGCCAGTCAGTGAGTATGGCAAAACTGAGGTTTCCGTCAAGAGTTCTTCTTCAAAATTATTTGACGGAGTATCACCAAAGACCATCTGCTGGATGAGTCATACAGATTATATTGCCAAGGCCCCGGAAGGATTTGCTGTAACAGCGGACACTCCTGTATGCCCGGTGGCTGGTATGGAGGATGCGGCAAGAAAGATTTACGCAGTGCAGTTTCATCCGGAGGTTCTCCACTCTGTAGAGGGATCCAAGATGCTCAGCAACTTTGTATACAAGGTTTGTGAGTGTGCCGGTGATTGGCGAATGGATTCCTTTGTAGCTACTACTATCCAGCAATTGAAGGAAAAAATTGGTAATGGTAAGGCATTGTGTGCCCTGTCTGGTGGAGTAGATTCCTCTGTGGCAGCTGTACTCTTGTCTAAGGCCATAGGCAAACAGCTTACCTGTGTATTTGTAGACCATGGTCTGCTTCGCAAGGATGAGGGGGATCAGGTGGAAGCTGTATTTGGTCCGGATGGTCCTTATGATTTGAACTTTATCCGGGTGAATGCCCAGGAGCGCTTTTATGAGAAGCTGAAGGGGGTAACTGAGCCGGAGGCTAAACGAAAAATTATCGGCGAGGAGTTTATCAGGGTATTCGAGGAAGAGGCCAAGAAAATTGGTGCGGTAGATTTCCTGGTACAGGGTACCATTTATCCGGATGTTATTGAGAGCGGTTTAGGCAAGTCGGCTGTGATAAAATCTCATCACAATGTAGGTGGTTTGCCGGATTATGTTGACTTTAAGGAAATCGTGGAGCCACTGCGGTTGCTCTTTAAGGATGAGGTTCGCAAGGCTGGCCGGGAACTGGAGATTCCGGAGTATTTAGTTAATCGTCAGCCATTCCCGGGGCCTGGTTTGGGCATCCGAATTATTGGCGAGGTAACGGCTGAGAAGGTAAAGATTGTTCAGGATGCTGATGCAATTTACCGGGAGGAAATTGCCAAGGCTGGGGTGGACAAGAATCTTGGCCAGTATTTTGCAGCATTGACCAATATGCGGTCCGTAGGTGTTATGGGCGACTTTAGAACCTATGACTATGCCATTGCCCTACGGGCAGTAATGACCAGTGATTTTATGACCGCGGAAAGCGCCCAGATTCCTTGGGAGGTGCTTCACAAGGTGACTAATCGGATTGTAAACGAGGTCAAAGGCGTAAACCGGGTAATGTATGATTGCACTTCCAAACCACCAGCTACTATTGAGTTTGAATAGGAGTATGTGGCTTGCAGGTTATTAGGGAAGATGTAGATTTTTAGGGCATTTAGGCATTGTCAGTCCTACCTAAAAAATCATAAAAAGTCCTACCTAAAAAATCATAAAAAGACCCCCATAAGTTAGACCAAGTTGTAGAGACCCCCATAAGTTAGACTAAGTAATCTAACTTATGGGGGGCTTTTTCATTTCAAAATATCCTCAAACATTTCATCAATATTCGACTAAATTCATTTGGAGTTTCAAATTCCACCTGAATAAGTTGTCAGTTTATGGGGCCCATAGACCTGTTTTTTTGTTTCGGAAAAATATGGTGATTTTTGCAGGATAAAATTATATGGGGGAAGAATCTCTATTCAGATATGATTAACGACTAATTTTTAAGGAAAGGATGGTTGATGTGAAAAAATTGAGATGTGCGTTGTTGACTCTGGTGGCCCTGGTTATGTTGTCGGTGACGGCTTTTGCCGAAAATTATCCCGCTACTATGGCTGACGGAGACTGGGTGCTGATTGATGGCGGTATGGGTGTGGGTTATTATGCTGACAAAAATACGGTGGATGTGCAGCAATACGCTCCGCCAAAGTATCAGATTACCATCAAGGTAATATCGGTGCAGTTTTCCGATGAGTATTGGCGGGAGCATGACACCTATATAGGCGGTCCGTACAGGGTAGGGGAAGGTTTCCCAATGACCTTCCGGTATGACTGGACCACTAAAAGTCTTTTCCATGAGCGAGATGGGAAATGGCTGTTGTGGGATACAAACCGGGATTACAGTCACGCTGAGGGAAATCCTATGATACCTTATGCGGCTGAGGTGGCATTTGCCACAGCCTACAACATGCGGTTCTTCAATGACAAGACCTATTACAGTCCATTTTTAAAGAAACACTATCGCATTATTGATGAATCTTTGTACCAGATTTTGGGGATTTAGCAGTATCATTTGAGCCTGCTCCAGGATGTATAATTTGTTTGAATCGTATTTCTGCGTGTAGGTTAGAGAAGGAATTTCACCTAGGAGTAATAATATGCTTAATATAGGATGTCATGTGTCGTCGGCCAAGGGAAATCAGGAGCATCTGGCCACTGTTCAGATGAACATCCGTCTTATTGATTCTGAATCGGGAGAATATGTAGATATTGCAGGTCTTGGCAATGGTCAAGATAGTGGAGATAAGGCAGTTATGAAAGCAGAAACCGCCAGTATCAAGTATGCTTATATGATGGCCTTTAATATATCTACCGGAGATGATCCAGAGGCAGACATCAAGACGGACCAATTTGCAGCAGCAGAAACACCAAAGCCACGACCAGTGGTAAGAGGAAGTTCTACCAGCGGTATTGTTTGTGTAGACTGTGGGAAACCAATCACCAGCAAGGTTCAGGACTTCTCTTTGAAGCGGTTTGGAACATGCCTCTGTATGGACTGCCAGAAGAATCACCAGGCAGTATAAGGGATATTTAAAGCATAATTTCATATAAAAAATCACAACATTATAGTAATTTTCATGTAATATATTATCATATGGAATCCTTTCTATTATCCCCTCCGGCGCTTATGCTGGAGGTTTTTTTGTGCAAAACCAACGCAAATAAAATACAGCCGGCAACACGCCAGCTGTATTTTCCAATTGATGCTATTCGCCTATAGATGCAAAGATTTCATTCAAATCCTCAAAGGTCTTTAATGCTAAGTTGAAATCCTGCTTCTTGTCTGTATAAAGCAAGGTTTCATGCAATTTTTCGTACCTTTGTCGTGCATTGTTGCTAAAATTATCCTTCCAGGTATTAAAATCATATGGACCAAGTGGACAATAATTATCCGGCAGGTTGCGTTTTTCTAAGTAGAAACTGTCTGTTTGTTTGGTTAGTTGCAGGAGACGCTTCAATTCATTCTTGTCCTGAAGAAATTTTCGGATGTCTGCCCTTTGAAAGAGCATAGTTATGTCATAGACATGGCGGATTTTCTCAGTCAGGGTACCACAGATAGCATGGCGTTTAACTGACATTACCTTGTCTATGAAGGTTCTTTCTATTGCAAGTGTATTAACAGTTACTGGCGACAGGCCAAATTCTTCAATTTCTTGGAGCATACCGTTTGATTCCAGATACTCCTGTATATAGGTATTCATTGTCATAGGGCTATATGGGTCTGGACGAATGCTGGAGCCTATTTCCAGTTTTATGCGACCATTGGCACCACTTAGGTCATTAAACCATACATAGGAGCTCTTGTTGCGGTCATTTCTTTCTGCCGTGATTTTTTCAAGGCGAAACCCGTCGGACAAGTGCTTCTCAATTTGTTTCAAGCGACGATCATACTGCTTATTAGCGAGGTCTGTCTGGGGGATATAGGTAAGGTCAATGTCTTCTGAAAATCTTTCGATGGACCCAGGATAACATTTGCTGAGGGATGTACCGCCTTTGAATACACAAGAATCAGCATATGGGCTTTTAGCAAGCTTTTCCAATATCATTACTATGTAGTAGTCACGCTCGACAGCCACTGCTGGTATGCCAATATATTTAGCGGTAAGTTCCTGAAGGTCATGAAAGTCATCCGGATGTTCATGCAGGTTCATAAAATTCCTCCATTTGTGGGATAGCATACGTGGATAGACTGGATAGATACTGTTGAAGCGTATTTTTTATCTTCCAGAAGCCAAGAAATGCGGCCAAAAAGGCAATGGTCGATTTTTTGTACTTACGATTCCTTAGTACGGTTATTACCGCATCCTCGGAGTAATTCATCGCATATTTTTTCATATATTCTGCCAGTTGGCTGCGGTTGATATCCTCGATACTATTGTAATTTTGTAGAATTTCCAAGGTGGAGATGGCCAGGCAGATGGAATCATCGAAATTTAAGTCCAGACGGCTGACCTTTACATTGCGAATGGTCTTTCTGTTCTCCGTCAGAACATTGGAAAGAACTTCAACATTCTTGGCTACTTGTGTGGTGAGGCCATACTGATGATACATTCGATAGCCTATTACCATGCCTTGATATCCTTCAGTATAATGCTCGATGATATTGCGTTCACTGAGGGGAACCTCGCCAAAGCGGGAACAGCGTGGACGATAGTAAAGGCCTTTGGTCAAGTGGCACAGTA
>CADACU010000007.1 GCA_902786545.1 uncultured Anaerovibrio sp.
AAAATTACCGAAGAAGGGGTGACTTTCCGTTCCCATATAGATGGTTCCAAGAAATTCCTGTCACCGGAGGTTTCCATGAAGGTGCAGATGGACTTGGGGTCTGATATTGTTATGGCCTTTGACGAATGTATTCCTTATCCGGCTGATTATGATTATGCCAAGGCATCTACGGTCCGAACCACCCGTTGGGCAAAGCGGTGCAAGGAGGTTATGACCAGTGAGCATCAGGGCCTCTTTGGTATTGTGCAGGGTGGTATGTATAAAGACCTGCGCACCCAAAGTGTAAACGAGCTGGTGGAGATGGATTTCCCCGGTTATGCAGTTGGTGGCCTCAGTGTGGGCGAACCAAAGGAACTTATGTATGAGATGCTTGACCATACAGTACAGCAGCTGCCAAAGGAGAAACCGCGTTATCTGATGGGAGTTGGTACACCGGACTGTCTGGTGGAGGGCGTTATGCATGGTATTGATATGTTTGACTGTGTATTCCCAACTCGGGTAGCCAGAAACGGTACGGCCATGACTTGGCAGGGGCGGCTGGTTATGAAAAATGCTGAGTTTACCAGTGATTTCAGACCGATTGAAGAGGGCTGTGACTGTTATGCCTGCCGGAATTTCAGCCGGGCCTATATCCGTCATCTGGTTCGGGCCAATGAGATTTTTGGCCTTCGGCTTCTGTCGTTGCATAATCTCCGCTTCCTGCAGAGATTTATGCATGAAATGCGTCAGTCCATTATTGAGGAGCGATTTGGCGAATTCCGCCGTAATTTCCTCGATTCTTATAATTATTCTGCCAAACAGGCAAACTGAGGAGGTTTACAGTTAAATGGATGAAAATACTTTTGCTACATTATACAGCTATGCGCCAATTTTGCTGATGGTGCTGTTGTTTTATCTTCTGTTGTATCGTCCACAGAAGAAGCAGCAGAAAAAACAGATGGATATGCTGTCCAGGCTGAAGAAGGGCACCAAAGTGGTTACTCGTGGCGGTATCATGGGTGTGGTGGATTCCGTAAAGGAAAACACTGTTATGATTGAGGTGGCCAAGGGAGTTGTCATTGAGGTAGCCAAGCCAATGATTGGCACTGACTATGAAACAAAGGACGAAGTGGAAAAGCAGCAGCAGGAAGCTGTAGAAAAATACAAGGCTGAAAAAGAGGCTGAGGAAGCAGCCAAAAAGTAAAGGGTAAGGCAAGTTATGGAAGTATCTGTGAAAGTGTACAAAAGGAGCCTGCGCCGGGAGGCACTGGCTCTTCGGCGGGCAATGAGCCGATATGAGCGGGAAAAGGAAAGCATTGCTGTGTTCAATCAGCTGAAGGAAATGGACTTTTATAAGTCGGCCAAATGTGTTTTCTGCTATGTATCGGTGGAGGATGAGGTTCACACCGGCAAAATTTTGCGCAGAGTTTTGGCTGATGGAAAAAAGCTGTGTGTTCCGTATATTCTTGATCCGGATGAGGGGCTTATGTCTGCTGCATGGCTGAAAAGTATCGCTGACCTTGCTCCGGGAACTTTTGGCATAAACACCGTGCGGGAACGGGATTATCAGGAGGTTCCCCATGATGAAATTGATCTGGTAATAGTTCCCGGTATTGCCTTTGACCGCAAGGGACACCGTGTGGGGATGGGGCGAGGTTTTTACGACAGATTTCTGAAAAAAGCGCAAAATGCTGACAAGGTGGCTATCGCCTTTGATTGTCAGATTTTTAATGATTTTGAAGTGGAAAGCTACGATGTTGCCGTAGATTATCTGCTTACAATGAACGGAGCTATCAAGTGCTCTGTTTAAAATAATTTGAAAGAAGGATGGAAGTAGTTGAGAAGGGACAGTTTATTAAAGGTCCTGGCTGCTGTGGCAGTTATTGTCGGTGTGTTCTTTGCTTTTGTATCACCGCTGGCACAGTCCATCAGACAGGGTCTTGACCTCCAGGGTGGTACCCATGTGGTCCTCGAAGCCGAGGATACCCCAGAGGCACAGGTAAATGAAGATGCCATGGAACGCGTAGTGCGTATCATGGAAAAGCGAGTTAACGAGTTGGGCTTGGCAGAGCCAATAGTTCAGCGGCAGGGCGAACGCCGTATTATTGTTGAGCTGCCAGGTATCAAGGACCCGGATAAGGCTATTCAGGTTATTGGTAAGACCGCTATGCTGGAATTCAAGAATGACAAAGGTGAAACCGTTCTTACTGGTACTGACTTGAAGGATGCCCATGAGCAAACTGATGAGAAGGGCCAGCATGTGGTTGCTTTGGAATTCAGTGATGAGGGTGGTCAGAAGTTTGGCGATTTAACCGCTAAAAATGTAGGCCGTAATATTGCCATTCTCTTGGATGGTGAGGTTTTAACCAATCCACGGGTAAATGAGCCGATTATGGGTGGCAAGGCAGTTATCACTGGTAACAAGACCTTGGAAGAAGCCCACAATTTGGCTATTCTCCTCAGAAGTGGTTCTTTGCCGGTAAAGGTCAACATCATTGAAACTCGTACAGTTGGGCCTTCCCTTGGTCAGGATTCCAAGGATAAGTCCGTTGTGGCATTTGCTATTGGCTTGGGTGCGGTAGTACTCTTTATGATGTTGTTCTATCGTCTGCCGGGCTTTATCGCCGACATCAGCCTGATGGCTTATGTTATTATGTTGCTGTTCAGCCTGAAAATGCTGGATGCAACCCTGACGCTGCCCGGTGTTGCAGGTATTATTTTGTCCATAGGTATGGCGGTAGATGCCAATGTGCTTATTTTTGAGCATTTCAAGGAAGAATTTTTAACGGGAAAAACCATGCGCCTGTCCATGGAGGCTGGTTTTGAACGGGCATTTACCACAATTTTTGACTCCAATATAACTACCATTATCGCTTCTGCAGTTTTGTTCTGCTTTGGTACCGGTAGTATCAAGGGCTTTGCCATTACCTTGGGCCTTGGTGTTGTGCTTTCAATGTTTACAGCTATTACCTTGACCCAGTTTATGATTAAAAATCTGATTGCAGCAAATCTTTTCAAAAATCCAAAGATTTATGGTATAAACAAGCTGCCGGAGCAGACTGAGGAGGTGACCAAGCTTGGCTAAGAAGAACAATGAACCAGAGGTTAAGATTCCTTTCGACATAATGCGTCGGTCCAAGATTTGGTTCGCCATTTCCCTGCTGGTTATCATTCCTGGTATTATCAGTATGTTTGTTAATGGATTTAACTTCGGTATTGATTTTACCGGTGGTACCATTATGGATATGCGCTTTGAAAAACAGGTTACTCTGGTGGAAATCCGTGATGTATTAAAGGAATATGGCTTGGATAATGCCACCATTCAGCTTTCCGGTGAGGCCAGCAATGTTGAGTCCTCTGAAAATGTTATGATTCGTACCGTTGATCTGGAAGAAAATGACCGTAAGGCAATTATGGCCAGTCTAAAAGAGAAGGTAGGGAATTATACTGTACTTCGTGAGGAGAAAGTAGGCGCTACTATCGGTGGCGAGTTGATAATGGATGCCCTTATGGCAACGGTTATTTCCTGGGTATTGATTATTTTCTATGTATCCTATCGCTTTGAGTGGCGCTTTGGCGTGTCCGCGGTATTGGCACTGGTTCACGATATTTTGGTAGTATTGAGTATTTTTTCCTTTACCCAGAAGCAGGTGGACAGCTCCTTTGTGGCAGCTATCCTTACTGTGGTAGGTTATTCCATCAATGATACCATCGTAATATTCGACCGTATTAGAGAGAACTTGAAGCTGCACTTCCGCCGTGGTGGTGATTTGTATGCTTTGGCCAACCGCAGTATATTCCAGACCTTGACCCGTTCTTTGTATACGGTGTTTACCTGTCTGTTTACCACCTTTGCCCTGTATTGGTTCGGTGGTGACACTACCAAGGATTTTGCCTTTGCATTGATTTGCGGCTTTTTCAGCGGATGTTATTCTTCCATCTTTATTGCCAGCCCACTGTGGGTTATTATGCGTAATATTGCCGAGAAGGACAAGGCAGCCAGAAAGACTGCTACTCCGGCTGAGGTTTAATATAAAGGAACAGGCTTGTGGTATAAAATTGCAAAGTAAAAGAGCGTTGACTTCGGTCAGCGCTCTTTTACTTAGGATTAGTTAGATAAAGGGAATATATAATAAGTGACCTATCGGGGTGGTAAACCACTTACTACCTAAATTGATACCGGCTCTATATAATGCCGGCAGACATGGCGGCCAGCATTGCTATGATAAGTATTACATACCATACAATCCAAGGTCCCGCCGCGGCTTTTATCAGTTTACCTTCCGCGCCTATAATGCCTGTAGTGGCACAGACGGCAACGATATTATTGATGCAGACGATATTACCAATGGCACCGCCCTGGTTCTGAAGAGCAACGATGATAACCTGTGGTATGTTCAAAATAGTTGCTGTTTCAAACTGCAGCGGTGTAAACATAATGTTGGATACGGTATTGGAGCCAAACATAAAGGCGCCGATGGTACCAATGACTGGTGCAACATAGAAGTAGTTGGCGCCGGCCAGATCAGCCATACCTTTTGCCATGGATACCAGCATGGAATCCCAGCCTAACGGATTGGCGTTGGAGTAGCGATATATGTATACCATTGCAAAGCCGAAGAGCAATGCGATGGTGGCACCGTACAGCTGGTTGTAAGACTTTTTAACGATGCCTTTTACCTGAGTGGCATTCAAGCCATAGAAAGGTATTGAAATCAAAACGACTAAAACGAACGGGAACAATCCAGGGTTGTTCAGATACTTCATGGCAAAGCCGGCACCCTCAACACCCATAATATTGTTCATGGAGAAGACGAAGCTGGTAATAACGCTCTTGAGACCGATCTCCGGGATACGGGTGAGCACCAGCCAAAGTGCGATGAGAAGATAAGGAGTCCAAGCCTTTAAGAGGGACATGGTAGGCTTATCTTCAGCTGAAGATGTGGAATCCTGTTTCCGTTCAGTACCAGGGAAACGCCAGGTCTCTTTTGGTACCAGAAAGCCTGCCTTGGCTGCCGCCAGGGTAGCGAATATAGTCACAGCACCGGCACAGATTGATACCAGCTCAGAGCCGATAAATCTGGCAACGATGAGATAAACAACATCAAATACGATAGAAGTAAACAGTGCGAATGGAAGTACCGGCAAGGAATACTTAAACAAGGATTTTTCTTCACCATACTGTCTGGTGATAAGGGCCAGAACTACCATAATAACGAAGAAGGTTCCTGCGGCCAGACCGATGGCTGTAGCCCATGATAAATCAAGCTTCCACGCTTCCAGATCCATCACGCCAATGGTAGGGAGGGTATCCTTCAAAATTTCAGCAGCAGAGTTGGTTGGTGTACCGGCGGCACCAAAGGAAACCGGCGGAGAGTCCAAAATCAGACAGGAAACTGCGGCAGCCATTGGAGGAAAACCGAGACCAATCAACAGAGGTGCGCAGATAGCCGGTGGAGTACCAAAACCGGCAGCACCTTCGATAAAGGCTGACAAAGCGTAGCCAACAATGATCATCTGAATGCGGGCATCTTCGGAAATGCCATTGAACATAGCTTCGATACGATGCATCGCCCCAGCTTCGTTCAGCATATTCATAAGAAGAATAGCACCAAAGATGATTAACAAAGTATCAATGGATCCAAGAAAGCCGGTTATGGTATAAGCGGCTACATGAAGGAAGTCCATCTGCCAATAAAACAGTCCAATCAAGCTGATGGACAGCCAGGCTATCGGCAGTACCTTTTTGGCCGGCATATTTACGCCAACTGTCAGAATAATAGTAAGAATAATTGGTATAGCGGCAATGATAGCTAACACAAACATCATCTCCTTGCATTTCATTCATAATATATAATGAAAACATCATATATGCTCATAACGGTTTGGAATGGTTTGATAAATGATGACCTATGAATGAATCTCGATTTGTAAGATGATTCTTACCAAAATTTAAAAAAAATAAACATATGTATTAAGATTTATCATAATTATATTTTATTATTTTGTATTAAGCAAGTAAAAAAATCCAAATTGTCTGAATATTTTTTGTTGATTTAAAATTATTTGCCTTTGATTTTTAATTGTTTATAAGGAATTTTATCATATTGACAGACAATTTCTCTGCCATTATAATACAAAGTAAGTGGAAATGGTTTGACGATTTTTATTTGATGATTTTATCGGATGAATTTCTCTGAAGGGAGAGTAATTATGGAAAAGGTGTGTGCAAACTGGCCGGGTGAAGCATTTATCAATGGTCTGGTAGATGCCAAGTACTGGACTGACTTTGAGACAAATGCCACTGCCGCAGCAGCTCAGGTTTATAAAGTAGCTGATTATGCAGCTGGCGAAGCAAAACTCAAAGAGGTATTAAAAGAGTATGCCCCGAAGGAAATCATTGCTGTTGGTGGCGAGGAAAATCCAGCCCTCAAAGGAATTTACTCGAGATTGGGCACCGAAGGGGTGCAGGTCTATACTGAAAAATTCGACATTGCTGAACATGCTGCCAGCGCGGATGTGGGCATTTCAACAGCCGAATTTGGTGTAGGGGAGTCTGGAAGTCTTGTGGTAGATAACTATTCCTATGAAGCAAGAGTCACCAGCATGCTGCCATTTGTAAATGTTGTTTTTGTAAATGCTAATTATATGGTAGAAAACATTACAACTGCATGTCAGATTATTGGTAAGGTATTTAAGAAAGGCTATTGCGGATTTGTAACTGGCCCTAGCCGTACAGCGGATATTGAGCGGGTATTGAGCCTTGGCGTTCATGGCCCTAACAAGCTCATTGTTATCGCTGTAGAGAATGAAGGGGGGGCTAACTGATGGCAGAGCGGAATTTGAAGCAGGAAATAAAGGCGAAACTTAAAGATGACATTATGCAGGATGCACTGTCACGCTTTGCCGATCAGTATCCGGGTTCCCGTTTGAAATCATACGCTGGTCAGGATATTGAAGAGCTTCGGGAAAATTTACGCTGTATGAAGGCAGATGCCGTTGAGCACATCGATGAGCTGGCTGACAAGTTCGAAGAAAATGTCAAAGCCCGTGGCGGTGTAGTGTTCAGGGCAAAGGATGGGGATGCGGTAAAGAAATTCCTCATTCAGATTTGTAAGGAAAATGGTGTGAAGCGGGTTGTAAAATCCAAGTCCATGGCTTCGGAGGAAATACACCTGAATGAGTGCTTCACCGAAAATGATATTCGGGTAAAAGAAACAGACCTTGGTGAGTGGATGATTGCCATAGCTGGGCAGAAACCATCCCATATGGTTATGCCGGCTATTCATCTCAACCGCTATCAGTGTGCCGAGATGTTTGAAAAGGAGCTTCAGGAGGAGGTTCCTGGTGAAGATATCCCATATATGATTCAAAAGGCCCGTCAGACTCTGCGGCAGGAGTTTTTGCAGGCTGATATGGGTATAACCGGTGCAAACTTCGGTATTGCGGAAAACGGTGCCATCGGTTTGGTAACCAATGAGGGTAACGCCCGTCTGGTAACCACATTGCCAAGAATCCATGTGGTGCTTATCGGATACGAAAAGTTGATTCCAAAAACAGAGGATGCAGCGAAAATCTTGCGGCTGTTACCTCGTAATGGTACCTGCCAAAAGATGACCAGTTATATGACCCTCATTGACGGACCGACACCGGTCATGTACAAGAAGGATGGTCAGTGGGTCGAGGAGAACCGCAAGCAGTATGTGATTTTGCTGGACAATGGTCGCCTGGAGACTGCCCATGATCCGGTTATGAAGCAGGTATATCAGTGTGTACGCTGTGCATCCTGTCTGAATGTGTGCCCTATCTGGACTTTGGTAGGCGGCCATGTTTATGGTCATATTTACTCCGGCGGTATTGGGGCTATTTTGACTGGTCTGTTAAATGGTATAGAAAACTTTAATCAGTTCAGTGATTTGTGTATTGGCTGTCGGACCTGTACCACGGTATGTCCGGGCAAGATTCCGATTCCTGACCTTATTGACGAACTGAGAAACAGATATGTTAAAAAGCATGGCGTGCCAACTATGGATAAGTCCTTCTTTGATAATGTACTTAATGACAGAGGATTGTTCCATAAACTGCTTTTGAAGGCTGGTTCCGTTGGACAGGCACCATTCAAGTCAGGCAAGTTCATCCGTCATTTGCCATTGTTCTTTGCGGGGATGACCAAGGGACGGAGCCTGCCAACTATTGCTGATACGCCGCTGAGAGACCGGATGGCCAAGCTGGAAAAGAAAAATCCATCCCATCCTAAGAAAAAGGTTGCCTTCTTCAGCGGCTGTAATACTGACTTTGTATTTGCTGATACCGGTGAAAATGTAGTAAAAGTATTGCAGAGCCTGGGCATGGAAGTTGTATATCCGATGGGGCAGAGCTGCTGTGGTAAGCCGATTTTGGGTGTTGGTGACCGGGAAACCGGTATGAAGGCCGCTAAACGGAATATTGAAGCACTGGAAAGCGTAAATCCGGATGTAATCATTTCCTCCTGCCCAACCTGTGCTGAGACTCTCAGTGAAACCTACGAACAGCTCTTTAAGGACGATCCTGAGTGGGGTCCAAGGGCCAAGGCGTTCTGCGCCAAGGTTCGGGAGTTCTCCAGCTTTGTAGCGGAAGAATACAAGGCTCAGGGCAAGCTCCTGCCGGCAGCTGGTGGTGAAAAGGTTACTTATCATGACTCCTGCCATATGAAGCGGGGACTGGGGGTATTCGAGGAACCAAGAGCTCTTCTGAATGCTACGCCTGGCGTTGAGCTGGTTGAAATGAAGAACTGCGATAAATGCTGTGGTATGGCTGGTTCCTTTGGTATGAAGTATTCTGAGGTTTCCATCCCTATGTTGGAGGAAAAAGTGCAGAATATCAAAGATACCGGGGCCACTACCTGCGTGGTTGCCTGCCCATCCTGTATGATGCAAATTGGCGGTGGTCTTGATAACCAAAATACAGGAATAAAGGTAAAGCATATTGCAGATGTACTGGCTGAAAAGTTATAACGAGATATATCTTATACCATCGTTGCGACGCGAAGCTAGTCCTGGAAGGAAAACGCTAAAGTGAATATTTTTCCTTTTTCAAAGGAAAAAATTGAACAACTGCGTTATACCGAGATATCTTTTAAACCATCGGTGCGACGCGAAGCTAGTCCTGGAAGGAAAACGCGAAAAGGTATATTTTCCCATATATAATGGGAAAATCTGAACAACTGCGTTATAATATATACTTGTAAGGGGAATTGTCCGGGGTAGGGTCGAAGCTGCCCCGGATGATAAATGAAAAGTATGAGGAGGATTATTCATGGAAATTCTGGTGTGTATTAAACAGGTTCCTGGCTCCAACAAGGTTGAAGTTGATCCTGTTACCGGAGTATTGAAGCGTAATGGTGCAGATAGCAAAATGAATCCATATGATCTGTATGCGCTTGAATGTGGACTGAAACTGAAAGAGAAGTACGGTGGCCGAGTGAGTGTTATTACCATGGGACCACCACAGGCTCAAGCAATTATAAAGGAAGCGTATTCCATGGGGGCAGATGCGGGTGCTATCGTATCTGACCGGGCATTTGGTGGAGCTGATGTATTGGCTACTGCCCATACCCTTGCCCAGGGTATCAAGAAATTTGGCAAGTTTGATATTATTCTTTGCGGACTCCAGACTACAGATGGTGATACAGCTCAGGTTGGTCCTGAAGTATCCGAGCAGCTGGATATTCCATGCGTATGTAATGTAAAAGAGATTAAGGAAGTCGAGGGTGACAGTATACTTGTGGATATGGAAATGGCACAGGATATTGAGCATTTGAAGGTTTCCTTCCCTTGCCTTATCACTGTTCAGAAGGATATTGTGCAGCCACGCCTTCCATCCTATTTGAAGAAAAAGGAAACTGAGAACAAGGAAATCGTTATGTATACCTTAAAGGATATGGATGACCAGAATAAGAACAACTATGGTCTCAACGGTTCTGCAACTCAGGTTCAGCGTATATTCCCACCTACATCCGACAAGGTTCAGGTTACCTGGGATGATTCTGCTGATGTATTGGCAGAGAAAATTTACGACGCCATCAAGAGCAGAAAATTGTTAGGATAAGGGGGATTAACGATGGGAAAACTGATAGTACATCAGGACAAAGTAACTGATATTAAGGCAATGGTTTCCATTTGCCCATTTAATGCCCTTGAGGAAAAGGATGGCAAGCTGGAAGTCAATGCAGGCTGTAAGTTGTGCAAGCTCTGTGTGAAGAAGGGCCAGCCTGGTGCAATGGAATTCGTGGAAGAAGAAGTAAAGACTGTTGATAAGTCTTTGTGGAAGGGTATTACTGTTTATGTTGATCATGTAAATGGTGAAATACATCCGGTAACCTTCGAGTTGCTTGGTAAGGCCGGAGAGCTTGCCAAAAAAATTAACCATCCTGTATATGCAATCTTTATTGGCAGTGATATTGAAAATAAGGCTGAAGAATTGCTTCATTACGGTGCAGACAAGGTTTTTGTAGTAGATGCACCGGAGCTGAAGGATTTCCAGATGGAGTCCTATACAGCAGCCTTTGAGGCATTTATCAACGAGATTAAGCCTTCGGCTATTCTGGTAGGTGCCACTCCGGTAGGCCGCCAGCTGGCTCCTAGAGTTGCTTCCAGATTTAACACTGGTCTGACCGCAGACTGCACCATTTTGGATATTCATGAAAATACTGATTTGGTACAGATTCGTCCGGCTTTTGGCGGTAACATTATGGCTGAGATTTTGACACCGAACTCCAGACCTCAGCTGGCTACTGTCCGTTATAAGATTATGGATGCGCCGGAGCGCAGTGCTGAGGCCAAGGGTGAAATCGTCAAGATTAGCGTTGCAGCTGATAAGCTCAAGACCCGTACCCAGGTTCTTGGCATTACCCAGAAGCAGAAGGAAAAGAGCATTGAAAATGCTGATATTCTGGTGGTTGCCGGTCGCGGTCTGAAGAAGAAGGAGGACCTTGATTTGGTTCGTCAGTTGGCTGATGCGCTGGGCGGCGACATTGCCTGCACCAGACCATTGGCAGAGGCTGGGTGGCTTGACGCAAAGCATCAGATTGGTCTTTCGGGCCGTACCGTTCGTCCAAGACTCATTATTACCTGTGGTGTATCCGGTGCAATTCAGTTTGTAGCGGGTATGAACAACTCCGAAAACATTTTTGCTATCAACACTGACCCGAATGCGGGCATCTTCAAGGTAGCAAACTACGCTGTTATTGGCGATATTTATGAAGTTATTCCAAAGCTCATTGAGCAGGTTAAACAGGGAAAGGGTGTTAAGGCATGAGCGAATACAAGGTTTTAGATGCTTCCGATTTAGAGGCTATTAGCCAGTTTGTGCCTCGTGAGCGCATTCTTTGGGCTGATGAAATAAACGAAGAATACAGTCATGATGAGTTGAGTGCAGATGCTTCCTATCCTGAGATGGTAGTTCGTATTACCTCTGCTGAGGAAGCCTCCAAGGTTATGAGATATGCCAATGAAAAGCATATCGCTGTTACTCCGAGAGGTGCCGGCACTGGCTTGGTTGGTTCCTCCGTGGCAGTGGAAAAGGGTATTATGATTGATACTACCCTGATGAACCACTTTTTGGAGCTGGATGAAAAGAACTTGACTCTGACGGTAGAGCCAGGTGTACTGCTGATGGAAATCGGTCAGTATGTTGAAGAAAAGGGCCTGTTCTATCCACCTGATCCAGGTGAGAAGACCGCAACTATTGGTGGTAATATCAGCACCAATGCCGGTGGTATGCGGGCTGTAAAATACGGTGTAACCAGAGATTATGTCCGTGGCCTGGAGATTGTATTGGCTGACGGTACTATTATGGAAGTAGGCGGCAAGGTTGTAAAGAACAGCTCCGGCTATGATTTGAAGGACTTGATTGTTGGTTCCGAAGGTACTTTGTGCCTGGTAACTAAGGCTATCCTTAGACTGTTGCCATTGCCACAGAAGAATGTAAGTCTTCTTATTCCATTCCCAACCTTGGCGCAGGCTATTGGCACTGTTCCATTGATTGTAAGCTCCAAGGTTATCCCTACGGCTGTAGAGTTTATGGAGCGGGAGGTTATTATGGACTCTGAGGAATATCTGGGCAAGAAGTTCCCGGATAATCAGGCCGATGCCTATCTCCTGCTGAAGTTTGATGGAGCTTCTGTAGAAGAAATCAGTAAGTATTATGATAGTGTAGCTCAGATTTGTTTGGAGCAGGGAGCACTGGATCTGCTGATTGCTGATACCGACGAGCGCGCCGAAGCAATCTGGAAGGCCAGAGGTGCTTTCCTGGAAGCTATCAAGGGTTCCACCAGTATGATGGATGAGGTAGATGTAGTTGTTCCAAGAAGCTGCGTAAACGAGTTTGTAGAGTTTATCCATGACCTGAGAAAGGAAATGGGAATCCGGATTAAGAGCTTTGGTCATGCCGGTGATGGTAACCTGCATGTTTACATCCTGCGTGATGATATGGATGACAAGAAGTGGGCTGAGATGCTGGGCAAGGCTATGGAGCGGATGTATCTCAAGGCTCGTGAGCTCAAGGGACAGGTTTCCGGTGAGCATGGTATTGGCTTGGCCAAGAAGCCATATCTGAAGGAAAGTCTCCCACAGGAGTCCTTGAAGTTGATGCAGGGCATTAAGAAGGCTTTCGACCCGAACAATATTTTAAACCCTCATAAAGTATGTTTCGATTGATGCCTTTACCATAATTTTTCCTTTAGTAGGGAAGTCGCCGCAAAAGAAATTTTGCGGCGATTTCTTTTGCAATTAAAAGGGTGGCAAAATTTGAACTATTGCGTTATGTCGAGTTACTTTTAAACTTCGACGAAACGCCAAAGAGGAATAATTTTCCATTTTAATGGAAAATTTTGAACAACTGCGTTATGTCGAGTTATTTTTATACTTCGACGAAACGCTAAATAAGAATATTTTGCCTATGGCAAAATTTGAACAACTGCGTTATAATTACAAAAGTACACTTGGACAGGAGTATGTTTATATGAAGGTAAAGAAAACTAATGCTGCACGGATACTGGATAATCTGAAAATATCGTACGAAATAAAGGAGTATGAGGTGGATTTAGATGACCTGAGTGCAGTGCATGTGGCGGCTTCCACCGGTATGGATGTAAAGATGGTGTTTAAAACATTGGTGTGCCGTGGAGATAAGACAGGTGTACTTATGGCGTGTATACCTGGTGATGGCGAACTGGATTTTAAGGCTCTGGCCAAGCTTTCAGGCAACAAAAGCGTGGAAATGGTAGCCCTGAAAGAGGTTTTGGGGCTGACCGGCTATGTGCGGGGCGGTTGTTCTCCATTGGGAGCCAAGAAGAATTATCCGGTGTATCTGGATGAGTCCAGTGGGAATTACCCAGCCATTGCCATTAGTGCCGGTATACGGGGACAGCAGCTTATCCTGTCGCCCGATGATTTGGTTCAGGCGGTAAAGGCTACTGTGGGAAAAGTTATTCGCTAATAATTTCTTAGGGGTGAAAGAATGAAATACATCAGCACAAGAGGCAACAATCAGGAATTAACGGCAGCAGAGGCCATTATACAGGGCTTGGCCGAGGATGGGGGACTCTTTGTTCCGGAGTCTATGCCAAAGGTGAATATGGCCTTTATTGAAGGATTGAAAAATCTTTCCTATCAGCAGCGGGCCGTAAAGGTTCTTAGTCAGTTCTTGACGGATTATACCCAGACCGAGATAGAGGGCTGCGTGGAAAGAGCCTATGGTGACCAAAAATTCGATGATGCTGCCATTGCACCGGTCAATATGCTTAAAAATGTATCAGTGCTGGAATTGTGGCATGGTCCAACCAGCGCCTTTAAGGATATGGCCCTGCAGCTGCTTCCACAGTTGTTGTCGACTGCCCTGAAGAAGACCAAGGCAAAAAACGAAGTAATGATTCTGGTGGCAACCTCCGGCGATACAGGCAAGGCTGCTTTGGAGGGGTTTAAGGATGTGCCGCAGACCAAGATTATGGTATTTTATCCGGATAATGGTGTGAGCCGTATTCAGCGGCTGCAGATGGTGACCCAGCAGGGGGGGAATGTGGCCGTTACGGCGGTAAAGGGAAATTTTGATGATGCCCAGAGCGGTGTAAAGGAAATTTTCAGTGACAAGGCGTTCAATGCCCGGCTAAATGAAAAGGGCGTGTCATTGTCATCGGCCAATTCTATAAACTGGGGCCGGCTGGTTCCCCAGATAGTGTATTATTTCAGTGCTTATGCTGATCTGCTGAAGGCAGGCAAGATTAAGGCGGGAGACCAAATCAGCTTCGTGGTGCCGACAGGCAATTTTGGCGATATTTTGGCCGGCTTTTATGCACGGGAAATGGGCCTGCCGGTTAAAAAGCTGGTATGTGCCTCCAATGCCAATAATGTACTGACAGATTTCCTCAATACCGGTATTTATGATCGGAACCGGGATTTTTATAAAACCATCAGCCCTTCTATGGATATACTGATTTCCAGTAATTTGGAGCGCCTTTTATACCATATTACCAATGATACGGCTAAGGTAGCCGGTTGGATGAAGGAGCTGGCCGAAACCGGCAAATATGATGTGGGGGCGGAGGTGTTAGCCCGGATAAAGGAGATTTTTGCCGCTGACTGGTCGAATGATGACGCCACCAAGGCCATGATTGCCAAGGAATACCAGCAGGAAAAATATGTGGCTGATCCACATACTGCTGTGGCCTGGAACGCTTTTGAAAAAATGGCTGACAAGGAAAATGTGATAATTGTTTCCACAGCCAGTCCGTATAAATTCAACGAGAGTGTGCTGACGGCTTTGTCAAAGGATATTGCCGGCAAGAATGAGTTCCAGCTGCTGGATGAATTGGCGGCCATTAACAGCTTTGCTATACCGGAGGGACTGGGAAATTTGAAAAATGCTGAAATCCGTCATAATCAGGTTGTAAATAAAAGTGAAATGACAAAGGCAGTTTTAAATTTCGCCCTAAAATAATATAAAATAATAATAAATGCATTGGATATTTATAAGAAAAGAATAATTAACAATTTTTGACAAAGCTAAGCAAAAAGTTTAATATAATAGCAGGATTTTCTGACTTCGTTGGAAAATCGTTTATTAAATCATAAATGCTATAAATGATTCACCTTGAGTTTGGGCCTTTTGGCTTAGGGAGGTGGTGAGTTTTTATGGCAAATTTATTTAAAAGAAAGAGGTAGATAGCAAAATGGCAACTATTGACTTGACAAAGTATGGTATCACTGGTACTACTGAGATTCTCCACAATCCTTCCTATGAGGTATTGTTTGAAGAGGAGACCAAGGCTGGCCTCGAGGGCTATGATGTTGGAACAGTTACTGAGCTTGGTGCTGTAAATGTTATGACTGGTATTTACACTGGCCGTTCTCCTAAAGATAAGTACATCGTTATGGACGAAAATTCCAAGGATAAGGTTTGGTGGACTTCCGACGAGTACAAGAATGATAACCATCCTATGTCTGAGGACGTATGGGCAACTGTTAAGGATATCGCCAAGAAAGAGCTCTGCAACAAGAAGCTCTATGTTGTTGATGCTTTCTGCGGTGCTAATAAAGATACCCGTATGGCAGTTCGTTTCATCGTTGAGGTTGCATGGCAGGCTCACTTTGTAACCAATATGTTTATCCAGCCTACTGCTGAGGAGCTGGAGAGCTTTGAGCCAGACTTTGTTGTTTATAACGCTTCCAAGGCTAAGGTAGCTAACTACAAGGAGCTCGGTCTGAACTCCGAGACCTGCGTTGCTTTCAACACTACCTCCAAGGAACAGGTTATCATCAACACCTGGTATGGTGGTGAGATGAAGAAGGGTATGTTCTCTATGATGAACTACTTCCTCCCACTCCAGGGTATTGCTTCCATGCATTGCTCCGCTAACTGCGATATGAATGGCGAGAACACTGCAATTTTCTTCGGTCTCTCCGGTACTGGTAAGACCACCCTGTCCACTGATCCTAAGCGTAAGCTCATCGGTGACGACGAGCATGGTTGGGACGACAAGGGCGTATTCAACTTTGAGGGCGGCTGCTATGCAAAGGTTATCAACCTTGACAAGGAGTCCGAGCCAGACATTTACAACGCTATCAAGAGAAATGCACTTCTCGAGAATGTAACTGTAGATGCTAATGGTAAGATTGACTTTGCTGATAAGAGCGTTACTGAGAACACTCGTGTATCTTATCCTATTAACCATATCAAGAACATTCAGCCAGGTTCCACTGCACCAGCTGCTAAGAATGTAATTTTCTTGTCTGCTGACGCATTTGGCGTTCTTCCTCCAGTTTCTATCCTGACTCCAGAGCAGACTCAGTACTACTTCCTCTCTGGCTTCACTGCTAAGCTGGCAGGTACCGAGCGTGGCATCACTGAGCCAACTCCTACCTTCTCCGCTTGCTTCGGTCAGGCATTCCTCGAGCTGCACCCTACCAAGTACGGTGAGGAGCTCGTTAAGAAGATGAATGCTAACGGTGCGAAGGCATATCTCGTAAACACTGGTTGGAATGGTACCGGTAAGCGTATCACCATTAAGGATACCCGTGGTATTATCGACGCTATCCTGAACGGTGACATTAAGACCGCTCCTACCAAGAAGATTCCTATGTTCAACTTCGAGGTACCTACCGAGCTGCCAGGCGTTGATCCTAAGATCCTCGACCCTCGTGACACCTATGCAGATGTTTCCGAGTGGGAGACCAAGGCTAAGGATTTGGCTGGCCGCTTCATTAAGAATTTTGGCAAGTACACCGGCAATGCTGCTGGTAAGGCTCTTGTTGCTGCTGGTCCTCAGCTGTAATATTTGCTGCTTGTTCAAGGCGATTGCATTAAAAACGAAGAGAGTCCCGTATCTGGGGCTCTCTTTTGTGTTATAACGAGCTTTAAGATGTCCCCACCTCTTTAGGTGGGGGGGAACAAACTTTAACAGCTGGCGAGTATATCTCCCAGCTCGTTGAAACGCTAATTGGAAGATTTTTCTTCTTAAAGAAGAAAAATTTGAACAATGGCGTTATAATATATTAAAAAAGGGGGGATGGATATGAATATTGCCGTGGTTGATGATAATGATATGGACCGGAACAATGTAATAAACTATTGTCAACAGTATATTTCTGATCACTATCCCCAGGATAAAAATTTTATCAATATAAAAACCTTTGCCAGTGGTGAGGAATTGGTGGAGTCTTATAAATCCGGAAAATTTGATTTATTGGTGTTGGATATATATATGACGGGAATTTCCGGCCTGGAAACGGCAAAGAAGATCCGTGATGTGGATTCAGATGTCAGCATCATTTTTTTGACCAGTAGTGATGAGCACCTGTTGGAAGGCTACAGGGTGTTTGCTACGGGATATTTTATCAAGCCACTGAAGGACCACGAAGAGGAATTTGCTGCCACCTTCAATCATATTTTTCCTAAATTGTTGAAAAACAGAGGAGGAATAACCATCAGGGTAAAAGGGTCTCTGGTGGATGTTTCCTATAGCGATGTAATGTATGTGGATGTCAGTGATGCCCATAATATCGATATTCATTTTAACAACAAGGTGTTATCGTCTCCCATGTCCTATGGGGAATTGGCAGAGATGCTGTTAAAGGAAGAACGGTTTTTGGAGTGTCATCATCGCATCATTGTCAATATGGATTATATTGAGGTAATGGAGCAGGAGGAATTCATATTAAAGGATAACAGCCATATTCCGATCAGTCGCCGTAAGCGCCAGGATGTAAAGGTGGCTTATATGAATCATATAATCAGCAAATAGAAAGGGTGAGGTCAATTGGCCTCACCCTTTAGCTTTTTTCCAACAGTTTCTTTTGGGCTTCAATATGCTTTTTTATGCTCTCATAGTCGCCTTTTTCCAGCAGGGCATATATCAGACGATAACTATGACGCAGGTCATGGCGCAGTACAGAAATGGCTTTTTCATTTTCCTGTACCATTTTGGTATGCTTCGTGAGATTTTGCAGCTGTCTGGTAAGCCGTTCTTTGGTCTGGGTCAGCTGACGGTACTGAATTGCCTCCCGGGAATTATAATGAACCAGGGAATAGACGATGAAGAAAAACAGGGGAATGGACAGTCTGGTCAATCTGTCACTTAATTCCGGCAGAAAGGTGACATTGGTGATGGAGATAATGCATCCAATATAGAATGACACTGGTAACAGGGCAATATACCATTGAAGTTTGGTATCAGAAATGAATTGTTTGTCAGGCAGCAGACTGGTAAAGAGCTTTTCCCCCCATGGGTAAATCAACAAAAAGAGGCCAATCCACAGGGTAAGCTGCAATGGAAGTAATCTGGCTGTCATGGTGGAATATATAAGGGTGAGAATAATGCTGGCCACTGAATGAAGCATAAACGCATAAAGGGCCTGAATGCCTATAACAAAGAAGTGCTGGGCCAGATGGCGGGGGATAAGAATAACAGAGAGAATAAAATATGGTGTCATACCAAAGAAAAACAGCAGCTTGAAGGTGCGCATGGATATTCCATAGACACTTGTAACATAAATATTTATCATCAAGCCGGCTATGCTCCATAAAAGCAGTGCTTTCCATAGTCTGGCGGTGAGCTTTCGGTTTAAAATCCGACTGAAGGGAAGATAGCGGAAATAGGCACCGGCGAGATGTATCAGCGTTGTTAAAATGGCATAGGCGAATATCAACATGGTTTATCATCCCTCCAATACATGAATAGGCGCACCCGACCTTCATTCTGGGTAAAGGTGGCATAACCCTTGTATTTTTCCAAAAACATTTTCAGGGAAACCATACCAATACCGTGGCCTTTGCGGGTGGCCCGGGGTAGGCCCTCTTTATCCAAATCTATAGGTGTGCCGCAATGGTTGCTGATGGAGAGGACGCATTGATGACCGTTATGTTGTATAGTCAAAGCTATTTCCGCATTGTTATCGTTTGATTTTGGGGAACGGAGGGTTGCCTGCAGGGCATTTTCCAGCAAATTGGATAACAAAATGCCTAAATCATTTTCATCCGTGGCCAGATTGGCCGGCAGGTTAACCTTGGTGGTAAAGGTAATTCCAAGCCGTTGGGCTCGGGAATAATAGATGGAAATAGCAGTGTTGATAATGGGATAGTCGGAATAGGACATAACTGTGGCGGCTGGTAGCTTAAGCTCCTGTTGCCGTAAGTATTCCCGTATTTCATCCGCTTTTTGGGCATCAATCAGCTCCAGTATGTGATCGTAGCTGGTAAGAAAGCCTTGGCGGAACTTTTTTATGAGAGATTTATTTTTTTGAAGCAAAAGGCGGTGCTCCACCAAAGATACCATTTCATTGGATAAATGCTGGTTGTTTTTCTGCAGCAATTTTTTTTCATTGTAATACCTGGTAGCAATTTGAACATAGTGAAAACAGCACAGAAAAACCACCAGGAGATAAAATCTGGAAAGCAATAACTCCCAGGAATGCCAAAGAATTTTATCAGTTGACAACAGGGTTTGGGCAACGGAAATGGACAGGGGCAGGCTGGCGATATAGAGGCCGATATTCTTCTCCTGAAAAAAATCCCGTGACGGAAGCAAGCGGGCGAACATTTGCCGTTCCCAAGGAAGCAGCAGAATAAACAACAGCAGATTGGATAGGGTATGGATTATCAGTGCCTGATCATAGGGTGTTTCATAAAACCATAAGGTAAGTACCATATCACTGGTGCTGTGCAATAAAAAGCTCCATAGCGCTGACATTCCCAACACGAAAATATGCAGGGAAATATGGCCGGGAATAAGCCGTAAAAAGATTAGAAAATATGGAATCCAGCCTAGCATAAGCAGATATTTATAAGCCATAATGGTAAAGCCACTGTAGGCTAATACACCAAAATACAGTGGAAGGGAAATAAGCCCCCAGCTGAGAACCCATTGCAGAAGACGACGAATTTCCTGCTGAGACATATCAGGTTTAAAGGCCAAATACCACAGGTAAGTATGGCAAAGCTGTACTATGGTAATCAAAAAAACCAATGGAATAATCAATATATTCATAAATACCTCACGGTAAAAAAGTCAAAAGGTATAAAAATCGACCACTTTTAACAAAAAACGACCACTTTTAACAGAAGTATTGAAGTAAAAAAATAGTTTTGCTAAAGTAAAAGTGTCCGTAGGGAGATGCGAAATCTCCCATAAAACACAATACCACGAAGGTATAAATTTATCAAGGTTGAGGGGGAAAAACGGATGTTGAAAAAATTATTATTGTCTGTGGTTGCATTGCTTGCTGTATTTGCAATCGCCGGATGCGGTGCCGACAAGCCAAAGGACAGCGCTGACAAAGCCATCTTGGGTTATTCTGAGATAATGGCTTACGGTGTATCTGATAGCATGGCGGCTACAGGTATGACCAAGAAACAGGAGGAGGAAATTCAGGAAGCGGTTATTGGTGATTTGCTGAAGGCATTTGCCCAGTTCCCACTGAATGATGCCAATGTTCAGACTGTAACTACTTCATACATCACCAAGATGAAGGCAGCTATGCAGATTAAGACTGAGATTACGAAAGATGATGCTGAGCATCCAGTAGTTAAAGTTACTGCCAATGTAATTGATCAGGCGGGTGCTGCTAACTTGGCCAATACGAATGCGGATATTCAGGCTCTTGGTGTAGTATTAGGCGCCCTGCAGGCTAACGGCTATACTGTGGAGCAGTTCAAGCAGGACCCGGATTTCCAGAAGGCTACTATTGAATGTATTGAAAACTATATCAATGAGTTCCCGCTGAAGATGGGTCAGACTTATGAGTGCAAGTGCGAAATCGTTAAGGGCGACGATGGCAAAACTTATTGGGCTCCGGTTGATGTGGACGGCCTGAAGAAGTTTGTTAATGGTAATTGATTAAAATGTAAGGGATTATATATTTTGTAAAGGAGGTTGTATAATATGAAAAAGAAAATTGGTATGGTATTGGCTGCTATGGTATTTGCTTTAGGGGCATAGATGGCTAGTGCAGCATCTTTGGTAGGTACTGCTCCAGAGCTTAACCTGTTGGATGAGGAAGAGATTATTATCGTAGATGAGCCTGTAGAGTCCGGTGACCTTATCGTGACCGAAGATGGCGATGTTTACGAAGTAGAATAAGAATAGCTGGTATCCATATTTTAACACCTGTCCGTTTTTGGGCAGGTGTTTTTATTTCTATTTCAATGAGACTTTGTCCTGACAGGGGAATATTTTAAAATACATTTGACAAATGTTTGTACAATAGTATAATTAAGAAGGTTTTAATCAAAATTTAATATTTGGGAACAGGTGTCGTATGCGTTTGCATTTAGACTTAATAGAGAAGCTGGTAAAGTCCAGCACGGTCCCGCCACTGTAAGAGGAGTTTAGCTGCAGGTTTGGCCACTGGAGTATTCTGGGAAGGCGCAGCGAAGCGATGAATCAAGTCAGGAGAACTGCCTGTTTTTCAATCACCGTTTTTACCTGCGAGCGACAGGAAGGGGATTTTTGAGGACTTATATGATTATTTAAGACCTTTGTTCTGCTTTTCTGCCTTTTTGGACGAAAAGCTTTTTCTTTGTGTGGTTAAAAACGGTTAGGATTTGATGCCTGACCGTTTTGTTATTTTTGGGTAAAAACGAGGAGAATGGTTGAATGAAGTATTTTATTAAATTATTTGCCGTTGTGACAGTACTTATTGTGCTTTGTGCTTCTGGTTGCAGCAAACAGCCGGCCGCATCCTCTGATGAATATGAGGTCACTGATTGCCAGGGAACGGTGGTGCATTTTAAGGAAAAGCCCAAACGAATTGTCACGGCCACCAAGGGGACAGACACCATCGTACTGGGATTAGTAAAACCGGATAAGATGGTTGCCTGCGACCGGAATTTGGATGATCCAAATAGCTCCAATATGCTGGAGCTGGTCAAGGAAATACCAAACCGCGTGCACCTGCCAAAATTGGAGGAGTTGCTGGTTTTGCAGCCTGATTTGGTTATAGCGGTTGATTGGGGCAATTTGGACTATGTCCAATCCTTGCGGGACATGGGCATAAATGTGGTGGTAGTCCGAGGAGCAAAAAATTTATCTGATGTAAAAGAGAATATTACCCTTATTTCTGCCGCTCTGGGTGAACCGGAAAAGGGCCAGCAGCTTATTTCCCAAATGGAAGCGCGCTTGAATGCGCTCAAGGAAAAAGTTGACCGGTTAGTTCCCCGGGACCAGCGCCAGCGGGCCGTTTTAATATCCCGGGTGGCGTATTATGGAGGTAAAGGCTGTATATATGATGATGCCTGCCAGTGGGCCGGTGTTATCAATGGTCTGGCGGAGGCCGGATTGCATCGGGGGACCAATCTTACCAAAGAAATGATTGTAAAAATTGATCCGGATGTTTTGTTTTTGCCTAGCTATTCGATGCGCGGCCTGGCTGATAAACAGTCTTTTCGGGATAATTACATAAAGGATCCGTCATTGCAGCATGTCAAGGCCATTAAGAATGGCAAGGTGCGGGAGCCGCGGGATGCATATATTTATTCTGCGTCACAGGATTTTTGCTTTGGAGCACAAGAAATTGCCTATTGTGCCTATGGAGATGAATTTAAGCAGGATGATCAACAACATTTGTCGGTGGCGGAGTGAGCAATGAAAGAATTATTAAAGGTTGATAACATAACCACTGGTTATGAAGATAATAAAATATTGACAGATATATCTTTTTCGGTGAATAAAGGTGAGTTTTTAGGTATCATCGGCAAAAATGGTGCCGGTAAGAGTACCCTTTTAAAGGCCCTCCGGGGCTTTTTGCCGGTAAAGCAGGGTAGTATCCGGCTGTTTGACCGGGAACTTTCTGAATACCAGCAGTGGGAATTGGCCGCTAAAATAGCCTATCTTCAGCAGCAGATTGAGCTTACCTTTGATTATACTGCCCGGGATATGGTGCTGGCTGGCCGTTATCCATATATGAAATGGTATGAACAGCCAGGCGAAAAGGATATAGAAATAACTGAAGCCTGTATGAAATACACCGGGGTGCTGGAGCTGGCTGATACTCCCATCCGGGCCATGTCCGGCGGACAACGCCAGCGGGTGCTTTTGGCCAAGATATTGGCCCAGCAGACGCCGGTCCTGTTTTTGGATGAACCGGCCGCTGGCCTGGATCTCTTTTATCAGGAGGAGATTTTCCGATTTTGTCAGGAGATGTGCAGCCGGGGCAAGACAGTGATTATGGTAGTGCATGAGCTAAATCTGGCAGCCAGATATTGTTCCCGGGTGATGCTTATAAATAATGGGAACATAATAGCTGATGATGTGCCACAGTCGGTTCTTACCGATCAGCTGTTAACGAAGGCCTATGGAGTGGATATTCGTTCCCTTATAAATCCGGAAACTGGTCATGCCGATATTTTTACAGTGCCAACCAAGCTGGATGCCAATAAACAGCAGCTGTTGGATATAATAGTGGGCATGGATGAAAATGGGGCAGAAGGGAATGGTGAGTCATGAGGATATATCATCTGAAGCTTGTCATAACCGGTCTGTTAACATTCCTTGCCATAGTAATTTGCTTTTCCCTGTCAGCCGGTCAATATGATTTGGGCTTTATGCAGGTGGTGGCCTGGGGCTTCCATCAGCTGGGAATACCGGTTTTGAATGATTTGTCTATTACCCCGCAGCAGGAGGCGGTTCTGTTGTACATAAGAGCCCCTCGTACTGTGGTGGGCCTTTTGGTGGGAGCAGGACTGGCCGCTTCCGGGGCTGTTTTGCAGGGGTTGTTTAGCAATCCCTTGGCGGATCCGGGCATAATCGGTGTGTCCAGCGGGGCTACCCTTGGTGCCGTGACGGCTATATGCCTAGGTATTAACGCTGTGAGCATGTTTGGTTTACCATTATTTGCTTTTGTGGGAGCGATTACAGCTGTAAGCCTGACAATTGGCCTGTCAGCCCGTAATGGACGAATTCCGGTTTTGACTTTGCTGTTGGCCGGTGTAGTGGTGGGAATGCTATTTAGTGCTGTTACAGCAGCTCTTTTGACAGTAATGGATGACCACAAGGTGCAGCAGTACCTGTTTTGGACCATTGGCAGTTTGGATTATCGTCGGTGGGAGCATGTGCTTATGGGTGTGGTACCGATAAGCATGGGAATAATCATTATGCTATTGATGGCCAGACATTTAAATATATTGGCCCTTGGCGAGGCTGAAGCCAAGGCCGTGGGGATGCCGGTGGCCAAATATCGGCTGATTTTGTTGGCTGTGGCGGCACTGACTACTGCATCCAGCGTATGTATCAGCGGCAGTATTGGTTTTGTGGGACTGATTATTCCCCATATGATGCGTATACTGGTGGGGCCTAATCACCGCCATTTGTTACCGGCCAGCATATTGGCCGGGGCAGTATTTTTGGTATTTTGTGATAGTATCGGCCGGACCATACTCACTAACACGGAGATAAATGTGGGTATAATGACGGCTGTACTGGGTACACCGTATTTCTTATTCCTATTAAGAAAGCATACAGATTTACAATAACAATAACCTTAGCCTTCTCCTATGGAGAAGGTGGCAGCCGAAGGCTGACGGATGAGGTTGACATATATATACATATATTTTTACAAACATTTTTGGAGGAGAAACGGAAATGAAGAACAAGAAGTATTTGAGCATGGCCCTGGCTTTGGCTGTAATGGCCACCAGCTCAAGCGTACTGGCTGCTGATGTGGCCGATTTTGGCGACGAGGATGTGGTAGTGACTGCTACCAGAACAGAAAAAAGAGACATTGATGTACCTGCATCCACTGAGGTTATTACTGCAGAACAAATCAGGGACATGGGTGCTAACAGTGTAGCTGATGCACTTTCTAAGACAAATGGGTTTTCCTTTAAATCATTTGGCCAGCTTAATGCAGCTATGGGTACTATGACTAATGAGCTTAGTATTCGCGGTATTGATAATGGTACATTGGTAATGATTAACGGTGTACCAGTAACCATGCGTACTAAGTATGATGTTTCTGCTATTCCAGCCGGTATCATTGAGCGTATTGAAGTTATCAAGGGAGCTGGTTCCACCCTGTATGGCTCTCAAGCAATGGCTGGTGTAGTAAATATAATTACCAAGAATAATGAAGAACCGTTTGCTAATAATGTGTTTGTTGGTTTTGGTACGCAGGGTCAGCAACATTATGGTGTAAATGCGACTGTAGAAAAGGCAAGTGTACATTATAATAAGCAGAAATGGACTGGCAGTCATGATGCAACGGTTTCTGATTTTGATTACAATGGTAATGGCACAACCGCAGCTGATCGGCATAAATTTAAGGGCGAGACTCACACATGGATTCGCGATGTAGAAAAAACATCTGTTGGATTCAATGTTAAAGTTAACGATCGGTTTAATGTAATGTACGAGTACAATGATTCTTTGGGGACATATGACAGATACATTACTGATTTGGCTGCTACTAATGAATATAAAGCAGGTGGTGAATATGGAGATCTTCACGCAGAAGTAGGAGATTTCTTTAATTCAAGACGATATAACACTTCACAGCATAATATTCAGGCCATATATAAGGATGATTTGTGGAATACAAAGTTCTTCTACAATACTGGCACAATTAAATCTACCGGACCAAGTGCCTATAGTGTAAGCGCCTCCTTTAACTCTAAAAAAGGCACGGCAACTCCAAGTTATAACACAAATAATGGATGGTATGATAATAATAAGAAGAAAGTATTGTACAACACCTTAGAAAAAAATATAACTTATGGTACTGATATCCAGCGTACTTGGCATATTAGTGACGCTACCACTGTGGTGGCTGGTGCCAATGGACAGCGGGAAAGATATGAAGCTTGCTATACACCTTATACTACAGGAACATCTCATAAGCTTTTCGAACGGAATGTTTGGGCGTTATTTGCCCAGGTAGACCATAACTTTGATGCTAAAAATAACATCATTGTCGGTGCAAGAGAAACTTGGACCAGTGCCACTAATTTGAATTATAACAATTTCTCTGGCTCATTGGCCTATACCCATAAGCTGAACGATGAGAATAATCTTTATGCGGCTGTAAACCAATCATTTATTTTGCCAACCTTTGCTCAAATGTATGGTGCATCTGACCAGGCTATTCCTAATCCTGGCTTGAAGCCACAGAAGGGTATTAATTACGAATTGGGTTGGAAACACAATCATGGAGTGCATACCTATAAGGCAGCTATCTTTAAGACAAATATAGCTGATAATATTGCCGCTACTTGGAATAAGACTAAAGAAGAATATACTTACAACAATGAAGATTTCAAGAATACCGGCTTGGAACTTTCTTGGAATATTGCTCCAGAGACCAGCAAGTTTTCCTTTAACTATGGTCTTACTTGGCAGAATCCACAGGTTAAGTCTGACAAAAAGCAATATTGGGATAGAAAATTCGGCAGATTGCAGCTTACTGGTGCTGTAAAGTATAAGGTCAGCAAGTTTACTGGTGAACTTACGGCATCCTACCTCTGTGACCGTGTAAATACGCCGTCTTCTGAACGGTCCTTTGCGGCTAAACCATATCTCCTTACCGGTTTGAACCTTATTTATAGTCCGACCGATAAGAGTGATATTACATTGAGCATTGATAATGTATTGAACCGTAGGGATAATGTAACTCATTCTTCCTCCATCTACTATACTGCTCCAATCAGCTGCATGTTGACTTATAATATGAAGTTCTAAGTTAACAATAGGAATAAAATAGGGAACTTTTTGTTACAAAAAACAATAAAAAAGTTCCCTATTTTTATATTGAATTTTAGGGAACTTTTTTATAGAATTATATAAAGAAAGTTCCCTAAAGGAGGCTGGCTTATATGGCAACTGAATTCGATATAATCCAAAATTTGCTACAGGAAAAGGCAGATTATCAGGCAAGATTAAACCTTCTTCCTTTTGATGGTTCCCCGGAAGTAAAGGAAAAGGGAAACGGCAAATATCTTTATGTCAGGAAACGGATTGGCAGCAGACTCACATCAACCTATGTTGATGTATATTCTGATGATCTCTATCAGTTATTATTGAGAAATGCCAAGGAAGCCAGAGATTTAAACAAACAGATTAGGCGTGTAGACAGGGAGCTTATAAAGAACGGCTATATCAAGGCAGAACTTCCTCCAGCTGTATTGAATAATCTGGATTTTGCCCGGGCAAATATGAAGGCCAATATTTATGATCAGGCTATATTGGAAGGCGTTGCAACTACTTTTCCGCAAACAGCAGAAATCATTGAAAATGGAACTGTTCACGGTATGACTGCCAACGATGTGCAAAAAATATTAAATTTAAAACATGCCTGGGAATTTATTCTTGACGAAGATGTCATTCAGGCTGAAAGCAATTTTTATTTGCTTAGTCATATAGCAAGACTTATCAATGAAGGTTTTTTTCAAAATGGTGGCCGTTTGCGAGGAATACCTGTTACTATTGGTGGTACCCAATATGCTCCACCACTGCCAATAGAGTCAGTGGTTATTGAAAAAATACATGAGATTGTGCAGTCTGATAAACCGGTTGTTGATCGGGCGATTGAATTATGTATGTATTGTATGAGAACACAGGCATTTCTTGATGGTAATAAACGGGCAGCAATTATATTTGCTAATCATTTTATGATTGGTCATGGTGCTGGTTTATTGATTATACCGGAAAAAGATGTAACGGAGTTCAAGCAATATTTGGTAAAGTATTATGAAAGTGCCGATATAAAAGAAATAGGTAACTTTCTAAAAGAAAAATGTTGGAAGCGGCTATAATACAAATGGCGGACCATTAAGGTCCGCCATTCTTAATTTTTTTCAGATACTTTTAAATGTACACATCTGCATATTACATTTCAAATCAGAACTTATAGGTGAAGTTCAGCATTACAGTCATTGGCGCACAATAGTAATCAGAAGAAGAATTGGATGTGCGATCACGACGGCTGAGAAGGTTATCTATCATCAAACTGAGTTCATTACGATTGTCCGGAGTGTAAATGAAATTCAAACTGGAAAGAAGATATGGCTTAACCGGCTCATTTTGTTTAGATTGAGACTGGTATCTGGAGCACATATAGGTAAAGTTCAGATTTGTCTTAAATTTCTTGAACTTGTAGCCAATACCGCCATCCAGCTGCAAACGGCCATAAACATTTTCCCATTTATTCATCATGGCACCCTTCTTGTCATCGTTGCTCTTGCTCTGTGGGTGCTGCCAGATGATACCATAATTATAGCTCCACTTGTCATTCCCATCGATTTTGCAGGACAGTTCAATACCGGTATTGCGGAAATCCACATTAGTGTATTGCCAAACTGGATTTTCAGGATCTGTGTCTTTGTCATATGTAGCAGTAATATTATCCTTTACATCCAGATGGAACAAAGCGGCCTTCCAGGTGTGGCTGCCACGGTTCTGCTTCCACCCCAGCTCATAATTGATACCCTTGGCCGGTTTCAAATCAGGATTTGGAATTCCGTAATCTGATTCCTTGTACATTTCAGAATATGTTGGCATCTTGAAGGATTGGGCAACCGAAAGATACAAATTATTCTCCGCATTCATTTTATGTACCCAGGAACCGGACATACTGAAGTTGCTATAATTCATATTTTTTGTAGCACCGGTTGTCCAAGTCTCTCTGGCACCAAAGATAACATTGTTCTTTGAGTCAAAATCATGTTCAACCTGAGTAAATGCTGCCCAAATATTTCTTGCAGCAGTTTTAGGTTTTTCATTGATATAACTGTTGTATCCTTCCCGCTCCCCACTGAGGCCAGCAATCAGACTGGTAGCACCATTAAGCTGCCACTTTTTCTGTGCATCAAGACCATAGGAGTTATTCTTTTCCTTAGTATGATATGGAGTTCCTTCATATTTAAATTTATCGGTCCAGCCCTTATTTTCTATAAAGTTGATATTATTAAACAGGGAAATTTTCCAATCGTTATCATGGAAAATTGCCTGCATATTATGATTTATAGTATTAAATCTTCTGGACTGATATCTGTCGCCAACCTTGGCTTTACCGGTATATCCTGCTAAGGTATCAGTAATATAGCGGTCATGGTAACTCATGTTTTCAGAAAAATTATAGTATACATCCCACACAGGACTCAGTGAACCAGCTATACTCAGATTTTCCTTTGATGCATCATAACTATAATAGCGTAATTCAGCTTTTGATGAAATGGCTGGTGAACTTACATCGTGTTTTTTCCCTATCATAGACTTAGTATAACCAATACGCCATTTGTCATCCCCCACATTAACGCCATATTTGTAAGAGCTTCTGTTGCCTAAACCCACAAATACAGAATTGGCATCAGTGTTTTTCTTTAGGATAATATTAACTACGCCACCAATCGCCTTCGAACCATATAATACGGAGCCGTTACCCTTGATTACCTCAATACGCTCAATATTTTCAGCAGCAATAGAACCTAAATCATAATTACCGCGATATTCCATAGGCGTACCGTTAATCATTACCAATGTACCATCCTTATAGCCGCGAACGATAACATCATTGGTCATTGTACCCATATTGCCATTAGCCGCACTAAGGCTATCATACTGGATACCGTTGAGATATTTCAGTACATCTGTAGCGGAGTTAACCCCCATCTCCTTAATTTTCTCGGCAGTAACTACTTCAGTACCGGCAGCAACATCAACATCCTTCTTTTCTGTTCTGGTGGCAGTTACAACCACATCCTCATCGCCAAAGTCTGCCACATCAGCAGCCAGTACGCTTGAGCTGGTGGCCATTACAGCCAGGGCCAAAGCCATGCTCAAATACTTCTTGTTCTTCATTTCCATTTCTCCTTCAAAAATGTTTGTAAAATATATATAAACCTCACCCACCGCACGCGGTCCCCCCCTCCCCATAGGGGAGGGCAAGATTTAGTGCAAATAACAAATAATTGTCTTCCCCTTGCGACGCGAAGCTAGTCCTGTAAAAAGGTAAGGACCTAAGGCACTGGAAGCAAAGCTCCGTCAGTAGGCGCGAAGCGCTCGGATAAGGTTATTTTAAATCTGTGTGGCGTCTTAGCAGGTATAAGAAGTGTAGAGGAAACGATGGAAAGCTGGATGAACACTTGATTTTTGGAGGTATGGCATAAGATGCATTTTATGGTGAAAAACAGCAAAAAACAATTGACATTGCAAAACTACTATAATAATATAATTATGCTGAAAATTAAGATGTGGTTTTAAAAGGGAGCGTAGGACTCCTTTTTCTATGTAATGGGAGGAATTTTAATACTATGAGTATGAATGAAAATTTGAGAAATATTGCGATTATAGCTCATGTTGACCATGGCAAGACTACCCTGGTAGATGCTATGCTGCAGCAGAGCCATATTTTCCGTTCCAATGAGCAGGTTGCGGAGCGCGTAATGGACTCCGGCGATTTGGAGCGTGAGCGTGGTATTACTATTCTTTCCAAAAATACTGCTGTTATGTATGAAGGAACTAAGATTAACATTGTAGATACCCCGGGCCATGCTGATTTCGGTGGCGAAGTTGAGCGTGTACTGAATATGGTTGACGGTGTTTTGCTGTTGGTTGATGCCTTTGAGGGCCCTATGCCACAGACCAAGTATGTATTGCGCAAGGCCTTGGAGCAGGGCTTGAAGCCAATCGTGGTTATCAACAAGATTGACCGGCCTGACCAGCGGGTTGACGATGTATATGATGAAGTTCTGGAGCTCTTTATGGAGCTGGATGCAGATGATGAACAGCTGGATTTCCCATGCATTTATGCTACTGCCCGGGATGGTGTAGCCAAGTACAGCATGGAGGACACCAATGACAATCTGGTTCCTTTGATGGAGACTATCGTGAAGGAAATTCCTTGCCCACATGGCGATGCAGAAGGCCCTCTTCAGATGATGGTTACCACTCTTGAGGCTGATGAATATGTAGGTAAGGTGGCTGTAGGCCGTATTATCCGTGGCAGCGTGAAGCCAAACCAGTCTGTTGTGCTTTTGGATGGCGATTCTGAGACCAAGGCGAAGGTTGGTAAGGTGTATACTTATCAGGGACTGAACCGGGTGGAGGTCAATGAGGCTTCCATGGGTGAGATCGTTTGTCTTACCGGCCTTGGTAATGTAAGCATTGGTTATACGGTTGCTGATGCTGAAAACCCAGAGGCACTGCCTAGCATCAATATTGATGAGCCTACTCTGTCTATGACCTTTGGGGTTAATACCAGCCCATTTGCCGGTCGTGAGGGGCAGTTTGTTACCTCCCGTCATTTGCGGGACCGTCTTTTCAAGGAAGTTGAGACCAATGTTTCCCTGCGGGTAGAGGAGACTGATTCTGCGGATGTATTCAAGGTTTCCGGCCGTGGTGAGCTGCATTTGTCTATTTTGATTGAAACAATGCGCCGTGAAGGCTATGAACTGCAGGTGGGTAAGCCAGAGGTAGTTTATAAGACCATTAACGGTCAGAAGTGTGAGCCAATGGAGAATTTGACCATTGAGGTTCCACAGGAATATATGGGGACTGTTATGGAGTCCCTGGGTACCCGTAAGGCTGAGTTGGCCAATATGACCGAGGTTTCCGGCTATATGCGCATGGAATTTTTGATTCCGGCCCGTGGTCTTATCGGCTTTAGAAGTGAGCTCTTGACCAATACCAAGGGTAACGGTATTATGAACCATGTATTTTCCGGCTATGTGCCATTCAAGGGAGAAATTCCAGGTCGTACCCGTGGTTCCTTGGTAGCCTTTGAGCAGGGTGAAACTACTGGTTATGGTATCTATAACCTGCAGGATCGTGGTACAATGTTTATTTCCCCGGGTCAGGCCGTTTATGAGGGCATGATTGTGGGAGAAAATACCAGAGAAATTGATATGGATATCAATCCTTGCAAGGCAAAGCATGTTTCCAATATGCGTACCTCAGCTTCTGATGAAGCTATTCGATTGGTTCCACCTAAAATTTTGAGCTTGGAGCAGGCTTTGGAATACATTAACGATGATGAGCTGGTAGAGGTTACTCCTGAGAGCATCAGACTGCGCAAAACCGTGCTGGATAAGGTTGCTCGTGGTCGTGCCAGCAAAAATGCCCGCAAGGGGAACTAAGCTAAAAGTCTTAGGCCTTTTGACTCATTTTTAAAAAATACAAAAAATTCGCAAAATCAGCAGGACAAAACCTGCTGATAGCGAATATAATAGTATCTAGCCCCATATGGGCAAAAAAGTATCGTTTTTTGTTTTTATACCATTCATTTTATTTTTTGAAATTATTCATTGGAGGGTGGACATTGTGGGTTTCTTAAAGCGGTTGGCGGACTATGTTGCCCCAGTCGATGTAGAGGACGAAATCTATATCGATGAGGAAGAAGAAGTCGTAGCAGAACAGGAGAGTGTACGCAAGGTAGTTGGCGGCAGTAGCGTGGATGCTAGTAGGCCAATGGCGGCGGCACCTGCAAAGCGGCCTAATCTTACTTTGCACACCAACAACAGCACCAAGGCCAGCGAACTGAAAATCAAGATTTTCGTTCCTCAGCGCTTTGATGATGTCCGTGAGATTGCTGATGTTCTGAAGTCAAAGAACGCTGCAGTAGTTAATTACGAGCGGGTTGAGCTTCCGGAGCAGCAGAGAATCTGCGATTTCCTGAACGGTGTTTGCTATGTTCAGGAGGGCTTTTTGCATCGCATTTCCAACACTATGGTGATTTATGCACCACATGGTGTGGAAATAGATGAAATGAAGTCTGTTGGTGCGGTTTTATAATTTGGTTTTTCTTGAGAAACTGTTGTGTGAGCAACAGTTTCTTTGCTTTGTGTAATTTATTGACACAAATGGTGTTTTCCTATATAATTTTATAGTATATTTTTAGTGAGTGCCATTTGGCACTCATATTTGTTGAGTAAAGGAGTTATTAGTAATGGCAGACAAGAGTGTACTTCTCACCAAGGATGGTTTGAAAAAACTGCAGGAAAGACTTGATGATTTAAAAAGTGTCAAAAGACTTGAGGTGGCTGAGCGCTTGAAAGCTGCTATAGCTTTGGGTGACCTTTCCGAGAACTCCGAATACGATGATGCCAAAAATGAACAGGCGTGGTTGGAAGGCGAAATCAAGGATTTGGAAGAAAAAATCCGCAATGCGAAACTCATCGAAGATAATGCTGATTCTGATGTAGTGTCCATGGGTTCCAAGGTTGTACTGAAGGACCTGGAATTTGATGAGACTGAGGTATATCAGCTGGTAGGCTCTACTGAGGCTGACCCGGATGAGGGTAAAATTTCCAACGAATCTCCTGTAGGTATTGCTATCAACGGCAAATCTATTGGTGAGGTTGTGGAAGTTCAGGTTGGCGAAAATATCATTAAGTACGAGATAGTGGAAATTAAGCGTTGATTGATTTGGAGATAGATAAAGTGGCAGAGAAGAATGAGAATGCTCCTGTTCAGGAGGATATGAATGAATTGCTGAAGGTTCGTCGGGAGAAGCTGGCAGCCTTCAGGGAAATGGGTGTGGCACCATTCGGTCACCGTTTTGAGGTTTCCCACCATAATGCCAGAATACTGGAGCAGTATGCTGGTCTGGAGGGGGAGGCCGAGAGCGAAGAAGAGGTTTCCATTGCTGGCCGTCTGATGGCCATTCGTGGTCATGGCAAGGCAAGCTTTTCTGTTTTGATGGACCGTACCAGCCGTATACAGATTTACTTCAAGCTGGATGTTTTGGGTGAAGAGAAATACAAGCAGTTCAAGCTGCTGGATATTGGTGATATTATCGGCGTAAAGGGGCATGTATTCCGCACCCGCCGGGGTGAGCTGACAGTTCGCGTAGATGACTTCGATTTGTTGTCCAAGTCCTTGCGTCCGTTGCCAGAGAAGTTCCATGGGCTCACTGATACGGAAATCCGGTATCGCCAGCGGTATGTTGACCTTATTATGAATCCGGAGGTTATGGATACCTTTATTGCCCGGACCAATATTATCAAATCCATCCGCAACTATCTTGATTCCCGTGATTTTCTGGAGGTGGAGACTCCGGTATTGGGGACTATTGCCGGTGGTGCAGCGGCCCGTCCGTTTATTACCCATCATAATACCCTTGATATTGATATGTACCTTAGAATTGCTACTGAGCTTAACCTGAAGCGTCTGGTAGTAGGCGGTATGGAGCGGGTTTATGAAATCGGCCGTGTCTTCCGTAATGAGGGCATGGATGTCCGTCACAACCCTGAGTTTACTTCGATTGAGATTTATCAGGCCTATGCTGACTATAATGATTTGATGGATGTTACAGAGGGGATTGTCCGGGATGCGGCTATGGCCGTATGTGGCAGCCTGCAGGTGGATTATCAGGGTACGACCATTGATTATTCCAGCTTTAAGCGTATCAGTATGAATGATGCGGTAAAGGATGCCACTGGCAAGGATTTCCTCAGCTGCGAAACTGTGGAAGAGGCCCGGAAGATGGCTGATGAAATCGGTGTTCCGTATGAGAAGCACTTTGGCATTGGCGGTATTTTGAATGCTGCCTTTGAGGAAAAGGTGGAAGAAACTTTGATTCAGCCTACCTTTATTACTGGTCATCCAACCGAAATTTCTCCATTGGCTAAGCGCAATCCGGAGGACCCACGGATTACTGACCGGTTTGAGTGCTTTGTCTATGGCCGTGAGCTGGCCAATGGCTTTACTGAGCTTAACGACCCTATCGATCAGGAGGGGCGGTTCCTGGACCAGCTGAAGCAGCGTGAGGCTGGGGATGATGAAGCTCATATGATGGATCGTGACTTTATTGTTGCCCTGGAATATGGTTTGCCACCAACAGGCGGCTTGGGTATCGGCATTGATCGTCTGGTGATGTTCCTTACTGATAGTGCGTCCATTCGTGATGTGTTGCTGTTCCCAACAATGAAGCCTATCGACTAAATTAGATATTTAATGCAAAAGAGGATTTTTCTGAATATGTTTCGGAAAAGTCCTCTGTTCGTATAGGATGAAGTGTATTATGAATACAAATTTCAATCTGGGCAGTTTAATACTTCGGATGAACCGCAGCATGGTGGTAGGGGGAAGCTTTGCCGCTGTTATCTTTATTGGGGCGGTGTTGCTTATGCTGCCTATTACTCATACTGAGGGGGGCTGGCTGCCCTTTGTGGATGCATTATTTACTGCCACATCGGCCACCTGCGTAGTCGGACTGGTAGTAGTCGATACCGGCACATATTTTAATCTGTTGGGGCAGTTGGTTATTATCCTGCTTATTCAGATAGGTGGTGTAGGGGTAATGACCCTCACTACCATGATTATTCTGGGTATGGGTCAGAAAATGGGGTTAAAGGAAAAGCTTTTGATGAATGAAGCCCTTGGGGCGGACGGCCCGGCGGGAGTTATTGGTCTGGCCAGACAGATTATTGGCTATACCTTGTGCATAGAGCTGTTATTTGGCACTATTTTGGCTCTGCATTTTTATTTTAATGTGGGAATGGGGCTTCAATCCATATATTATGGTTATTGGCATTCAATTTCGGCATTTTGCAATGCCGGCTTTGATTTGATGGGTAATTTCAACAGCTTTACGGCATTTCGGGGGGATTATGTCATCAATATTTGTATTATCCTGCTGATTACCTTGGGGGGTCTTGGCTTTATGGTTGAGGGGGATATCATCAAAAAGCGTTGCTGGCGGAAGTTGCGGCTTCAGTCCAAGGTGGTTTTGACCAGCTATTTTATCCTGTCCATCGGTGGCGCGTTTGTTATATGGCTATTTGAATATACCAATCCGGATACTTTGGCCAATCTGCCGGAGGGGGAGAAATTCCTGGCATCACTGTTTCAGTCTGTTACCGTTCGGACGGCCGGCTTTAATACCATAGATGCATCGTTGCTCAATGAAGATACCCTGCTGTTTTTGATGCTACTGATGTTCATTGGTGGAGCACCTGCATCCACAGCAGGTGGCATCAAGGTCACCACCTTTGCCGTAATAATTATGGCCTGTATTGCCCTTTTGCGGGGGAAAAAGGATGTGGTTATGTTCCGGCGCCGTATAAGTGAAGAGATTATTCATAAAAGTCTGGGAATTTTCGTATTATGTCTGTTGTGGCTGGGATTGGCCTTCTTCCTGTTGCTGTCCTTCGATAAGGGAGAAAATCATTTTCATCTGGTTATGTGTGAGCTGTTCTCGGCTTTTGGTACAGTGGGCTTGGGGGTAAATATAACACCCCAGTGGGATGTATTCAGTAAATTGGTACTGATTATGACTATGTTTATTGGCAGAATAGGTATTCTTACCTTTGTGATGGCATTTTTGGAAAAGAAGCCATCCAGTTTAAAGTATCCATATGAGGATATGGTGATCGGATAAGGAGAGCGGAAAATGGCTGAAAAAAGACAATTTCTGGTGGCTGGTTTAGGAAGATTTGGGCGGAGTATCGCTCTGGCCTTGGAAGAATTGGGATGCGATGTTATTGCCATAGATGCCAACGAGCAGACGGTACAGTCGTTAAGTGAGAATTTGACCTATGTGGTGTGTGGCAATGCCGCTGATGAAAAAGTGCTGCACGATTTGGGGGCCGCTTCCGTTGATGTGGCAATAATTGGTATGGGGGATATTCAGGGGAGTGTGCTCTGTACATTGATTTTAAAGGAAATGGGCGTTAAAACAATTGTTGCGGTAGCCAACGATGATCTGCACGGCAAGACCCTGGAGAAAATCGGTGCAAATAAAATAATCTATCCGCAACGGGATACGGCCCGTAGATTGGCTGCTCATCTGTATTCGGATAAAATTCTTGATTATATCGATGTGTCAGATGAAACGGCGTTAATCCGTCTGAAGGTGCCGGATGAGCTGATAGGAAAATCCCTTATTGAAGCCAACCTTAGGGCCAAGTACAATGTTTATGTTACCAGTATCAAGCGGGGACCGGAAAATATCGTTAATCCAAAGGCTGACGAGGTGTTTCAGACAGGGGACTATATGATTGTTTATGGGACAAAACACAGCATCGCGGTTATTGGTAAAGATTACGCGTAAGGCAGAAAAAATCGGCTATTCATTTTTGTTGAATAGCCGATTTTTCATTTATCGATTTATAGCTTTATAATAATATTCTTGGTATACATAAACTCAGCCACAATCAGGCACAGGACCAGCCATAGTACTGTATACAGTAAAGTCGTGGCAAAGGCATTGGTTGCCACAAAAACATAATGATGATAAAGCCATGTGTAAAGTGGTTCGCCGTGACTGGAAATGGTATACATCAGCGCAACACCGATTTCCGTCAGAAGGTAGATAAACAGCGGATTTCGACCAATGGCCTGAAATGGATGGAATAATGACTGAAAGAAACGGCTATCGGAGCGGGCTTCCACAAAGGCCAGCACCATTACATCAATTCCTGTTACAGTAAGGACATAGGGGGCGGTCCACAAAGGCTTGCTGACAATTTCAACATAGCTCCACAAATAACCGGTTATCAAAAGAAACAGGCCGGTGGTAAACAGCTTTTTATGAATTTTATTTTTGGCAAAAATGGAAACCGGATTATTTTTTAAAGTAAGTCCCACAATCATACCTATCAGAGCTGTTGCTGTGGCATTTATGGTCCCCCACAGACCTTCCGGGTCAAAGGGTTGGTTGAGATATGTGTGGGCGGTACCCAAGGTGAGCTGGTCAATATAAATACTGATATTGGCCAATTCGTTGTATGGGTCAGCACCGTTGTATAAATGATAGGCAACAGTGGAAAATATCATTAAGGAAAAGGCTAATGGCCATAATAGTAGCTGGTGTGGCATAATTTTATAAATAATTGTACTGATGAAGTACACCAGGGCCAATCGTTGCAGTACCCCGAAAGGGCGATAGCTGGCAGTAACATCAGCTAAATATTGGGACAGACTGTAGTCCGTATGGGCCAAAACATTTAATAGGCCGGGTAAATGGTTCAGCAGCAGGCCCAACAGAAAAAGTATAATGGAACGGCGTAGCATTTTACCAAACCAGCCTGTGCCAGACAGTCCTTTGGAAAATATCATGGATACCCCCATGGTAAAGACAAAGCTGGGGAAAGCCATATCCAACAAGGTCAGTCCTTCCCAGTCCTTATGCAGCAGCTGGGGCATAGTGTAATTTGTATCCGGGGACAAATTCCCCATAATCATAATGGCAATAGCCAGTCCCCGAAGTATATCAAGGGATACATACCGTGTAGTATTCATCAGCAACACCTTTATTTTTTTAAGTCTTAAAATTTATAACGCATATCATTGTAGGTGAAATGGTAAAAAGTTGTTTGTTTTAGCTATTTACTGTTGGAGAAAAATATAATATACTATAGAAAAGTAGGACGAAGGTCCAAAGAAGGGAGTGAGAATGATGTCGATGGTAAGTGATCGCCTTTTGGAAATTAGACGAGCCACTATGCCAGATGCTCCCCGCGCAGCATTTGCCGATTATATTGGGCTGGGACCAAAGGTGTACAGCCAATATGAAAGTGGTGAGGAGCGGGTACCATTGGCTATTATTTCCGAGATTTCAAGCAAAATTGGTCTCCCGGAGGAAATAGTAGACGGTACTGCACAGTTCGATGATTTTTACAAAAGTATTTGTAAGTTGCTGTTTCAGTAGAAACAAGCCGGCTTATCATCGGTAAAACTCCTTTGGCTTTTCTCGTGGAGGGGAAAAGAAAGGAAAGGTTTTATTAAAATTTTATGTTTATTTCATAATTTTAGTATATTATTGTCTCAAGTTAAAGTGTTTACTAAAATCATTTTATCTTGGGATTTTTATTTTGTCTGTATTGAATGTTTATGTTATTATAGTTAAAAGATATTTGTTTGGGGGTGACCAGATTGCGTATTGAGAAAGATTTCAGAAACAATCACCGTTTGCGGGAGTGGTTGGAAACTATGTCATGGGAGCATGAGACGGAGGAGCAGTTTTACGAATGGTTGGAAAAGTTCTTTGAGGAAGGCAATCGGGTTTCTGTCAAAGGGGCAGCCTGTGATGTACAGGATTGTATTGATTTGTTCGAGTCTGACAAAGATACATAAAGATATGTATTGTTTTCATCAGTTTTATTGAACTTGACAAATTAACAATGTATAATACTAGCGTGGTATTTTGTGCCACGCTATTTGTATGCAATAAAGTATATTGGAAAGGATGTTTATGTCATGGAACTTGATAGCCTTTCATCCCTTGAAAAACGCGAAATATTGTTTAAAGATATTAAAAATGCCATTGAGGTAGAGTGGATAAATACTTTCAAATTACCGAATGACGAGGCCATTATTCGTTCGACTCTTACCATGTCGGATGTTGATTCGGCGGAGGCCCGTTTGCGGCGATTTGCCCCGTTTATTCGGATGGCCTTCCCGGAAACTATTGAGGATAAAGGAATCATTGAATCACCGTTGGTGGAAGTGCCGGATTTGAAAAAAGCCCTTAACAGCTCCAAGCTTGATGCCAATATTCGCGGCAAACTGTATATGAAGCTGGATAATGAGCTGCCGGTGGCCGGTTCAGTGAAGGCCAGAGGTGGTATCTATGAGGTTTTGAAGCATACCGAGGAATTGGCTGTTAAGGGTGGCGTCATTGACAGCTATGAGGATGATTACTGTAAGCTGGCCAGCCCGGCCGGCAAGGCTTTTTTTGCAACGAAAAAGCTGCAGGTGGGTTCCACCGGAAATTTAGGCTTGAGTATCGGTATAAGCGGTGCCGCCATCGGCTATGAAACTATTGTGCATATGTCTTCCGATGCGGCAGAATGGAAAAAAGAGCTGCTGCGCAGCAAAGGCGTGCGGGTAGTGGAATATGGTGGTGATTATACCGAGGCAGTAGCCAATGGTCGGGCGGATTCAGCCAATGACCCGGACAGTTATTTCATTGATGATGAAAACTCCACGGATTTGTTCCTGGGGTATGCAGTGGCGGCCAAGCGTCTGCAGAAGCAGCTGCGGCAACAACATATTACCGTTGACAAGGAGCATCCGTTATTTGTGTATATCCCCTGTGGAGTGGGGGGAGCACCGGGAGGAATAACCTTCGGTCTGCGGCAGTTTTTGGGCAACCATGTTCATTGCTTTTTTGTGGAGCCAACTCAGGCTCCTTGTATGTTACTGGGTATGGTGACCGGTCTGTACAATAATATTTCTGTTCAGGATATCGGTCTTTCGGGCAAGACCTGCGCAGATGGGTTGGCTGTAGGGCGCCCATCGGCTTTTGTGGGGGATTTCATTAAGCCTTTCCTGTCGGGAATAATAACCGTTAAGGACAAGCGTCTGTTTGAGTATATGCGCCTTTTATGGAATTCCGAAAGGATTTTTATTGAGCCAAGCTCATGTGCGGCTATTCACGGACCATATGCCATGACTCATTCCAGTGAGATGGCAGATTATTGCTATGACAATAAGCTGAACCGTAATATGGATAATGCTACCCATATTATTTGGGCAACTGGTGGCAGTTTGGTACCGGAGGATATCCGCCAGGAAATGCTGGCAAAAAGGGTATAATGTTAAAACTTATCCGTCGGCCTGATGGTGCGGATACCTTCCCTAAGGGAAGACTGAATAATACTTGATTTGGAGCTGGAAAAATGGATTTTATGTTAATTTCCCTGCTGATTTATCTCGTGGGAACTGTAACGATTGTTTGGCCAAAACGGACCGAGCTGGCGGCCCATTATTTTGGGATGATTTGCTCAGTAGTGGCCAGCGGATTGGTGGCGTATTCCGCCTTGATGTATCTGCTGTTTCCGTCCGGTAGCTGGCTTGTTGATACATATTGGGGCAGTTATTCACTGCAGGCTGATGCGTGGAGCAGTGCGTTTTTGCTGCTTACCGGTGTGGCCGGGGTAATAATTAGTATTTATGCGATGGATTATGCCCGTGGGTATCTGGGCCACCGTATCAGACTGTTAAGTGGTCTGTGGAATTTATTTCTGCTGTCCATTGTGGCTGTGCTGATTTCCGGTGATGCCTTTACTTTTATTGTGTCTTGGGAAATTATGGCCCTGGTGTCATTTTTGTTGGTAAATCACGAAGCAGGGAAGAAGAAGACGGTCAGTGCGGCGTATCAGTATATGGTAATGACCCATATTGGTACGGCGGCTATTATGGTGGCTTTTTATCTTATCGGCAGCCATTCCCTGAGTTTCTCGTTTGGGGATATGGCCAACAATAATTTAAACGGCTTTATGAAGGATGTGGCCTTTCTCTGTGCTTTCTTGGGCTTTGCCTTAAAATCCGGTCTTATGCCGCTGCATATTTGGCTTCCTAACGCTCATCCGGCAGCGCCAAGCCATGTATCAGCCCTGATGAGTGGTGTTATGCTGAAGGTGGCCCTGTACGGTTTCGGCCGATTTGCCTTCCAGTTTATTGGTATGGATGTGTTCTGGCATGGGCTGATTGTTATGGTAATTGGCTTGATTTCCGCTTTCCTTGGGGTGCTGTATGCCACCATGGAAGTGGATATGAAACGAATTTTGGCATATTCCTCCGTGGAAAATATGGGGATTATTTTTTCGGCCTTTGGCTGTGGAATGGTGCTGTACGCTATGCAGCTTCATTCTATATGCGTTATTGCTTTTACGGCGGCCTTGGTTCACGCGGTGAGCCATAGTCTGATGAAGGGCTTGCTCTTTATGAGTGCCGGTTCGGTAATGCACGCTACAGGCAGCAAGAATATTGAATTGATGGGGGGGCTTATTAAGAAGATGCCTTATACAGCCCTGTTCACCCTGATTGGTTCGATGTCCTTGTCATCTCTGCCGTTTACCAGCGGTCTGGTAGGGGAATGGCTTACTCTGCAAAGCTTTATTACGCTGGCGCAGCAGGCCGGCAATCCGGAGCTTAGATTACTGGTTATCTTTGCCTTCGTTATGCTGGGACTCACCGGCGCCACGGCGCTGGGCTGTTTCGTCAGAATGTATGGTACGGCCTTTTTGGGCAGGGCACGGTCCAATATTGTGGATAAAGCCCACGAAATGCCGGTATTTATGCTGGTAGGGATGGGCCTTGAAGCGGTGCTTATTGTGGCCATTGGTGTAATGCCGGATATTTTGGTAAATATTATGCAGCAGATTTTTTCCGGTTTTGCAGTGGTGTCTATGGGCACGCCGCTGGGCATCATCTGGGGTGGCAGCGGTCACTATGCGATTTATAGCCCGGGAATTATTTTCGCCGTATTTGTTTTAATGGGGTTGTTTATGGTGGCAGCTTTGTATCGGTCAGGTACCTTTGTGAGAAAGGATGTTACCTGGAACTGCGGCACAGTGCCAACCAGCCGTCAGCAATATTCGGCTACCGGCTTTAGCAAACCGTTGCGGCGGGCCTTCGAGGATATTCTCACTCCGAAGCGTCGGCTGACTTATTTGCGCAAGGAGCATGCTTATTTTGGCCGCAAGCTCCGATATGATCTGGAAATTCCTGATCTGTTCAATGATAAGCTGTATAAGCCTATTCAGCAGTTGATGATAAATTATTCCTCCGCTTTCCATAGAGTGCAGGAGGGAAGTGTAAGCATTTATATCGGCTATACTATGATAGCTATGATTGTGGTACTGATTTGGGGGGTATTGTTATAATGGAAACTTTAATGACAAGCCTGGGCCTGAATTTGGTACAGGGCTTATTGCTGCTGGTATTTGCCCCATTGGTGGCGGGGATTATCAATAAGACCAAGGCTTTTTTGCAGAAGAGAAAAGGTGCCAGCATTTTTCAGGAATATTTTGATATCTGTAAATGGTGGAAAAAGGCCACGGTGCTTACCCCATATACCAGTGTTATTTTCGTATTGGCACCAGTGGTGTATTTTATGACCAGCCTGTTTGCGGCTACCATGGTACCGGGCTTTTTGACCGGCCAGTTCAGTGTAGGCGATGCCTTTGTTTTTGTGTATATTTTAGCCTTGGGCCGGTTCTTTATGACCCTTTCCTCCATGGATGCGGCTACTTCCTTTGGTGGTATGGGTGGTTCCCGCGAGGTTTATATTTCTGTATTGGTTGAGCCGGCCATTATGTTGGCTATCCTGATTAACAGTATTCGGTACCATTCAACTACCTTGTCCAGCATGGTGATTGATTATGATGGGGCGTATTTTACTATTTCGGCGGTACTGGCCTGCATTGCCTTTTTCCTGGTTATGCTGGCAGAAAACAGCCGCCTGCCGGTGGATAACCCGGATACCCATCTGGAGCTTACCATGATTCATGAGGGCATGACCCTGGAATATTCCGGTAAGCTGTTATCCCTTATCCATTTGGGCAGTTTTTTGAAAATCATTGTTTTCCTTACTATGTTTGGGGCTCTCTATGTGCCAATCAATATTCCATTGGCGGTAAAGATTTTGCTGGGAGCCATTATCATTGGTATTGTGGAAACCCTTAACAATAAGATGCGCCTGTTTAAGGTGCGGGTATATCTGGGAGCCGCATTAGTGTTGCTTTTGCTGGCTATCATTGCGGAATAGGGAGGTCACCAAATAATGGAATATTTAGTAGTTTTCTTGGTTCTGGTGGTTTTCCTTCAGACCAGAATAACGGACTTGAAACGGGCAGTTATATGTCTGGGCAGCCAGTCCTTTATAATTGCGATTGCCTGCTTTGTGTTGGGATTATCCAACAGTCAGGGCATTCACGCCATCTTGCCGGGAGTTCTTACCCTTATTGTCAAGGTGCTGTTCATTCCGGGGGCAGTTTATCGACTGGTGGGCAAGCTGAAAAATGAGCGGGAAATTCTGTCGGCCAGCAATGTTAATTATTCCACCATGGCTGCGGCCCTGTTTTTGGTTTTGGGCTATGTAATAGTTGAGCGGCTGTTGCCTGGGTCGGCTGGCCGGGATATTATTGCAGCGTCTATTTTGATGATAATGACCGGCCTTTCACTGATGGTGCTACGTAAGAGAGCTATCATTCAGATTGTAGGGCTTATTACTTTGGAAAACGGTATATACCTGCTGGGCCTTTTGATGACGGAGGGCTTGCCACTGGTGGTAGAGCTGGGTGTATTCCTCGATGTGTTGATTGCTGTAGTCGTGCTGGTTATTTTGACATCAAGGATGAGACTTTCCTTTATGACAACTGATACCAGTGTAATGAAAAAACTGAAGGGGTAAAAAATGAATTATTGCATAACAGATTTATTATATTTCATACTTGCCCTGCCAGTGATATTCAGCGGGGTGGCGGCCACCAACTGCTTGGGCAAGGATTTGTTGCATTGGCTGAACAGGCTTGTGGCTACTGCGGTGGCCGGAGCCATTGTGATGCTGACATTGAGCTTTGATCCGGATATGCCGTACATTGGCCGGTACATATATCTGGATGCGCTCAGTATGTGGATGATGATTATTATTGGTACTCTGTATTTTGCCTTCGCCTGGACCAGTAAGGCCTATCTGGATCGGGATACCAATAAGCGATATGGCTATCTGCGCCGGTTTGGTCGGCTGGAGGGGCGTTTTTATGCCCTGTCCCACATCTTTGTGTGGATTATGTTTGTTGTGGTATTGGTAAATAATCTTGGGCTTATGTGGGTGGCCATAGAGGCGACTACACTGGTATCAGCTCTGCTGGTGGCCTTTAAGTTTACCCGTACTTCTCTGGAAGCAACCTGGAAATATGTTATGGTCTGCACTGTGGGTATTTGTCTGGCCCTGCTGGGGACCATTATCGTGTATTATATTCAGCTGAACAATATTGGCACAGCCAATCCGTTGGACTGGTTGTATCTGGCCCAGCACAGCGGGGAAATAAACCCGGCAATGGCCAAGTTTGCCTTTTGCTTCCTTTTTGTGGGCTATGGTACGAAAATCGGTTTGGCACCAATGCATGCCTGGCTGCCGGATGCCCATTCTGAGGCCCCGGCCCTGACCAGCGGCCTGTTATCCGGCTCCCTGTGTATTTGTGCTATCTATGTACTGATACGAAATATAATTATTTTAATGCCGGCTATTGGTATTGACTTTATCAGTGGCCTGTGCCTGTTTTTTGGTATTTTTACCATTGCTGTGGCTGTGCCATTTGTGGTGGTACAGCGGGATATCAAGCGTATGCTGGCTTATTCTTCCATGGAGAATTTTGGTCTGATGGTAGCGGGCTTGGGCCTGTTTGTGCCTGTAGCAGCTCAGGCTATGCTCTTGCATATGTTCAATCATGCCTTAGTTAAGTATTCGCTGTTTTATACGGCCGGGACTATTATGGAGGAATACGGTACCAAAAATATGATGCGTATTCACGGTATGATGGTTCAGGTGCCAAAGACAGCCTGCTTTTTGTTGCTTAGCATTGTGGCTATTTTGGGTATGCCACCATTTGGTGTATTCTTCAGCAAATTTTATATGATATACGGTTTTTTCACTGCTGACCATCCTTGGATGGGAATTATTACGCTGGTACTGCTGGCGGGGATGCTGATTGGTATTCTGTATCACATTCTGCGGATGCTGGGCAGTCAGCCAAAGCGTAAATCCTCCGGTGAGCTGTTTGGCGTAGTGGATTCAGTGGTTATTGCGGCTTTGCTTCTGTTTAGCTGTGTGGCTAGTGCCGGTTTGAGTGAAATTACGGTACTCAATCATTTGCTGGAAAGTGCTGCTAGGATTGTATTGGGAGGTGTAGCATAATGATGACTACTATTATGCCGGAAGCTATCCTGATGGCGGCAGAAAAATATTCGGCTAACGGAGCGCACCCTTTAACGGCCATGTTCGGCCGGGATGAAACAGCATCCGGGGTGGGCTATGTAATATATTGTTATTTTGAATTTCCGGAAACAAAGACAATGGATGGGTTTAAGGTGGTCTTTAACCCAAATGGTTCTTTGGAATATGACAGTATTACCCATATAGTACCGGCGGCAGCCTGGTATGAACGGGAGATAAAGGATATGTTTGGTCTGGTACCGAAGGGACATCCGGACCTTAGACCGTTGGTACTGCATGAAAGTTTTCCGGAGGATTTTTATCCTCTGCGGAAAAATGTACAGGTCAATGCCAAGGTGCGGGGGGACCGGAAGTTTAAGGTTCGTACCGCCAAGGGGGAAGGCCTGTTTGAGGTACCGGTAGGTCCAATTCATGCCGGAATAATTGAGCCGGGTCATTTTCGGTTCAGTCAGGCTGGGGAGGCTATGCTGCAGCTGGATGCCAAGCTGTTCTTTACCCACCGGGGCATTGAAAAGGCTGTGGAAGGGAAGTCACCATATGAGGCTCTGCCAATTGTTGAGCGAATTTGTGGTGCCTGCAGTATTGCCAATACTTGGAGCTTTTGCCAGGCCGTGGAGAAGATTTGCGGGATAAGTGTGCCCAGACGGGCGGAGATTATCCGTACTCTCCTGATGGAGCTGGAGCGCATTGCAAATCATGTGGGTGATTTGGGCAATATCCCGGCTGGTGTAGGCTTTAATCCGGCCATTAGTCTAGGGGGCCGGCTGAAGGAAAAAGTGATGCGTCTTTGTGAGGAAGTAGCCGGCAACCGGTTCCTTCGGGGGATGATTATACCTGGCGGTGTAGCCATGGATGTAGATGAAGCTCTGTCGGAGCGGATACATGAAGTAGTGGATGATGTGGCCGACGGCGTAGAGGATTTGTCCATTATGTTTGCTGAGCAGGAAAATTTCCAAAACCGGGTTCAGACCACAGGAATTATTCGCAGTCAGACCGCCATTGATTTGGCCATGGTAGGGGTGGGAGCCCGGGCCAGTGGCTATGCTCATGACAGTCGCAGTGATTTTGACTATGGCGTGTACAGTGAACTGAATTTTAAGCCTTATACCAAGACTATGGGGGATGTGGCGGCCCGTTTGCTGGTGCGTATAGGTGAGCTGTCAGCTTCCTTTGAAATGGTGGATGCTCTTCTGGATATGCTTAGTGTTTGTGGTGAGACGGAGCTGTCAGTTGAACTAAACTACACCGAAGGGGCTGATTGGGGCATCAGTGAATCCGCCCGGGGCAGTAATTTTCATTATGTAGCATTGGATAAGGACGGTCGTATTGACCGGCTCTTTGTCCGCAGTGCATCCTATCCGAACTGGCCGGCGCTCACGGTGGCGGTCCAGGGGGATATTATTCCGGATTTTCCGTTGATAAATAAGAGCTTTGAGCTGTGCTATGCCTGCATAGACCGATAAAGGAGAGATGAGTAAAAGCTATGTTTAAGGTTTTGGAACGAATTTTTAAAGACAAGCTTGCTACTGAGCAAATCTCTCTGGCAGGCAGTGACCGATATAGAGGCCCAATTGAAGGAACGGCTGAGGCATCGACGCTGGAGCTATGCAGCAATGTTTGCCCGGTAAAGGCATTTGCGGTCAATGGCGATAAATATACTATAGATTATAAAAAATGCATTTTTTGTGGCCGTTGCGTGGAGGCTTGTGCCCAAAAGGCCATTACCGAGGGGCAGAATCCAGGTCTATCCCATAAGCATATTGATGCTATGCCGTATCTTATTGAGGCAGGGCAGGAGGCTTTGCAGGATGTGTTAAAGGAAAAGCTGGGCCGTTCTTTGCATGTGCGGCATTTGGATGCTGGATCCTGCAATGCCTGTGATTTTGAAATGGGAGCAACAGGCAATCCATATTATGACCTGGCCCGTTATGGGGTGCATTTTGTGGCTTCGCCCCGGCATGCTGATTTGCTGATGGTGACCGGAGTGGTGACCCGCAATCTGGAGATGGCGTTAAAAATGAGTTATGAAGCTATGCCGGAGCCACGGCTGGTAATGGCCTGTGGGGCCTGCGCTGCCGGTGGAGAAACCTATGGTGATACCTATGCCATAGTAGGGGCGGCTGATCAGGTTGTTCCGGTAGATCTTTATGTGCCGGGCTGTCCGCCGAGACCATCGGCGATGATAGTGGCCTTGCTGGCGGCGGCTGATATGCTGAAAAAGCGTATATAAAGCATTGAAGGCTATTGGTGAATGGAAATAATCTAAAACTTGACACCGATGTGGTACCCTGTTATACTGATGGTGTTGAAAAGTTTATAGACCGTGCAGGACTGACGGAATAAGGTGGAATTGACCACATGTACTGCAGGGTTGTGATGTGCCGACCGTCTGGGCAGAGAGATTTTGTCCGGGCGGTTTTTTGTTTTGGCAAAGAATGCCGGAGAAAAGCTCTTTTCTGGTTTTTACAGAAAGGATGGTTTATAATGCGTAATCGTTGGTTAATTGCTTTGGCAGCGGTGGGGATTCACATTTCCATTGGCAGCGTGTATGCATGGAGCGTGCTTACCAGGCCAATAATGGAGGAGATGGGGTTTACTCTTTCTGAAACCACCTGGATTTTCTCTATTGCAATTCTTTTTCTTGGTACATCAGCTGGCTTTTTGGGACGGTTTGTGGAAAAACACGGTCCAAGAATCAGCGGGTTATTGTCAATGATGTTTTTTTGTACCGGTATGCTGGGGTCAGCACTGGCCCTTTCCCTGCACAGCTTGCCCTTGCTGTATCTTTTTTATGGAGTTATAGGTGGTATCGGACTTGGTGTGGGGTATATTACCCCGGTTTCTACTTTGGTTAAATATTTTCCAAATCATCGGGGCTTTGCCACTGGTCTGGCTATTATGGGATTTGGCTTTGCCGCGCTCATTGCCGGTCCGGCGATGCAGTGGCTGACTGTTGAATTTGGCCTTGTAAATAATTTCATTATTTTGGGCATAATCTATATGGTTATCATGGGGGCCTCCGCCCTTTATCTTAAGCCACCGGTGGCTGTAAAAAGCGATAAGCAGGCAACTGGACTTTATGCAGGCTATACGGCGGATGAGGCTGTAAAAACCTGGCAGTTTGCTGCATTGTGGTGGGTATTCTTTGTAAATATTACCTGTGGCATTGGCCTGTTGGCCGTGGCTTCCCCTATGGCTCAGCAGGTGGTGGGAATGGATGCGGCCGGTGCGGCGGCTATGGTTGGGATTATTGGTTTGCTGAACGGTGGTGGGCGGATTATCTGGTCCACCATATCCGACTATCTTGGCCGGGGAATTACATATATGTTGTTCTTTTTAATTGAAGTAGCTGCTTTCTGGCTGTTGGCCGGTACCCGTGATATTGTAGTTTTTCAGGCATTGGTATTTTTGATTATCAGTTGCTATGGTGGAGGGTTTTCCTGTATGCCGGCCTACCTGTCCGATATCTTTGGAACCAGGGAATTGAGTGCCATTCATGGACGGGTTTTGACAGCCTGGGGCTTGGCTGGGGTTGTTGGTCCAACCATCGTGTCCGTTTTTTGGGAATATACTCATAGCTATACCAACACAATGATGTTTTTTGCCGGTTGTTTTGTGTTGAATTTTATTATAGCAACAGTGTTAAAACATCATAGTGCAAATGAGTTCAATGTTGTGGCTGAGCCAAAATAATCCGTGCAGTACGCGTGGGCAGATATAATTTCGATCCCCTTTGAGGATACTAAGTGTCTTCAGAGGGGATTTTATAATAATTATGCGGTTTGTCCTATATATATTTACTAGAAAATATAGCGTGATAATGTTAATATATTGATGTGTGATGCATTATATAGTAAAAATGTTCAGAGTGAAATTTGTGAGAAGGAGTCCCAGATAAATGGACATTATATCGACAAGTTCACGACCAAAATATCATGTGGGCAATATTGGCCATACACTTATGGACGAGCTTAGACGGATATATGGCAATAACATTAAAGATATTGTTAATGTGGACGAAGATGAACTGAAGGTCCTCAGCGAAAAGGGGCAACTGTCCCGGGGGGCTGTGCAGGCAATTTTTCGGGTCAGGGGAAAGATTGCTCCGGTGACCTATTTGGGTTACTTGAAGGATGAAGTGATGAGTGATCCATATCTTCGGTCCAATTACTATTTTGGTAGCGGTAAGCTGTGGCGGGTTATCCTAAATTCCAATACTATACAGCCAGTTTTTAAGGCAGCGGAGTCCCTGGCAGGAGATGGCCTGATGGATACCATGCACCGTATTGCGGAAGCAGATCGGCGTCGTCCCTTTGATTTGCGGGCAGGCAAGCTGTTGAGAATATATATTTTTCGCATTACCAATGAAGAATATATTTATCTGATAAGCTGGCCATTGATAATTGATAAACACTGGACACCTCATAATTTGTTTCATCATCCCATGATTGTGAGCAGCCATATGGAGGAGTTCAGTATTGCTGAAACCCGTGATATGGAGGACAATGAGATAGAAAAGAATCTGGTGCTTCTAAGCGAAGTGCCGATGCTGCTTAGCTTGGATAAAGCGGCGCTCAGGTCCTTGCTGGATTCCTGTTGGGTGTCTTCATATCAAAAGGATGATGTCATTTTAAACGAAAACGATAATCAGACCGCTCTGTTGTTGCTGCTGAGTGGTAGTGTAGCCCGATATTGCAAGGGGAATGATGAGTGGATGAAGCCCCTGGATGTGACCTATGATGGACAGCTATTAAATCCTCAGGCGGTACTGGGGGTTCCTTCCTCCTTCTTGTTGGAGGCGTTCGATGAGTGCCAGATTTTAAACATCCCAAGGATGCAGTTCAAGCATTTGCTGCAGAACCATAATGATGTAGGTTGGCAGGTGCTGAAGGCAGTTACCCGGGAATTGGAGCAATATCAAAAGCGTTGGTGCAAGGAGCAGGCATAATAAAGCCTGCTCTTTTTTTTATTTTTGCAGTTCAAATATTGACAAGTATATTTATATATCGTAATATATAAATATACTGATGGAGGTGGAAAAATGGTTATAGATTTGAAAAATATGGAAGAAAAGGCCGAACTGTTAAAGGTTATCGCTCATCCGATAAGGTTATGCATTGTGCGGGGGCTGTGGAAAAACGGTGGCTGTAATGTAACACATATGCAATGCTGTCTGGATGTACCTCAGTCTACTGTTTCCCAGCATTTGGGCAAGCTGCGTCAGGCCGGAGTTATTGAGGGGGAACGCAATGGCCTGGAAATAACCTATAAGCTGAAGGATGAACGGGTAAAGTCTATTTTGGCTTGCCTGTTTGGTGAGGAAGAATTGGAAAACAATCAGGAGGAAAAATAAGTATGGGAAAATTATCGCCTCGTCATGCGGTGGTTAATCGGGATATATGTGTAGCGTGTGGTACCTGTGTGGATGTGTGTCCGATGGGGGCTATGCAGATAGTACAGGGAAGCTACGCCTGCCCTGTTGAGGAAAAATGTGTGGGTTGCGGGATGTGTGCCAAGGAGTGTCCGGCTACAGCCATCAAGGTGGAGGTGCGGGAATGAAACAGCAGCGTCATTGGTACCATTATCTGTGGATATGGTCGGTTATATACTTTTCTCTGGGCTTTGTAAACATTCTCTTTGCTTGGCTGGGGCTTATCAGTTTTTGTCTGCCATTGATTTTTGCCATTGGAGGTGGCAATAAGCTGTTTTGCAACCGGTATTGTGACCGGGGCCAGTTCCTCAGGGTTATGGGTAGTCAGGTGGGATTGTCCCGCCGGCGAGACATGCCGGAGTGGATGAAGGGGAAAATTTTCCGTTATGGTTTTATGGCTTTTTTCTTTGCTATGTTCTTTAATATTATCTACACATCATATTTGGTTGGCAGTGAAATACAGTCTTTGCAGGATGTGGTAACACTGCTTTGGAGTTTTCAGTTGCCGTGGAACTGGACCTATTCGGCCGGGGTTAGCCCGTGGGTGGCTCAGTTTGCCTTTGGCCTATACAGTCTGATGCTGACTTCGGAAGTTATCGCCATAGCAGCTATGCTGGTTTATAAGCCGCGGTCCTGGTGTGTATTCTGTCCAATGGGGACCTTAACCCAGACGATTTGTAAGGCCAAGCTGAGGTAGTAGAAATTAAGAATTAGGAATTAGGAATTTCTCCTTGGCTCCCTTGGGGGAGCTGGCATCTATAGATGACTGAAGGGGTAGTAATAGGAATGAGTAATTATGAATCAACCAAGTTTTTAGAAGGGACGAAGCATATGAAGAAATATTTGATTGTCGGTGGGGTGGCTGGCGGAGCTACAGCAGCGGCCCGGTTGCGCCGCTTGGACGAAACGGCCCGGATAATTCTTTTTGAGCGGGGGGAGGATATTTCCTTTGCAAATTGTGGCCTGCCATATTATGTGGGGGGGACAATTGAAGAGCGGGATGACCTGCTGGTGATGAATCCCCGTAGCTTCAATAATCTGTTCAATGTTGAGGTGCGCAATCACAGTGAGGTTATTGCCGTTGCACCGGACCGCAAGATGGTCACTGTGCGAAGTACTGAAGGGGAATATGAGGAAGAATACGATGCCTTGCTGTTGGC
>CADACU010000008.1 GCA_902786545.1 uncultured Anaerovibrio sp.
TGGTGGCTGCGAAGAGACTTGAACTCCTGACACTCCGGGTATGAACCGAATGCTCTAGCCAGCTGAGCTACGCAGCCATATATATGGAGCTGATAACCAGATTTGAACTGGTGACCTCATCCTTACCAAGGATGCGCTCTACCGACTGAGCTATATCAGCATACCATGCTTTGGTTGCGGGAAGAGGACTTGAACCTCTGACCTTCGGGTTATGAGCCCGACGAGCTACCGACTGCTCCATCCCGCGATGATAAGATTAAGATGGTGGGCAGGGATGGATTCGAACCATCGTAGCCTACGGCGACGGATTTACAGTCCGTTCCCTTTAACCACTCGGGCACCTACCCAATCTTTACTTTAACAGCGCACTTCAGGACCCGTTTGATGTCCTTCGTGTTTCCCGCTGACAGGTATAGATAATACCATCATTTTTTTTATTTGTAAAGCACTTTTTTAAAAAATTTTATTTTTTCCCTTTAGCCCGGTCCCGCAGGCGACGGCTTCTGGTATTACGCCCCTTGTGGCTGCTCCCCTTCCGGTTGGCATATTTGCTCTTGGCCTGTTTAGCCTGTTTCTTTTCCTCCTGCTGCCGTTTCTGAGCCAGCTGCTGCTCCCGTTTTTCCCGCTTCAGTCGTGAAGCCAGGCTACGGGTAGACATATCCTTTTGAATATGATTTTTGATCCCCGCCTCTATCTTGCGCAGCATATTATACTGACGAGCATTGACGAAGGTGATGGCCACTCCCTGCTGACCGGCCCGGCCGGTTCTCCCTATGCGGTGAATATAGCTTTCCGTATCCTGAGGAATATCGTAATTGAATACATGGGTAACCCCTTCAATGTCCAGGCCCCGGGCGGCTATATCAGTGGTTACCAAAATCTGCAGCTTGGCCTGACGGAACTTTTTCAGCACATTGGTGCGCTGCAACTGGGTCAATTCACCATGCAGTTCATCCGCCAGATAGCCCCTTTTGGCCAGAGCCATAACCACCTGAGACACCCGGCTGCGGGTAGAACAGAACACCATAGCCAGATAGGGCTGCTCTTCGTTGATCAACTCGCACAGTTTATCCAGCTTGGAGCTTTCCACCGTGTCAATCACTCGCTGCTTGATGGTATCCAGCGTAATATGCTCTGCCTTGATTTCAATATGCTGTACCTGAGTCATATAGCGGTGGGCCAACGACTTGATCCGATCCGGCATAGTAGCCGAAAAGAGCATAATCTGCCGATCCTTGGCCATGGTGGATAAAATTACCTCCACATCCTCAATAAACCCCCGCCGCAGCATTTCATCCGCTTCATCCAGAACGATCTTATTGGCAGTGGTCAAATTCAGGGTACGACGCCGCAGATGGTCCAGCAGACGGCCTGGGGTTCCAATTATTACCTGGGGATCCCGCCCCAGCTTCTGCTTCTGCCGTTCAATATCCTGTCCCCCGTAAATGGCCAGAGAACGAATGCCGCTGACCTTATCCAATGCACCGGCCACTTTGGCAATCTGCAGAGTTAATTCTCTGGTTGGGGTAATGATAATAGCCTGCACATTATTGGCCTGAGTCTTTATCTTGTCATACAGCGGCAACAGAAACGCCAGAGTTTTTCCCGTACCGGTCTGGGCCTGCACAATGGTATCCCGCCCATTTCTAAGGGCTGGGATAGCTTCTTCCTGTACACGGGTAGCCTCCTTTATGCCCATCTTCTGCAGAGCACCGCACAACGCCCCAGAAACGCTTAATTCTTCAAAGGTTTTCATAACTTATCCCTTCCGATTATCTTTCTAATACAAAAGGGGATGTGACAAAATGATTTCTCACTTTATCCCATCTCCTTTCATTAAATTATTTATTCGCGTACATTTCCTTCAGTCTGGCCTGCAGCTCTTCATCCGCCAGGAAATCATCATAAGTAGTAAACTTATCAAATACCCCACCAGGAGTAAGTTCAATTATGCGGTCAGCAATAGTCTGAACAAACTCATGGTCATGCGATGTAAAGAGCAGGGTTCCCTTGAAGGCAATCAGGCCATCGTTAAGGGCGGTAATTGACTCCAAATCCAGATGGTTGGTCGGTTCGTCCATCAGCAGTACATTGGCCCCGCTGAGCATCATCTTGGACAGCATACAACGAACTTTCTCACCACCGGAAATTACTGAAGCCTTTTTTAGGCTTTCCTCACCGCTAAACAGCATTCGTCCCAGAAAACCGCGGACAAAGGATTCATCCGGGTCCTTGGAATATTGCCGCAACCAGTCAGTAAGGCTCAAATCACAGTTTTCAAAGTATTCGGTGTTATCATTCGGCAAATAGGCCTGAGAAGTGGTCACGCCCCACTTGAAGGTCCCCTCATCAGGCTCCATTTCCCCCATCAAAATCTGGAAAAGAGCTGTCTTTCCAGCACTGTTAGGCCCGGTGAAGGCCACCTTGTCACCCTTTTTCAGGGTAAAGCTTACATTGTCAAGAACCTTTTCTCCCTCTATAGTCTTGGAAATGCCCTCAACTATGAGCAGCTGGTCGCCAGCCTCCCGATCCGGAGAAAAGGCAATGTATGGGTAACGACGGGAAGACGGCTTGATGTCGTCCAAGGTAATTTTTTCCAACAGCTTCTTACGGGAAGTAGCCTGCTTGGACTTGGAAGCGTTCGCCGAAAATCTGGCAATAAATGTCTGAAGTTCCTTGATTTTTTCTTCCTTTTTCTTATTGGCATCCTTGGCCATCTGCAGGGCCAACTGGCTGGAATGGTACCAGAAATCATAGTTGCCTACATAAAGCTGGATTTTGCCAAAGTCCACATCCGCAATATGGGTGCAGACCTGATTTAGGAAATAACGGTCATGGGACACTACGATTACTGTATTTTCAAAATCGGCCAGAAAATCTTCCAACCATCTTATGGAAGCCAAATCCAAATGGTTGGTCGGCTCGTCCAGCAACAGGATGTCCGGATTGCCAAACAGAGCCTGGGCCAACAAAACACGCACCTTCAGATCAGGGTCCATTTCCGACATCATCTTGTTATGGAATTCCTCCGTAATCCCCAGTCCGTTCAGCAGCTTGGCCGCATCGGCTTCTGCATCCCAACCGTTGAGCTCGGCAAATTCAGCCTCCAGCTCACCAGCCCGTATACCATCCTCATCAGAGAAATCCGGCTTGGCATAAATAGCATCCTTTTCTTCCATAATATCTACCAGATGCTGGTTACCCATAATAACGGTCCGTAAAACATCATACTGATCAAAAGCAAAATGGTCCTGCTTCAGTACGGACATCCGCTCACCCGGAGTAATGTCAATGGAACCCTTGGTCGGTTCAATATCACCAGCCAAAAGCTTTAAAAAGGTGGATTTGCCGGCCCCGTTGGCCCCAATCACGCCGTAGCAGTTCCCCGGAGTAAACTTAATGGAAACATCCTTAAATAACACACGCTTACCGAACTGAAGTGTAACACCACTTGTTGTTATCATTGTAAATAAAAACCTCGCTATCTTCTTTCTATCTTAATTTATTCTATTATCTATCATGATTCCAAAATGGCATGATAATAATCCAAAATACTCTGGCCATAGCCAACACCCGGCACTGCCCAACGGCCATTCAAATCCTGCCACTCATCAAGGGTATTTTCCCCATAGGAGCTCCTTACCATCTCATAGCGGGGATCCACTACAGGCGTTGTGGGGCTCTTCGTAGACGCATAGGCCAATAAATGCTGAATGTGGGCCCTTACCCCTACTTGAGGAGTTTCAAAAAAAGCCCCCTTTACTGACGCACTGGTGGTACCAAGGCCACAATAATTGTTTTGAGCCGGAATAACTGTACCGCCATACCGGAAATAGCCGGTTTCCTTCAAGGCCTGGGCAAAGGCAATGTCCGGCCGTACCCCTTCCCGGGATGCCTCTTCATAATAGTAATCCACCAGCTTTTCCGGAGAAGTATTCAACAACGGGTGGGGATTATGCTTTAACAAATAGCGAACACACTGCTCACGGGTAGCCACAGCACCGCCCATAATGTTCATTTCATTATCGTCAGCCACCTGGACCGGCTGTTCAACAGGTTTGGCTTCCACCACTGGTTCCGGAGTTACTTCCGGCTGGGGATAAAGAATGTCGTGTATTCTCTCCTCCAGACTTTTTCGGCCGTTGGTATTAACATGGGTTGTCCCCCCCTTGGCCGTCCTTTCCACGGAAACCACCGTTTTATCCTGCGTATCCTTGGCCATGGCACTATGACTGCCAGTCAATATGGCCAACACACCTATGGCACAGGCTATGCCTAATCCCTTCTTGCTGAAATTCACCCCAAAGACCTCCCAATAGCACTATATTTTATATATTGTAGCAAAAATAAATTGCAAACATTCCTATGATGAGCCAGAACAATTTAGATAATTCCCGCCCCCGACCGGCCAAAACCATCAAAAAGCTGTATAATACAAGGCCAAAGCCAATCCCGGCAGTCAGATTCCCCCAAAGTGGAACAAGAATTATTGTAAATACCCCTGCTAAGATTGATATATTATCATTAAATGGAAAAAATTTCAAATCCATGAGGAGATAACAACCGGCCCCCATTACCACAGCCCCGGTAATTACCGGATATTTGGCCAATACCATAGCCAGGGGCGCACAAAACAGCAGCAATAACAATAAACCAGCTGATACCAAAGCCGGCCGGCCCGGATTATCGGCCTTAAATCGACAGGCTGCTGTAACCTCCGCCACGCTCAATGCTCCGCCGGAAATCATTCCCCCCAACAGGGCAGCCAATCCATTGATTTTGAGCAGTTTTTCCTCGCAGTTACCGCCCATTACCTTGCCCAAAGCCAAGCCTTCAAAAACCATGACCAAAAACACTACCAATATAGGACCAGATAAGCGAATCACTTCATTAAAGCTAACCTGAAATGCGGTATCCAACAGGCCTTCCGGCAAAGAAAACAAGTATTCCGGCAGGGAAAGAAGACCATATAAAACAGCCACCAATACCGCAGTCAGCAGTCCAGCTGACAGACCGTACTCTTTCTTATGGGAAAGAAGCCCTGTTACCACCAACAAGGATGGCAAAGCGACCCATATCAACGGATCATTCAGACTCCCCATACCGGTTATCTGGTCCGGTGCTGCAATTACCAAATGACTCATTATAAGCCCGCGGTATATCAGAAATACACCCAGCGTTGCCGGGATCACTGCTGCCAGATAATCCGGCAGGGACTCCTTCAGCCATCGGTATCTGCCACTAAAGCTCAGCAACAATACAGCCAGACCAGCCAACAATGGAACCGCCATAACCTCCTGCCAGGAAAACCCTTGCGAAATAACCAGATCGTAGCAAAGAAAGCTGTTTAAGACAATACCGGGAGCAACAACCACTGCCAGACGATAATAGGCCGCCGCAATGGTTCCCAGCAAAGCGCAAAGGACAATAACGGTAAAGGTCCCATTGTAGGGTACTCCGGCCATTTGCCACATTACCGTCGTCACCAGCACATTCACTAAAATCAGTGAAAAATTTATTATCCCGGCTATAACGCCATTGTCTATATGCTTGTCTGCAAATTTCTGAAAAGTTTTCATTGCACGCCTCAAAAATGGAAAGGAGTCAACCTACGCTGACTCCTCTTCGTCCAAATCCTTGTTCAGCACACTCTTGCCAAAGACGGTAATGGTGTAATAAAGACCAACAAAAAACGGCAGATATTCCGCTATAAAGCGCCAAGAAACGGCCAATATGCCCACCGTACCCGATGGCACACTGGAACTGAACAGATAGACAAAGCCGCCTTCGGCAATGCCGGATCCACCCGGTGTTGGCGAAAAATACAGCAGAATGTTCAAAAACATCATGCGTCCCATTACTGTCAGCCAATCCACATTGACACCCAAGCCCAGCATAAGAAACGGCACTATCATATAGATAAAAATCAGACTGAGACCTGATTCAAAGAACACCCTTACCATGGACAACGGAGATGAGGCCAACAGCTTAACTGCCGCCTTGCTGTCCCGATACATTTCTACAAATTTGCGGCTCCATTTCCGTGGCAGCTTCTTGGTAATTTTTACAGCCAGGTAATCAAAGGCATTTTTCTTGATGCCGTAAGCCAGCAATACCATCAGCACAGCCACTGAACCAGCCACATAAACCATCAGGTCGTTGGATACTCCCGGCAAAATCCCCTCGTCGTGAAGAAAAATAAACGGCAGACAACAGGCCAAAAACATTATAGATACCAAGGTTCGCACCAAAGCCAATACCGCGGCCTTTCCCCCAGGTATCCCTGCCTTACGCAAAAACATCACCTGAGCAATGGCCCCGGCCGCTGCCCCCGGCCCCAGCATAGCCAGAAAATAATTACCAAACACCACTTGAACGGCTTGTTCCAGAGTAATATTTTCGTCTGATATCCGCACCATATGCATCAATCTTGTGCCGTCCAATACAAGCCCAATAACCATGGCTAATATGGCCATAATAACCGACCATGGTTTAAACATATACAAGTTGGTAATGGTATTTATGTCAACAGTGAAATAAATAACTGCACTTGATATGAGCACAATCAGCAGGAAAAGTCCTACTATTCGTCCATAAACCTTATTCATTCAGCAACTCCTTAAAAGAGATAAGCTTTATATCATTATTCCGAATATACTCCATAACTTTAGGTGAAGTAACGGATGCCAGTTCATCCTCCCAATGATACTGCCAATCATAGCATTTATCCAGCTCGTGATTGTCAGCACCGGGATGAACCATAATCTCCGAAACGCCCTCCGGCAGACTGCGAAGGATATTTAAAAAATACTTCTCCTGCATATTGCCCCCGGCCAGCATTCCAAAAAAACAATCCGGCATATGCATATTATAGCATTTTCCCTTCCGTCGTGCCAAATGAGAACACATAGTAAGACCACATTTGGCCACCATGCGAAAGGCCTGAGTTGGATAACCACCAGTAAACAGGCAGTTCTCTCCCGGAAAACGCATTTTATCAATGTTGTATTTTCGGGCCAATTCCATACACATATCAGTAATCCCAGGCAAGGTATGCAAATGCTGGTGACTGTCAATATGGGTAATATTTAGGCCACAGGACACGGCCTTACTTATCTGGGCTTCGCACTCAGCATAAATCTGAGCCTTATCGATTTTGCCCAGCACAAAATTCTTGATAAATTCCACATGATCCCGAAAGAATTTTCCATCAGATCCCACCAAGGTAGAAACCTTATCCAAAGGCAACAACGGCCGTTCAGCCACCAATGTGAGATGAATCCCCACCCCAAGCTCCGGATTTTCTCTGGCCAGCTCACAGGCCTCCTCCACGGCGGCTCCCGTTGGCATCAGGGAAGTACTCCTAAGGCAGCCTGTCTGATAGCCTTTGATTATTGCTTTATTAACTTCGTGATGCAGGCCAAAGTCGTCTGCATTGACAATCAATCTTTTCAAATCAATTCACCTGAATTTAATCCAAATATTCTTCGTGACTGGCATAGGCACTATGGTTATGAATACTTTCAAAATTGTCACAGGCCAGTGAAAACCAGCGGAGGCCTGACAGCTTTCTCAGGGCTAGCACACCATCCCGGAGAATGTCCTCCACAAATTTAGGATTATCATATGCCTTTTCCGTAACATATTTTTCATCCTCCCGCTTTAACAGGGGATAAACCTGACAGGAAGCCTGCTGCTCCATCAACAGTACCAGATCCTCGATAAGAATGCAGTCCTTGCTGTCATCAAACCGAACCTGAACATCCATGACGCCCCGCTGATTGTGGGCACCATACTCCGATATTTCCTTGCTGCAGGGACAAAGGGAAGTATATGGCACCTTTACCCCAAGGGTAAACTGCAAACTCTCCCCTTTTTCCATATGACCGTCAAAAAAGCAATCCACATCCAAAACGGATTTCCCCCGGCTCACCGGGGCAACCCGTTCCACAAAATACTTAAAGTCAATGCGGATATCCGCTGCCTCGGCCTGCAACCGTTCCATGGCTTCCTGCAGTATTTCCGCCATTTCCGGCTCAGCAATCGGTGAGCTGGTCCATTTATTCAATATCTCCTGGAAACGGCTCATATGGGTGCCTTTGTATTCCATCGGCAATGATATGGTAAAGCTGATATTGGCCAATACCTGTTGGTAAGCCCCTTCCTTTGTCTTAATCTGAAAGGGAATATGCACATCCCGTATTCCAACCCGTTGAATGGCTATACCACGGGTATCAGCACTGTTTTGAACATCCTTCATAAAATACACCCTACTACATATTTTCATACTCAACCGGGTCAACAACCCCGGCCTCCGCAAAGCCCCGCAGCCGCAGCTTGCAACTATCACATACGCCACAAGCCTTGGCCCCACCCTTGTAGCAGCTATGGGTAAACTGTAACGGGGCTCCCAGTTGGCTCCCCAGCTGAACTATTTCCTTCTTGGACAAGTTCTGCAGTGGAGTAGCAATGCTTATAGGATGGGCATCCGCCGTACCGGCCTTGGTGGCCAGATTGGCTGTTTTCTGAAAGCTGGCAATAAATTCCGGGCGGCAATCCGGATAACCGGAATAATCCACCGCATTTACACCAATAAATACTTGATTTGCCCCAATTACCTCAGCATAGCCCATGGCATAGCTCAAAAAAATCAAGTTGCGGGCCGGAACATAGGTTATGGGTATATCCTCTGCCCCATGGTCAAAGTCACCATCCGGAACAGCAATCTTGTCATCCGTCAAGGCAGACCCACCGATTGCCTCCATATTTGTTTCTATAATTAGGTGCTTTTTAACATTATAAAATGCAGCAACCTTTTTGGCACTTTCCAACTCAATACTATGTCTTTGATGATAATTAAAACTGATGGGGTAAACCTCCAGCCCCTTGGAGCGGGCCACCGCCATACAAACAGTCGAGTCAAGTCCACCGGAAAGTAAAACTACCGCCTTTTCCATTATATAAACGACCTCCTAACCAACATATCAGTCGCAATGCAATGCCTTTATGGCCGCTGGGATATCCTGGGCCCGGTATACAGCTGAACCGGCTACCAGTACATCAGCCCCGACCTGAACCAATGCCTGACAATTATCTACAGTAACCCCGCCGTCCACTTCAATTTCAGCATGACCACCTTTTTCCACCAGCATTTTCTTTAAACGGGCAATCTTGTCCAAGGCCCCGGGGATAAATTTCTGTCCGCCATAACCTGGATTGACTGACATAATAACCACCATATCCAAATCAGGCACCAATTCCTCAATCATGGCCAACGGCGTACCCGGATTAAGGCAAATTCCCCCACGGCAGCCAGCTGCCTTGATAGCCTGAAGAACCCGATGAGGATGCTTGGCCGCCTCTACATGAAAGGTAATTATGTCCGCCCCAGCTTTGGCAAAAGACTCTATCTGGGTATCGGGATGCTCCACCATAAGGTGGACATCAAATACGGCCTCAGTAACCGGCCGCAGGGATTTTACCACTGAAGCGCCCAAAGTTATCTCCGGCACAAAGGTGCCATCCATTACATCTATATGAACATATTCTGCCCCGGCTGAAACCACTTTTTTCACTTCTGCTCCCAAGCAGGAAAAATCAGCCGATAAAATTGATGGGGCCACTTTTGTCATCAATATGCCTTCTTTCTTTCCAAAATAGTCTGTAAAATATTCAAATACGCCTCATAGCGCTCCTGACTGATAAGTCCCGCCGACAGGGCATTTTTTACGCCGCAGTCCGGCTCATGGCTGTGAGTACAGGTATTATAATAACATTTTTCCACCAAAGGCCGAAATTCCGGAAAATACTCCGCCAGCATATGTTTATCCAAATGATCCAGCTCTGCTGCACTAAAGCCCGGCGTATCAACAACTATCCCACCGGTGGATACCGGCAGCAGACAGGCCACTCTGGTGGTATGCTTCCCCCGCTTAATCTTCTCACTGATAACACCAGTGCCAAGACTCAGATTTTCATCAATGGCGTTAAGCAGGGAGGATTTCCCTACTCCGGATGGACCGGCAAATACTGTCACCTTGCCCTTCAGCAGGTCCCGTATTTCACCTATCCCCTGCCCATTATGGGCCGAAGCAAAAATCACCCTATAGCCGGCTTCTATATAAGGCTTAAAAAAATCATTGGCAATATTGGCCTGAAGGTCCAGCTTATTTATACAAATCACTATTTCCGGAATATTGGACCACTCCGCTAACACCAGAAAACGATTTAAAAGCAGACTGTTAATATCCGGGGACTTTACCGCAAAGGTAATAATAACCTGATCAATATTGGCCACTGCCGGCCGGTGAAGCATGCTCTTGCGGGGCAGGCATTGTTCAATGACGCCGGTTCCATCCCCCAGCAGGGCATATTCAACCATATCACCGGTCACCACTGCCCCCTTTTCTCTTTTGATACGCCCCCGTAAACGGCAGGAAAGAAGCTCCCCCTCTACAGTGAGAGCCTCTTCTTCTTTTTTTACATAGTAAAATCCGTTATATGTCTTTATTACTTGACCTATTGGCATATTTTATCCTTTTTCCTCATCACTCTGGCTTAAGGACCTGTTCCGGCGATGTTTTCTTGGTTCCCTGGCTTGGTGCCGTAGGCGATGTTGTGGTAGTAGTTGTAGCTGCACCACTGGAAACAGTGAGATTTACTGCCTCCCCTTCCTTGACCTCTGCCCCTGCCCCCGGGGACTGGCCAATAACCGTACCGCTAGGCTGGGAGCTAGGCTTCTGGGTTATGGAACCCAGCTTCAGCTTATTGGCCTCCAGATTGGCCTGAACACTGTCCACTGACATACCGGAATAATCCGGCAGAGCCACACCGGCCTTTTTAGGGCCCTTGCTGACTGTCAAATCCACACTCTTACCCTTGGCGATCTTGGAACCACTGCGCGGGTCCTGTGAAAGTACCGTTCCTGCCGGTTCTTTGGATTCTTCCTCATATACAGCACCAATTTTAAGGCCCATTTTCTTCAGCTTGGCTTCCGCATTGGCCCGGGACATACTCTTCAAATCCGGCATAGTCAGTTCTTCGCCACCCCGGCTTATATATATAATAACCTGTCGTTGTTCCTTAACAACAGCCCCTGCCTCCGGATATTGTGAGACAACTTCACCCACCGGCACATCAGCATCGTACTTGTCAGCAATTTTTACTCGGAGGTTTTTATCCTCCAGCATCTGTCGGGCAATTTCCTCCGAGCGGCCCACTACATTTGGTACCTCCACCTCAACGGAACTCCAGAAGTTACCATAGGACATAAATGTTCCGGCGAAAAAGCCCACAACCAAAATCAGTACCAAACCAATCATAAACTTACGGGATTTTATAATACCCTTGGAGGACTGATCGTCATCAGCCAGTGGCTCATAGCCATATTCAGCTCCTTGACGGTTATAGGTTGGTGGCGGATTATTCTGCAGCATATCCGGCGTCACCCGTGGTATCACCTGGGTGGCAAATGGATCTGGTGTCTGGACGGTGTTGGCTGCCATAGGTGTTTTTCCCCCCAGCATAGCTTGGGCCTGTTCCAAATCCATATACAGCTCGGTGCTGTCCGGCCGCATCATCGGCTCCTTATTCATAGCCTTTTCCACAATAGCCTCCAGTACTGGCGGCACAGACGGCTTTATCTGACGAATGGAGACCGGTACCTCCTGCAAATGCTTCAAGGCAATACTAACCGAGGTTTCACCATTAAATGGCAAAGTGCCGGTAAGCATTTCGTAGAGAACTACCCCCAATGAGTACACATCCGACTTGGTGGTAATAGAAGACCCCTTGGCCTGCTCCGGTGAAAAGTAATGGACTGACCCCATTACATCGCCACCATAGGTCATGGTGGATGAGGATACGGCTCTGGCTATGCCAAAATCCGTTACCTTTATATGACCATCATCCATAACCAGAATGTTATGCGGTTTAATATCACAATGAACCAGATTATTTTTATGGGCAGCTTCCAGCGCTCCGGCAATTTCCTTGGCAATGCGAACCGCTTCGGCCGGATCCAAAAAGCCCTGCTGCTGAATATATTCCTTCAGGGTTTTCCCCCCTACATATTCCATAACAATAAAATGGCTTCCCTCGTCCTCGCCTACATCATATATATTAACAATATTAGGATGGGTTAATTTTGCTGCACCCTTTGCTTCCCGATGGAATTTTTCAATAAACTCCTTATCATTGGCAAACTGTGCATGAAGAACCTTAACGGCCACAGCCCGATCCAAAAGCTGATCATGGGCCTTATAGACATCAGCCATGCCGCCACCGCCGACATTTTCCAGAATTTTATACCGTCTTGCTAAAATCCGGTCTATCATGCCATATCCTCCTATCTGTTTTTCAAAGCTATTATAATCTGACGGGCAATTGGTGCCGCTACAGCTCCACCGCCGCCACTATTTTCCACAATCACACAAAAAGCGATTTTACGCTTTGGCAGCTCTGCGGTTCCGATGAACCAGCCATGATCTGCCCCCGCTGCATTCTCCGCTGTGCCGGTTTTGCCGGTTACCCGTATGCCAGGTACCGCTGCAGCTCCGCCAGTGCCATTTTCCACTACATTTTCCATAAAGCTGCTGATAATACCAGCTCGCTGTGGTGATGTCACTTCACGCCACTTCTGTGGTGATGCTTTTCTGAGCACCAGTCCCGTTGGGGAAATCACTTCCTCCACCAAATAAGGAACCATTACTTTTCCTTTGTTCACATAGGCACTGGCCAACATTGCCATCCGAAGGGGTGTGACCAGAGTCTCCCCCTGACCGATGCCCACCTGAGCTGTATCCCCATCCCCCAACTTTAAGAACTGAGGCAGATGACACTTGCTTTCATGAAATTCACTTTCTATCGGCTCAAAAAAACCAAAGCGTTCAAAGGCATTTTCCAAGCCTTTGCCATGCATCCGCATAGCCAATGTACCAAAGGTAACATTACAGGACTGAGTCACAGCATCCTCCAGGGTTACATGATCACCGTGGACCGCTCCGTGACTTTCCCCAATATATTCATTGCCAATTTGCAGCTTGCCGGTACATTTAAAGACTTCATTCAAATCAGTCACCTTTTCATCCAAAGCTGCATCAGCAATCAAAAGCTTTATGGTAGAGCCAGGTGGGTATAGCCCTTGAGTAACACGGTTCAAAAGCGGGCTGTCTTTGCGTTCCTGCAAATCCTTCCAGCTTGATTCCACCTCAGCCGGGTCAATTGCCGGCTTGCTTACCATGGCAATAATTGCGCCGGTATCCGCATCCAGTACCACTACGGCTCCTTTATTACTCCCCAGTGCTTCATAGGCCAGCTCCTGAATATCAGCATCCACGGTCAGCTTGACATTATTGCCACGACCTGCTTGAATAGCCTGCCCGATAGGGCCTAACATCTGTAACTGCCTGGATTGACCTGTAAGATCACTGCCGGCGATATCCTCCAAACCGGCACTGCCAATTTCCTCACCCAGATAGCCGGTAACCGGGGCCGCTATTGCCCCATAAGGATAGCTGCGCTGTCCTGGTTGACTGCTAGTGGCCAATTCCTTGCCATTTATGTCCAATATATCGCCCCGAACTATGCTAAGAGCCGCATTTCCACGGGTATTCAGCGGATTGGCCAATAACGACGGCGCTGCCACAACCTGCAGATAAACAATATAGCCAAAAAGGCACAGGAAGCAGCCCATCATAAACACACTGCATTGCAGAATATATTTTTTTATATCTTTATGCCCCATTAACTCTTTCCTTCTTTGATAAAGCCAACAGCAGGCCAATCATAATGAAGCCTGAAACCATGGAACTGCCGCCGTAGCTGATAAAAGGTAAGGTAATACCCGTGAGCGGCAAAAATTTGGTGACTCCGGCGATAATGATAAACGCCTGAGTAAACAACGCAATAGAAAAACCAGCTGCCACCAGAGTGTGCAATTCCTTTTTGCAGTTCAAGGCCACCATAATGCCCCGATAAAACAACAGGACATATACCATCATTATTACAGTACAGCCCAGCAATCCAAATTCCTCCCCAATGGCAGAGAAAATGAAATCTGTATGCACCTCGGGAATGAGTCCTGGATGACCGTGAGTAAAGCCGGTTCCCCAGACGCCACCCGCGGCAAAGGCAAACAATGACTGCACCACCTGATAAGCCTGGCCCACAGCGTCCTGCCATGGATCCAGCCAAATATTAAACCTCACCTGAACATGGGAGAAAAAGGTATAACTTACCACCGCCCCCAAGCAGATAAAGCACATTGCAATAAACACATAGGATTTGCTGCCGGTGCCCATATAAGTCATAAACACCGCCATGCAGAAAAACAACAGGGCTGAACCTAAATCCCGCTGCACCACAAACATCAATATGGCTATCCCCCAAATGACCAGCAGTGGGGCAATAAATCGCAGTGGTGGCAAATCCAAAAAGAGAAACTTTTTTCTGGCTTCCTTTAACATATCCTTATGGTCGGACAGAAACGCCGCCAGAAACAGCACCAGCAGAATCTTGCCAAATTCCGATGGCTGAACGGAAAATGGTCCCAGCACCAGCCAGTTTTTGCTGCCGCCGATTTCCACTCCGAACAGCAGGGACAGGCACAATACCACCAAGGTACATATGCCTAAAATGTACTGGTATTGCATCATATTTTTAAGTTGCCGGGAAAAATACAGCACCAAAACCATGACCAGCATACCGATGATCAACCAACGAAGTTGTGGCACACAAAGTATAGGTTTTAACCGGGCCAGCATTATTATCCCAACACTGGAGAAAAACAATACCATGGGAAAAATCCATATATCATCATTAAACCTGCCCTTTATGAGAAACAGCTGAACAGCAATCCCAAGTACAGCTGCTCCCAAAGCCCAGGGTATCGGTGAATAATCTACTTTAGGGTACTGACCCAGCATAATAATTCCCAGGCCGGCAAACATAATCAAAAAATCCACTGCTATCAACAGCAGGCTTTTACTCCTCATAATATTCCACCACTATAACTGATATGTTATCCTGGCCACCGCCAGCCTTGGCTACATCTACCAATGCCCCGGCCTTATCCTGGCAGTCCGCTGCCTCAAGGATAGTTTGAATGGCCTGTAAGGTTACCATATTGGTCAATCCGTCGGTGCACAGCAAAAATACATCACCGGACTGCACCTCCAGTCGGCCGGTATCCACATTTACATCCTTGTCTACCCCAACTGCCCGCATCAATTTATGCCGATCCGGATGCTCCATGGCTTCGGCGATGGAAATGGCGCCTCTGGCCAGCAACTCCTCCACATAAGTATGGTCGACGGTAATTTTCTCCATCACTCCATTGCGCAGCCGATAAAGCCGACTGTCGCCCACATGGGCCCAAAAAGCCGTTTGCTCCTCAATATGCAGCATAGTGGCGGTAGTGCCCATCCCGTTCCGTTCCGGATATTCCCGGATACTTTCCAGAATTGCCTCATTTCCCTCCACCACAAGGGACTTCAGCCCAGTTTCATCCAGTGGCCCATAGCCAGATGATAGCTTTCGCTGAACCGTTGCCGTAAAAATATGGCTGGCTACTTCCCCGGCCACATGACCGCCCATGCCATCTGCTACCACAAACACATCCGGTGAAGCACACAATATGCTGTCTTCGTTTAGTTCTCTGACCAGACCAATATCGGTATTATGACTAACCTTTAGCAAAACTATCACCTCCCAAATTCAAATGATACAGAACCAATGGTTATTATGTCGCCGGATTGCAGATATTGCCTTCCGGTAATCGCTTGACCGTTCACATAGGTCTTGTTGACGCTGCCCATATCCTCGATGACATACAAATTGTTCAACAGGGCTATCACCGCGTGATGGTGGGATGCAAAGCTGTCGTTCAGGATAATATCATTGTCGGTTCCCCGACCGATGGAAATTTCATCGGAAAAGGCAAACCGCTGCCCTATCATGGTTGCATCCGCAGCCTCCAATACAGTCAGCACCGCTTCTTCATTGGATATTTCCGTTACAGCATATATATCCTCCCGAATTTCCCGGCTGTCTTTTGTCATAAACTTAATCAGCTTGTAGACAAAATATAGCAACAACGCCAACAGGCCATACTGGAGGATAATCCCCAGCAGCTTTATTACTATTGCAGTTCCCTGCATATCAAATCACCTCATACAGAAGCACCGTTTCCCCCACGCCGATTTCATCCCCGGGATGAAGGAGCTGGGGCAAAACCACCCGCTGTCCATTTACATAGGTGCCATTCAGACTTTCCGCATCATAAAGAATATGCCGGTGCCGCTCATAGGTAATATAGGCATGTACCCTCGATGCATTGGTATCCGTCAAAATGAAATCATTATTCACCCGACGGCCAATATAAATATTCTTCTCACCAAATTCCAAATAAGAGTCAATATCCTGTCCCTCGATAGCCAACAAACTTACTGTTTTATACTCCGTTGGCAGGTTGAGGGGTGGATTAAATTCTGACTTGTCCAATACTATGGTGTGGCACTCCATTTTCTCCGCCGGCTTTTCCTCATAAAAATCATCTTCAAACCGGCCCAAAACCTCGCAATTCCCCCTGGAAAGCTCTTCGTTGGAGTTGACAGTTATTTCCAGATGGCCATCCATAAAGCAGTCATTATTTATAACTGCCTTTTCCACCATAATATATATTTCGTCCAGGAACCGACGGGCACAAAGCCGCTGATAATCCTCCGGCGCCATTTCAATATAATACGAATTAGGCACAATAACGCCATTTTGGCTCTTGCGCCGTCTTCTGAGTATTTCCCGCTCCAGCTGCTTCATGACCTCACTAGGTTCCAAGCCACTGCTTAACTTGCGGTTGAAAAAGCCCTCTATTTTTCTTTCCAAAAAAGACTCCAAATTGCCAATAGACATATGAAAAGTCCTCCTATTCACCGTGCCAGTACACTAGCTGCCCTAATTTTACAACTTAAACCATTGCAAGTAAATACAATTATCAGCCTTCCCCAGTCAGATGCCGATTCCGCAGCTGACCACAGGCCGCCTGTATATCATTGCCCATCTCCCGCCGGACAGTAACAGTAATATGGTGCTGGTCCAAATATTGTTCAAAAGCGTTTATCCGGGCCGGAGACGGCCGGTTCCAGCCCCGTTCTGCCACTGGATTTATGGGAATTAAATTCACACTGGCCAGCTGGCCCTTCAAAAGCCCGACCAATTCCTTGGCCTGCTTCATATTGTCATTAACTCCATCAATCAAAATATATTCATAGGTAACTCTACGATGAGTGGTATCGCCATAATCCCGGCCAGCCTTGACCACCTCACTAAGAGGATATTTTCGGTTGATTGGCATAAGCTCACTTCTCAGCGCATCCTCCGGTGCATGCAAAGAAATAGACAGATTAACCGGTATCTCCTCTGCTGCCAGCCGATAAATATTTGGCACAATCCCGGAAGTGGACAGAGTTATACTGCGATAACTCATACCCAGGCCATAATCCTCATGAAGAAGCCGAATATATTTAAGCACATTATCATAATTAGTCAACGGTTCCCCGGAGCCCATGATTACGATTGTGTCTACCTTTTCCCCGGTTTGACTGAGCAGGTCGTTTATATAATAAGTCTGGGCCAACATTTCGCCAGCCGTCAGATTACGCACCATGCCATGCAGTGTAGAGGCACAAAAAGCACACCCCATATTGCAGCCGGCCTGAGAGGATACACAAATGCTGTTGCCGTATGGCTGTCGCATAAGCACCGTTTCCACACCCACGCCATCGGCGAAATTCAGCAGAAATTTTGAGGTTTTCCCATCAACCGAATCCAACTGGTCCACCCGACTGGCCCGGTCAATAACACAGCTGGCCGCCAGCTTTTCCCGCATATCTTTGGGCAGGTTCTGCATAGCATTAAAATCCGTAATGCTTTTTTTATACATCCAATCCGCCAGCTGCTTGCCCCGGAACTTGGGCATTCCCCAAGCCACAAGCATCTCAGTCAGCTCCTGTAGTGTTTTGCCAAATAAATTTTCCATTTCTATTTATTTTCTCCTCATACAGGCGATGAAAAACCCATCTGTTCCATCCCGCTGTGGGTAAAGCTGTACCATATCCTCTGTACGGGGCACCGGCAATCTTTCGCCGGCATTTACCAGTGAAAACTCGCTGGCCACCTCCAAAAAAGCCTTTACCACATCCTGATTTTCCTCCCGGGCAATGGTACAGGTACTGTACACCAACAATCCTCCAGGCTTTACCGCCGCTCCGGCGCTTTTTAAAATTTGCAGCTGAAGCTTAGGTAATTCTGTCAAAAGCTCCTTGGTCTTACGCCATCGGGAATCCGGTTTCCGCCGCAGGACTCCCAATCCGGAACACGGCGCATCCACCAGCACCCGGTCCGCCTGTTGTGGAAATTCCTGCCAAATTTCTCTGGCGTCAATCAGCATAGGCTCAATAATAGATATTCCCAACCGATTGGCATTGTCCATAATCCGGTCCAGCTTATGCTGGTATATATCACCTGCCACGATCCGCCCCCGATTGTCCATCAATGCCGCCATATGGGTAGTCTTGCCCCCAGGGGCACTACATACATCCAAAATCAGCTCATTAGGCTGGGGATCCACCACATGAGCCACCAGCATAGAGCTTTCATCCTGAACCTGGCAATACCCTTCCTGCAGCACCTGCAACGAATCCAGCGAACCGTGAGATTTTATAATTACCCCTTCATTAGTAAAGGAGGACTTTTCACATTCCAGGCCGGCTGCCACCAGCTGCAGCATAAGCTCTAAACGATTGGTTTTTAGGGTATTGGTCCGAACCGATAACGGTGCCTGTTGATTGTTAAATTCACAGAGCCGGGTTGCTTCTTCGTAGCCAAACTCCTTAATCCAGCGGCGAACCAGCCACTCCGGATGCTGCTGAGCCAAAGCCAGCTGCACCGTAGCCTTGCCCTTTCCTTCCGGAAATGCCCCCTTTTCCGGTTCCCTAACCATAGTACGCATTACACCATTGACAAATTTAGCCAGTCCGGCATGTCCACAATGTTTGGCCAGCTCCACCGATTCATTGCAGGCGGCTGACGCCGGCACCTTATCCATATAGCGCAGCTGATAAACTCCCATGCGGAGAATATCCCGAATTATCGGCTCAACCTTGCTGAGAGGCCGGTTAATATACTGGCGGATTATCCAATCCAGCGTTTCGCCCGCCTTTACCGTTCCATAAACCAGCTCAGTAACAAAACGACGGTCCATATCACTCAGACCGCCTTTTCTAAGCTCCTTGGCCAGAGCTACATTGGCATAAGCCTCCTGTTCATGGACCGCATTTATAATCTTTAAAGCCCTTGCCCGCGCTTTATCCATTTAATTCTCCTTACTATTGCCTGACTTTTCAGCGTCAGGCAAATCAATTATCTCCGTGATGACCCGCCTAAAATCTTCTATATCAACTTTGGTATTGTAGCAAGGTCCATTGGGACGAATATTCATAATGCCCACTGTCGGCAACGGATATACATCCTGTATGCCACTGGTCAAATCCCGCTCACAGGCAATGGCCACCACAGCCTTGGGGCGAATTTCCTTCACCTTCTGCCGGGCCAAGGTACCACCGGTCACCACAAAGAAATGAAAACCTATTTCCTCGGCCAGCTGCACCAAATCACCGATATTACACCCACCGCATCGTTTGCAGTTATTATGGTCTCGGGTAATTTTGTGAGGACAGGACGCCAGTTGTAAACAATGGGGTGTTACTACCAACAGCCGATCTGGTAGGACCTTTAAATGACGGTTTCGGACAATGGCATTGCTCACCGCCACAAAAGATGATTCAATCCGTCGCCGATCAATTCCCAACAGTTTTCCGGAGTCCAGCACCACATAAAACAGCATATTTAACAGGGAATAGGTCTGCCGTTTAAATAGCGACGGTAACGGCCAACCCAAAATGCCAAATACCATTCCCACAATGCCAAACCCCATAAGGAACAGCAATCCGCACAGAATAACACCAAATATCACCGGCAAATATTCATTTATATTGTATAGCCCAGGATAAGTTATATACCATACCATCCAAAAGGTAACGAGCATCACGGCATAGCTGCCGGAAATCAGCTCGATAAACAGGCGTTTCTTGGGCTTTTCTGCCATACAATCCATAACCGTCAACATCCTCACCTAAGGCCTGTTGCCTCATATATCCAGAATATAATCATTCAAACACAGCACCTGTAGCGATACCATTCCCCCGGACGAAATCGCCGGCGGCCATGCGCTTCCTGCTAGGTGGCTGAATTTCCAAAATCTCCACTGCACCTTGGCCTGCTGCCACCACAAAGCTTTTCTTGGTTGTTTCCAGCACCTCACCCGGCTTACCAGCTTTATCTGCCAATACTCTGGTCCGCCAAATCTTATAATTCTTACCATCCAGCATAGTCCATGCCACTGGCCATGAGTTTAATCCCCGGACCAGGTTATGTATTTCCCGGGCCGATTTGTTCCAATCAATATGGGCCGTCTCCTTGGTAAGCATGGAAGCATAATTGGACAGGCTCCCATCCTGGGGCTCTCCCTGCAAAGTACCAGCCGCCAAACCATCTACCGTATCCGATAATAAAGCACTACCCATGGCTGACAGCTTGTCATGCAGCTCCGCCGTAGTCATATCAGGGGTGATTTCCGTCTTGCTTTTAAGAAGCATATCCCCGGTATCCAGCCCGGCATCCATCATCATAGTGGTAACGCCGGTTTCGGTCTCCCCGTTGATAATAGACCAATGAATAGGTGCTGCCCCCCGATACCGCGGCAACAAGGAAGCATGTACATTGACACAGCCTAATCTTGGGATATCCAAAATCTTCTGGGATAAAATCTGGCCAAAGGCCACTACCACAATCAAATCAGGCTGTAATTCCTCAAGCTTTGCCACACAATCAGGTGTCTTAATTTTTTCCGGCTGCCAAACCGGCAGGCCATATTCCAAAGCCCGAACCTTCACCGGGGAAGGAGTAAGTTTTTGTCCTCGTCCTTTCGGCCGGTCCGGCTGGGTCACTACCATGACCACATCAGTCTTTTCCGCCATTACCCGCAGGCAATCCACGGCAAAATCTGGCGTTCCCATAAAAACTGTTTTCAATTTACTCATTTCTTATCACCCTGTCTTATGGACTTGGCCACATCAATAAAGAGTACCCCCTCCAGATGATCCAGCTCGTGCTGGATGCACCGGGCCAGCAGGCCGCTGGCTGTAAGGCGTTTTTTCTTCCCCCAACGGTTGAGGAATTCCACTGTAACCTTTTCAGCCCGTTCCACATCGCCAAATACATTTGGCACACTGAGACAGCCCTCCTGGTCAACAATGTTACCCTCTTTTTTTATAATCTCCGGATTAACCATGGTCAACAGACCATTTTCATCCTCCACATCGATTACCACCAAACGGATGGACTGACCAATCTGGGGAGCTGCCAGGCCAACACCATTGGCCGCGTACATAGTTTCCGCCATATTATCCATCAGCTTACGCAATTTAGCATCTACTTTTTCTATCGGCTGAGCCACCTGCTTTAAACCTGGGTCACCAGCCTTAACAATATCTAACAGTGCCACTAAAACACCCTCCTACACTCATATATAACCATTTAATTTTATCACATATTATATTGAAAGTCCAAACCGCACAACACAAAAATGGGCACGCCAACGGCTCTCACCGATAGCATACCCATCTTCTAATCCCTTACCCAATTGTTATACTGTTTTTTCCATTCTGATTTTTCGACTTATACATAGCCATATCCACCCGCTGGAACAGTGACAATACCGTGTCCCCCTTCCGGGTGCCGGCCAAGCCTATGCTGACCGTAATCTGGAAATCATTATAGTCCATGGCCGTGTTCATAATCTTCTCCCGTATGCGCATGGCAATTTGCTTGGCCACGCTAATATTGGTCCGGTTGAAAACAATGATAAATTCATCACCGCCCCAGCGACCAGCCCTATCTGACGCCCGGATATTCTGGCGTATTATCTCCGCTACACCCTTGAGCACCCGATCCCCAGCATCATGCCCGAAGCTATCATTGATCTGCTTAAAATTATCGATATCAAGCATAAGTACGACGGAACCTGTGTCACTGAACTTATTGTCGTACAGGATGTTTTCCATCTCGGCCTCCAATTCAGCCCTATTTAAAAGGTTGGTAAGAAAATCGGTGTGCGCCAATGCCTTCAGCCGTCGGTTGCTTTCCTCCAGCTCGCTGGACACTGCCTGAACAAAGTGCATCAAATAGCTTAAGATACTATTACTCCGTTCCAATCTGATAGGTTCCATTGACCTGCTTTCGTAGAAGCTGTTCGTCACGCCACCTTCCCTGAAGCCAATAATCGACAAGCTCATATTATTTATATAAATGTCCCCAGTCTGTGACCGGATATACTCGCCTAAAGCGTAAATCCCTGTAGATGGAGCCGATTTCCGGCAAGCCTCCAGTTCCTGGTTCACATCGATGTTCAGCATAACCTGTCTGGCCCAGCAGCTTACCGCAAAAACTCCCTCTGGCTGAAATCTCACCATATCATGCTGGAGATTTCTTGCCTCGTGAATAATAATTTCCGGATTGCCGTAGCCCAGTCGCACTTTCTCCCCTAATATAAAATCCGCTCCATAATTTGCACTGCCATCACCATCCACAATGCGTGGCAATCGGGAAAGGGAGGTTCCTTTTCGCATTACAACAAATGGGAACATTACGGCTTCATTTAAAAAATCTTCATTCCATTTGGAAATCCCCAAATATTTTTCATAAATAGATTTCACCGGAACATCATCAATTTCGCATATGGTGTGCTGATTGCTCAGCCGGGTAACCGTCATAATCTTGCCCAATGGCTGCCAGCCACTGCTATACCCTACATTTACCTGCAGAGACCGTCCTCTGAACACCACCATTACATGTCCGCGGTAAATAATATCACTGCCTGTAAAAACAAAGCCCTGCCCATCAGCAGTACCATCATCCGCTACTCCACCAAAAAAAATGATGTCAGAAGGCAGCTTGGATAACTCCTTAAAAAACGGCACTATGTTTATGGCATAGCCGGACGAGTACATACCGATTGCCACCAGCTGTTCCATACGCATCAACCGTCCGGTTAGCTCCCGGCCGATTTTCCCACTTTCATCATCATCCCAATAAACCGGCAAAACCTCCACCATGGACTCCTCAAACACCGAAAATGTCACAGAAACACCATAATAGTTAATGACCCCTGCCGTGATATTAGCCGACACCGTACCGCCTATTATTTTCACCTTAGGCAAAGTTTCCCGCAGCTTATTGATAATTTGCCGAGCTTTCTTTTTCAGCTTAATGTCAACAAAAACAGTAGCCAAAATGCAGGAACATTTCCCCAGTTCAGGCAGCATATTGGCAAATTCGTCCACAATGCGCGAAAAATCATTTACATCATTACACAGATAAGGGATATGTTTCATCGCATACACCTCACAGCCGTTCTCGATACTACCTCGTGGTATATTATATCACAAACTGTCAGAATTTTATCCCTAATCTGTAGGAATATGTAAAAATTACATCACTTTATGAAAACCGCAGCCATCAAATGGGGCCCGATCGTTTGGTGTCGCCTGTGGGCAACGGCATTTGCCGGTTTCCTGCTCATATTCAATCATTGTTTCATAGGTATCAATATAGTGATGCTCCCCACCCCAATAACGGCAACTTGCACAAACATTGGTATCCTTGGAAATTGTAGCCATATAAATTCCTCCTAAAATCATTTCTTATGATTATATAGCAAATTCTATCATTTTCCTTTACCACAGAATGGACAGAATTTGAACTCGTTATTAACCGGCCTGCCACAACAAATGCAGAATGACACCTTATCTCCCGACGAAGAATCTGAGGCAGTTGCCGGAGATGCCTGCATAGACTGCTGCAACACACCGGTCATCTGTGGGGCCATTACATTGCCTAGACTGGCCATCATACCAATGCCGATACCGGCGTTACTGAAGTCCCCTATCCCTTTATTGGCCGCCAGCTTTTCCATTATGTCAAACTGCCTTTCCTGCTGATAGGTATATCCTTCAATAACCCGTTTTTCCGCCAGTCCTTTGGCCTCAATCACCAGTTTTTGCGCTTCAGTGTCTTCCTGAATAAGTTCCAATTTCTGGTCTACCAGGGCATTATCCACCGCCACCCGTTGCCGCAGCATAAGATCCTTTATCTTATTATAACCTTCACAATTTTGTGGCCGGACAAAATTAGTGGCAGTCAAAAACATTAACTTGAAACCATAATCAGCAATTATAGGGCCCATATCCACCTGAAGGGCCGTGCTCATATTCTCTAGCTGGGTATCCATATTAAAAATACTGATCCCCGGCTGCTGCATATAATTGGCAATGTAGGCCTTCAGCTTGGACTGGCAAATATTCTTCAGCCAGCCAGTTATCCCCTTCGTAGAAAGCAATTCCTCGGTTCCAACTAAATGCTTCAGAATAAATCGTCCGTCATGGACCTTAATGCTCATAGTTCCACTAAGACCAATGTTCATAACCACATTATAGGTCGGGTCAATATACTCCACCGCCTGGTTGGTTCCCCAGTTTACATTCAGCTGCTCGGTAAGGTTGACAAAATAAATCTCGCAGTGAAACGGGGTCTTATGATCAGCAAAGGGGATCTGCACCACCTCCCGCAACAGCGGGATATTTTTTGTATCCATAGTATAACGCCCCGGCCCAAAGGATTGCAGCATCCGACCATCCTTCATCAGTATCGCCTGCTGGGATTCATGCACCACCAGTTGGGACATAGTATTAAAATCTGCTTCCGGAAACTTGTATATCAGGGTACTACTATCCCCTTCATAAGAAATGACATCCAAAAACACTCTGCTCATATTTCCAACTCCTTTTACCAAGTAGCCAAGTAATCATCAATGATTTGGCAAACCAGCCACATAATAGCCAGCCATATAACGATGCTTACAGCCCATCCCAATTTTTCCAATCTTTTTTCGTCAAAATCATTGGTGACAAGCTTTATGGCATCGTATAAAGGGCGACATGATTTATACAATGTCATTATTTGCCACCCCCTTTTCCCGGGTCTTTACGCCAGCATTCCAGCTGCGTTCCCTTGTTTTGTGTTTCCATAAGGACAATGGAATCCTGAGTCCAGTTTAAATTTACCGTACCATAAAACCGCCTTTTCGGATGACTGCTTATTCTGACCTTGTAGGCACGGTAAATCTTGGTTTTCGGTTCGTACTTGTTATTTCTGGTCTCACCTAGATAGGTACCTACCACCGCCGTTACCTCATAAGTCCCCTTCCCCAAATAGACCGTCCGGTTCTGCAGAGCTTCCTTCTCAGACTCATCCTTATTTTCAATGATATATACCTCATAGTATTTAAGATCTCTTTCAGCAGAATATCCCAGCCCCTCCCAGTATTTCCTTTCCTGGGATGCTGCCATTTCATGGGCCTCATCAAAAGCCTTTTGCCGATAACAATCCTGCATATAATCCTTGGTAGTAGGCATGGAAAAGATCATTCCCACATGCTCCAGGCAGGTAAACAAAAATGGTATTACTATCACTAACATTATCAGGCACCCACAGCCGGAAGCCTCATTATTCATAACCGTTCCCCCTCTCCCGGGCTGCTTTTCACAGTCTATTTAACCGATTTTTTATTCCAGCATAATGATTGTAAATATCTTCCGTGGTGCATTTTATGGCCGCAACCTGCGGTTCCAGGGCCGCAATTCTATCCTGCAAATCCTCTTTCCGACTTTGCCGCAAAAAGATAAACTCATATGGATAGTTAAGACAATCCAACTTATTTTTTAAATCCTGCAATACTTTAGAAAACTCATCATATTCCCTTTTCTTCTGTTCCCAAAGCATGTATAGCTCATTCTTTCTTATCTCCATAATTTTTTTGACCAGGGTCTTATCCGGTAACTCCCACAGGCTGATATGCCGGCCACAAGCATCACATTCAACCCCTTCCTGACGGATTATATCCTGGGTTATTTCAACAATATATCCACAACTCTGACAATTAGTTGAGTAATGTATATTTGATATATCCATAGTGGGAGCCTCCCTTTTCGTTAAATACTAGGCTACCAGACATTCATAGGCATCCGTAAGCTTGGCCATGGCCCGATGATCCGATTTCAGCTTCATCATAGCCCGGGAATAGATACTATAAAACTGGTTTTTCGTTAAAGCACGGGCTTTTCTAATAAAAGGGCTTAAATCATACCGGGCAAGCATCGCTGTCGGGTTAAGATCCATTTTTATACAAATAACCGCCTGCTCCAATTGGCTCAATACAGCCAATGACTGATAAAGGAATTCACTGCCCAAATTATGTGTTGGCGAAAACTTGGCTGAAGAAGCTATCATTGTCAGTTCATCTCCATCAAGGGATAAAATCTCATAAAAGCGGAAACGGTTTTCATTGCCAAAGCAGTAGCTTATCAAACTATTATGAATGGCTTTGTAAACAAAGGTAGAAAACCGTCTCCCCCGCTTAGGGCTGAACTTTTTGATACACTCATAAAACTTGATCAAACCAATCTGGAACAGTTCCTGCCTCAAACTATCATCCTGCCAAAAGTTTCTTACCTGATATCTGGAGTTAAATTGGTAAATAACACTCCAGATTAAGGTTTCATTTTTAGATATAAAATAATTTAGAAGGTCTTCATCGTCGGCCAGTCTGGACAGCAATTCTTCATTACTGCAATCAGCCAGCTGTGAATGCGCCATACGAACATCATTGAAAATGCTATTAGCAGTCTTGTCAAAAACTTCTCCCATACGAGCCATCTCCTTTACCATTTTTTATCTTTGGTAATATTATACCAAAATTTTACCAAAAAGTCAATGGTAAAAAAATACCCCACAACATCACCCGGATGTTATGGGGTATCAGAAAGGCTGTTATTCTGTAATTATATTTTCAAAATTTCATCCGCCGATTTTATGTAACCATCAATCAGCTGCTTTGCGGCCTGAATTTGGTGCCACTTGTCCGTAACTTCCTTTATGATGGTTTCATCCGTCGGAAATTTCAGGGTCAACATTTTTTTCATAGTCAAAAGGTTAATCTCCCATCCGTCAGTAAGACTGTTTAATTGACGCTTGCCTGCCTTGCTCCGCAGGTACATATACATAAATCGGGTATTCATGATCAGTGACTGGTTTTCCATTATTTCCGGTGTGCAACGGATAATATGCAGCGAGTCGGCTGCCACCAGCACCCGGCCAGCTATATCCGCCTCGGTGACCAACGCCACATCAGCCGCCCCAATCCGGGATACCAGCAAGTCGCCGGGCTGCAAGATATACCGCTGTATTTTTTCCATCTTTGTCGGGCCAACCCATATGCTGTCCAAGGATTCATCACCCGCCAGCAGTTCACCCTTTTTTATATGCTTGGCCGCTACAATATACACCAGTGTCTTGTTCTCCTGGGAACCTTCCTGCCCCATTCCGGTCAGACTCTTCTTAACAATCCCCAACTGGCCCATGGACACCGGCCGGAACACTGACATCATATCCGGGGCAACTATCCCGTCTTTCACCAGCTTATCCGCTATTGGCGCTTTTCCCACCAGCTGCTCCAGGGAAACATATTTACCCTCCTGCTGCAACCGCTCCAGATACAGGACACTATTGCAATAATACGGATCATAGGCATTGGCCTGCCTCAAAAAGAACTCCTTATCCACCCAGGCAGCATTTTCTCCATCCGCCTGAAACCGCTTTTTAATAGTGGTTTCCAGTGCCATCAGCCGTTGTTCATCAGCCAATGCTCTGTATTCCTTCCCCGTCAGCAAATCTGACAGGTCAACTACCTTCACCTTGTCATTGCTGCTTTGCCGGGAAAAGACCACACATCTGAGTTCCACCAGCCGTTGACCTTCCGTCTTATCCCTGGTGTGCTCCGTTCCCGGAATGTTAAAAATACACTTAATCTGCCCCTTGGCCATATACTCATCAATAAGAGGCTGAACTATCTTATTGTCAGTCCAACTGCCATCCAGGATAAGGGCCACTTCTCCGGTATCACCTATTTTTTCCAGGTGCTTCCCCACCAAAGCGTCAAACCATTCAGCTATCTTTTTTTCCAGCTTCAGCCGACGATAATGACCGTTATAATCCGGGAACACGGCCAAAGAGGCCGTTTCGCCCCCGGCCGTTAATTCCTCTGGATGAATATCCAGCGCCTCCAGCACCAGCAAGGACTGGGCCAGGCTATCGCCCGCCTCATTTTCCACCATGCTGGCCGGCTCTGGAACATCCATATAGTAAAACCGTTTTCCAGCCCACTCCGGCTCACTGAGTGTCTCCAGCATAGCCAACAGGCAGTCCAGTGACATAGCATTCACATTTAACGGCAAGCCGTTGACCGTCGCCAAGGCGGCCTTCACCGTACAATCCACCAGCCGGTTGCGGAAACACACCATAGTCGAGCAGCTCAGCCGGAAGTTGTGGATAAGCACGCTTTCCTGCTCCCGCCGCCACCGGCTGTACCACAGCATAATGGTGATCAAGTCATTTACCGACAGTCGATTGGCAATTTTTTGTATATTTTTGTCATTACACCACTCCAGCTCACTGTAGCCGGCCAAAAAATTATCCATTTCGGCCATGGGATATTTGGCAGCCAACTCCGCCTTCAGTTTTTCCCAGCTCCCATACCGCCTGTGAAGCAGCACAATTGCGGCCAGAACCCGGTAGTTATACTTCTCCTGCTCGTCATATATGGAAAACTCCAAAGCATCATCATTGGTAAGCTTGATAAAGAGCTCACGCCACCCCCTTTTGTCCTTGGACCGCCCCTGTGAGGCCAGCTCCTGAAAATCTTCATAATCGATAATCATATATATCTCTCCCCGTCAACTACATAGCTGCAATCATTCATATGATATTGATAGCTTTTACTGCAAATCCATAATATGAACGCAAAAATCTTCGTCAAAAGCCTTATTGCCATCCTTTTTATATACATACAAATCCTTTAAATCACACCTGAGCAGATAGCAAAGGGCCAGCAGGTGGGCGGTCTTTGGATATGCTTCCCCACGGATATATTTATAGATGGTCTGGGGAGACACCTTTAAGTGCAGGGCCAAATCATTTACCGAATATCCATGGTCCCGCATCAGCTCACCCAGACGGTATCCGCTGGCCACCGCATCAATTTCCGGGATATAAACCATTTTATACATAAGCCACACCACCTTCAGTCTGTATGTATTATCATTTAACCCATAAAAATTTTTGGTTATATTTTACCACAAAATCCATAAAATGTAAATCCCATATCCACTCCCTAATGCCCCCTCATGCAGTATGTACCCAGCTTTAACTTGTGTCTTACGGCCCATTCCAGCACCGCTGTTGTGGCATCCTTATCCAACCTGCGGTTGCATGGGCCGGAAGCCTGCATTATCATCTTGTCCCTGACTTCAAGACAGGCTCTGGCTTTTCCCTGTTGTACAAGATAGTAGATTGTGCACATTTTATTATTCATCATTTCAGTATAACTGAACACACAATTATGAAATAATGCACCTACCTCCTTCAATTCCGCCCCGGAGTGAGCGATACGAAAGGTTCCATCCTTCGTTTCTTCTACCCGGCTCAGCTCCGTCTTAGTAAGTTCAAACTCAATGCTCATCATTCGACGGCAATGTGCTTCATAATCGAAGGTCCTTTGCACAACACGATTAACAGGCTGAGGCTGGGGCGGAAAAGCTATATCATGGGTTTCCCGTGTGAAGCCGTATCGGTGGATAGCCTGAACGAAGTTCTCCTGAAGCATTTCATTCATATAATTGTTTTTCCACTTATTCAATGTATCCCGTACCATAGGGTCCATATCGACTATCACCTGATAAATTATTTCCCCAGCCCGCTTGGTTCCCCAGCGTTCTGAAAGCCAGTTTACCAGCAGATGCCACTCTTCAAAAAAAGATTCCCGCTCAATGTTATACAGCAAATGGTTCCAAGTATCCCCCCACCAGACATGATCGTATCTATGTCCACTTTTAATGTACAATTCACCATATTTATCCAATCCCAACCGGCCAATATCCACCCCCATTATTTCCGTCAAACTGTAAAACTGCTGCCAGGCATTAACATCCCTTAGCCCAACCCGGGTAAGGAAATAACACAGAAGCAATACCCGTCCATTGCTATGATAGGCCTTTTTAAGGCTCTTAGCACTGGGCAGATTCAGATAATCACAGACCAGTTCAAAATTACTGTCATTATTACGATGAACCTTCCGCTTAAAATCATACCCAAAAAGGTCAACATACCATCCTACATTAACATCCAGGGGAAACTGGACAAAGTACCTCAGCAGGCGATTCACGGGAATATTCTTTGGCACCGTTGGTACAAAACCGAACTCCGCCCTGGCCAGTTTTTTCAGAAAATCCATAACCCTGTTGCCAATATTCTCCGGCAGACGGGGATAGGCAGTATAAGAATAGTTATACGAGCCAATATCATCCACCCAATCCCATTTGTTGGAATAACTATTGCCTCTGTACAAAACCGAAACCTCATCAGTTGGTACCGCCGTATATTTCCATTGACCATAATCAAGCCGTAAAGATAACTGCCTGTAAGACCTTCGTATAATCACTCCTTCATCCAAGACATAAACATCAGCAATGATAATGGCTGTCTGCTGCTTTTCAAAAAGCTGAACCCGCCACCGGGCCACGGCATATTTGGAATATTTCCGTACTTGGTAGTAAGGTTTTTTTGATTTGTTTCCTGAATAGGCGAAAAGAGTGTGCTCTTTACTTTCCGTCAGTAACCGGTCTATATCATCCTGATTACTGTCAGCAAATACCGGCTCTACGGGTATTTTTTCAATGTCATCCTTCACCCACTCCGCCTGGGACTCCTGCCAGGTGCCGGTTTCACAGTCATATATATAGTAAAGCTGCATTTGTCCCACCTCATTTCAGGCAATAAAACCTATACTTAACCGGTCCTGTTTTTTATACCGTTCCACAGCATTTACATCAAAATCTTCCATCTCAAGTTGACGCAGTTCTTTGTCTGTAATTGACTCCTTATTGCGATTATGTGCTGTCAAAAGGCGTCTGGCCTGATGAAGAATGGCCTGTTCCAATAAATTCCTGGCAAAACGGCCATTGCCAAACTCCTCGTTGGTACATGCTTGTACAAAAATTTCATGACACCGCTGAATTGCCTTGCCACTAATTACATAGTTCTGCTTGGAAGCCATCAATTTGATAATTTCCGTCATCTCATCTGCATTATAATCAGGAAAATCAATATGAAAGCCAATACGGCTGCGAAGGCCTTCATTAACCTGAAGGAGCTTCTCCATTGGCTGCTTGTAGCCGGCCAAAATCACAATAACTTTATTTCGCATATTTTCCATTTCCTGCACTATGGTAGCAATGGCCTCATCACCATATAGTCCCCGGCGGTCATCCACCAGGGAGTAGGCTTCATCAATAAACAGCACTCCCCCTTCGGCCTTTTCAAAAAGCTTGCGCACCTTATCTGCTGTATGGCCCACATATTTTGCTATAATATCCCCCCGTCCACATTCCAGCAGACGCGGATTGGTAGTAACACGCCTATCATACAAAATTTTAGCTAAAAGCCTGGCCACAGTGGTTTTGGCACTACCCGGATTACCGGTAAAAAGGATATGGTGGGATCCCCGGTTGGTAGTGAAGCCCCTGGCTTCTTTCAGTATTCTAAGCTCCTGTCCCATAAGAATATCATCAACCAATGCTTTAGCCCTTTCCAACCCTATCATTTCCTGCAATTCAACATATGGGTCGTTGTCCATTTCATTGTGCTTTTTTATCTTCAACTCACTTTTAGACATTATTTCCTTATAGCAGATGAAGGCTTTATTTTTCATTACATTGTCATTCCAACACTCAAAAGCATTATATATTTCTGAACAGGTAATCTGATTTCCCACAGGCAATACTTTTTCAAATTCAGCATCATCCATGTACTGAGGGAAATCACTGGTAGCGGCCAATTCTTTTAAATACTCTTTTGCAGTGGCCCGATTGGCATATCCTTCAGAGAGCTTAACAATATTCATTCTTTCTCTATCATCTGATAAATCATCCTCTATAATTGTCTCTTCAAATTTGTGTTTATAAAATATAAACATTACATTCTTGAAGCTTTCCATGATTTTTTCATTTATATGCTCACTGACAGTATCTTCAAAATACCTCAATAATGTACCGTTAATATCCCTTATGTCCCGCTCCAGTACGATAACGCCACCATAAAAACCATTCGTTATATGATGAACTATATCTACATCTTCCGAGGACATTCTTCTGCACTTTGGACTAAGTCGAAGATGGGCAATCTCATCCGTCAAAAGGCGTTTTTGGTTATATAAGGCTGCCACCAGCAAATCAATATATTGCTCAGCCACCTGCTGATTTTCCACTGTAATTTGATAATGTACTGGGATACCACAGAATTTCTGTGGATTTGACTCATCATAAATCCTATCAATTTCAGCCATAAAGCTGTCATCCACTGCCAGCCTGGCAGCACGCTTTAAGGCAGCGTCTTTATTGTCTATCTTCAGGCCACACTTGCGTATATTCCACTCAACAGCTACTCCTGTACGATTCCTAAATCTGTTACCAACTACAATTTCAAGACCATAATCCTTCACCCTTCTGTACCCATCACTTAGAAAGTCATCCTCATGGCCACCAAAAATTCTATTACCGGTTTCCTGCCAGGTAATTCTTTTTATAGTATTTTCCATTACTTCAATAATGTGATTTTTCCATTCCCCGGCATCATTTTTCCCGTCATAAGAAATCTGCAGTTCTTTCCATATCCACTCAGTCTCCTTATCCAAAATTTCCTTCATGTTGACTACATCAGTGCGTTGTTTAAATGCAACAATCATATCCAAAGTACCTGGATCCTGCGACCCCAAACATATAATGTCATAACCATGTTTATCATGCCGCATGATATTATTCAGCTTTTGTATACACTTTCTTCTTTCGTATTTATCATTTTTATCAATATCTTCAAAAAAAGTATATTTTTCCGGATTATTATCTTCAATTGCCACAGATGGCCGAAATCTTGCCTTGAAATAGATGTAAATCATATCTATCCCCCCATATATTTAATGCTTTATTGTTTTTCACCCTATTGTACGCAAAAAAATACTGCTGGTTTTAAACCAGCAGTTTAAATTCCAAATAATGCAAGTTGCCTTATCTGACCTACTGTAGTAGGATGATATTGATATATCGAAACAGACTTATACATTATGGGTGATATCATGAGCTCAATTGTTAATTTACCGGAAATAAAAATAGAATACTCAGCCTCACCCCAGCAGAAACAGCTGGTGCTGATCGGAGGTGGCCGGCAGCCAAAGGGCAGCTGGTTACAGCAGCTGGTCGTGGGACGGAAAATCTGGTGCATTGATCACGGGGTGGATATATGCTGCCAAAATAATCTGATACCGGAGCTTGTGCTGGGTGATTTTGACAGCTGCCAGACGGATAGCCTAATTTGGGCCAAAAAAAATGGTGCATCAACTGAACAATTTAACTCGAGAAAAGACTTTACTGATACTCAGGCAGCCCTGGCCAAGGCTAAGGAAGTAAATGCCTACACTATTTTGACCGGTGCCTTAGGCAAACGGTTTGACCACACCTACAGCACCATCTTCTCCTTTGGATACACAGGAAACAAGGGCTGTATTACTGACGAACAAGAAACAATTATTTTTATTTATCCTGATGAAGAAATTACCATCATTCCTGATTTCATCCCCAAGGCGATTTCCTTGCTCCCAGTCACCGATACTGTGCAGGGAGTCACTACCCGGGGACTATATTGGGAGCTGAAAAACGCTGAGCTGAAGCAAAATGCGCCATATGCGGTCAGCAATGAACTAAAGCCGGGAGAACAAAAACTCCACATTGCCATATGTAACGGCATTTTGGCAGTATATATACTAAAAGACGAGATGTGACCAATGATTTCTCTGGTCACATCTTTTTCATTATTAAGTAATATTTTTTAACATAAATGTACTCTGTAAGCAATACATTCATATCTCAATTTACATTTTTTCTTTTAATATTTTTTATTTTTTTACATTTTTGTCTCATTTTTTCACTTTTTTACTTGACATAAAAATTTTTTATTATATATTTATAAACATAGCATATTGATATGTTTTTAATTTCTTTAAGGGGAGTGTTTTTATGGATATCAAAATTCAGCGTACAACCAAGCCAAAAACCAAGCCGGACCAAAAGGCCCTGGGCTTCGGCAAATATCTGACTGACCATATGTTTTTGATGGATTACAATCCGGAACAGGGATGGCACGATTTCCGAATAGTTCCCTATAGGCCTATTCCAATGGAGCCGGATGCCGTTGCCCTCCACTATGCTCAGGAAACCTTTGAGGGCTTAAAGGCTTACCGTTATCCGGATGGTTCAGTCCATCTGTTCCGGCCGGATATGAATGCCAAGCGGTTAATCAACTCCAACAAGCGCCTTTGCATGCCGGAGGTTCCGGTGGATTTGTTTGTCGAGGCTTGTAAGGCCATTGTCCGCGTGGATGAGGACTGGGTACCTTCCGAGCCAGGCACCTCCCTGTATATCAGACCGTTTATGTTCACCAGCGAGGGCCAGATTGCCCTGCACAACTGCACCCGTTTTACCTTTGCCATTATTCTCAGTCCAGTAGGCGCTTATTTCGCTGAAGGTATAAATCCGGTAAAGATTTTGGTAGAGGATGAATATGTTCGGGCCGTAAAGGGTGGTACCGGTTTTGCCAAGTGCGGTGGTAACTATGCCGGTGCCATGATTGGTCAGGAAAAGGCAGAAAAGCTGGGCTATTCCCAGGTACTGTGGCTGGATGGTGCTGAACGAAAATATGTGGAAGAAGCCGGCGGTATGAACTTTGTTTACTCTATTAACGGCGAATTCTGGACCGCGCCAACGGAAGGTACTGTTCTGCCGGGTATCACCCGTGACTCCATTCTCCACATACTGCGGGATTGGGGCGTTACGGTCCGGGAAGAGCGTATGGATATTGACACCCTGATGGCCGCTGGCCACGATGGTTCCCTAAAGGAAGCCTTTGCCTGTGGTACAGCAGCTGTAATCTCCCCGGTAGGGGCCCTGAACTACAAGGGTGACGAGGTGACTATCAACAATTTCACCATTGGTGAACTTACCCAAAAGCTCTACGATTACCTCACCGGTATCCAGTGGGGCAAGGAAGCTGATAAATATGGCTGGACAGTAGCCATTGACTGACAATAAATAATTTTTTTAACGATGCAAGAGGCTTTTCCCCCCTGTGCATGATTTAAGGAGGAATAACTATGGCAAACAATGAATTATGGAAACTGGTATCTGATTTAAAGAGTCCTAAATACAAGTGGGTAGATCTGACCCATGAGCTGAGCCCGGAAACACCCCATTGGTATGGGTTTAAGCCGCTCCAGCAGGATTTGCTCTTTGATTATACTGACGGCACACCTGAAGATAAGCTGGCACCAATGCGGGTTTATCAATATAGCGTAGCTGGTCAGTATGGCACCCATGTGGATGCACCAGTCCACTTCCATGGTAACGGCCGTTCTCTTGGTGACATCGAGGTAAATGAGCTGGTATTCCCATTGGTGGTTATCGACAAATCCGCTGAATGCGCCAATAATCCTGATTTTATCCTAACCATTGATGATATTAAGGCTTGGGAAGAACAGTATGGCAAAATTCCTGAGGGTTCTTTTGTAGCCTTCCGTTCCGACTGGTACAAGAAAAGCAATCTGGACAATCCAGACGAAAATGGTGTTCCTCATTATCCGGGCTGGGATGTGAAGGCTATCCAGTGGCTGGTAGAGGAGCGTAATATCGGTGCTATTGGTCACGAACCTGCGGATACTGACCCTGGCTTTGTAACTACCAAGGAAGGGGCCTACCCATATCCTGGCGAGCAGTACATCCTGTCGGTGGACCGGTTCCAGATTGAAGTAATGCGCAATCTGGATCAGCTGCCACCAACCGGTGCTATTATCGTAACCAGCTTCCCTCGTTTGAAAGATGGTCCAGGCTTCCCGGCCCGTGTTTTCGCCATTGCACCTGTTGAATAAAGCATTATCCTGTTTTGTAGGAGGAGATTTGATATGGCATTAAAATTTGATGAGCAGCTTTCCCGGCTGCAAAAGCCCGACCGGGCCGAGATGACCGATGAGGAATACAAGCTCTTTGACAAAAATGTCAAAGCCATGATGAAAAACTGGGGCTTTATAAATAACCTGTTTAAAATCTTGCCGCTAAACGCCAAGGAATACATCGGTTTTTTAAATCTTAAGCAGTCACTTTATAATGATACCTGCTATCTTACCGATGCCCAAAAAGAAATGATTGGCGTTGTGGTATCTTCCTACAATTGCTGCCATTATTGTCTCACTACCCACGGTGACAATCTCCGAGGAATGTGGAAAAATGCCCGGCTGGTAGATACCATCAGCCACAATTTCCGGGCCGCAAAATCAGAGCTGTCCAAGGTTGACTACGCTCTGTGCGAATATGCCTGGTATGTCACTGTTCATCCCCAGGAAATAGGTCAGGAGCAGGTGGACAAGCTACGGGCTGTTGGTTTAGATGACCACCAGATTTTGGAGGCTGCCTTTGTGGCCGGGTTCTTCAACTACACTAACCGCTGGGTAAGTACCATTGCTCCGGTGGCCAACCCGGGTCATTTCAACCATAACCGAAATTTTGATGAATAACACTCCCTAAAAAAGGGACTGCCGTATCTGATATCATTTCATCAGACGACAGTCCCTTTTTAATGTGCCAATATCCTGACACACCATTAAAAATATTAAATCTTAGTTTCTAAATAATAGAGCCACTACCCTTTCCCAAGGTATAGCCTGCCTCGAATCCATCCCGGATGGCATCTCCAATGCGTCCACCACGGCGGGCATCTCCTACCGCTCTTATTTCAATATCCGGGAAAGCCTGTTTCAACTCATCATATATCTGTTTTCGTGGTCGCACTCCTAAAGCCAGCACCACGCTATCCACCTCAATTTGCACTTCTTCACCGCTGGACATATTCTCCATGGTAATGCTCCTAACATCAATGGCCAACAATTTATGGCCCGCATAAACCGTTGGCTTATGGGAAAGCAACCGGCCCAACTCATCATTGCGGATCGCAGGAAAAATCCCCGGGCCAATTTCCGGAGCCATTTCCACCAAAGCAACCTCGTGGCCAGCACTGCATAGCATTTCCGCCGTTTCAAGGCCAGTCAGTCCAGTGCCCACCACCGCGATTTTGCCAACAGGCTGCGCCTGACCGGCAACAACTTCCTCCGCCAGATAGACATTATTCCCATCCACCCCTGGCAGCTTAGGTACCACCGGCTCTGCGCCACAGGCCACCACAATGGCCACTGGTTTTATCCCCCGAATCGTCTTTGCATCAGCCAGCTGATTGAGTTTTATAATAACCCCCAATTGGTTCAGCTGTGCCGTCATGGTTCTGGTCAATTGAGTCAGCTTTTCTTTAAACGCTGGTTTATCAGCAATATTTAGAGTTCCTCCCAGCTGCTGTGTCTTCTCAAATAAGTGCACCTCAAAACCACGCAGGGCTAGGACACGGGCCGCTTCCATTCCGGCTGGCCCTCCGCCGATAACAGCCACAGTCTGCCCGTTACCATCCTTTTCCAGCTGGTCAAATTCAACTTCCCGGGCTGTCCGGGCATTGACCGTGCAACGAATTGGCATAGCATCCCTAAGTACCCGCTCCCGGCAATATAGGCAACCGATGCATTTCCGGATTTCTTCACTCTGCCCGCTGGCTGCTTTCAGCATAAAATACGGATCGGCCAACTGGGAACGACCTAGTCCCACAAAATCGCAGACGCCTTCTTCCAGCAATTGTTCAGCAAACTCGGGATCCTTTATGGTATTAGTGGCAATCACCGGTATATTAAGGGCCTCTTTATAGGCCTTGGCCACATGTTTTTTCCAACCAGACTTATAGGAAAATGGTTCGCAGTTGGCATCACCGTTGCGGGCACTGCCGTTACTGATATTGATGGCATCAATACCGGCTTTTTCCAATATACGGGCAATTTCAATGCCTTCCGCCAGGGTCAAGAAGCCATCCACCGGAGTCATTTCATCACCACACATCCGAACCAGAATCGGATAATTGCCGTATCTTTTCCGAATCCCGGCAATAATCTCGGTCAGAAAGCGGGCTCGGTTCGTGGCACTTCCACCATACTGATCCTGCCGCCGATTATAGTATTTGCTGAAAAATTGAGCAATAAGATAGCCATGGGCCCCGTGGAGTTCCACCGCATCGTACCCAGCCTTCTTGCATCGACCAACTGCATCAATAAATTTCTCCTGCACCCGTTTTATGTCTTCCAGAGTCATCTCCTTAGGCATGGGGCGACCATCCGCAATGGGCACTGCGCTTGGGGCCAGATTCTGCCGCCCAGTGAATTGGGGATTGGATGTGGCTCCACCATGGTGTAGCTGCGCCACAATCTTGCAGTCATACATGTGCACGGCGTCCACCAATTCTTCCATAGCCGTAGTATGATAATCTCTGGCAATACGTAAATTATGAATGGACGGGATGCTATCCACATCATCCACGCCCGTGTATTCGTTGATTATCATGGCCAATCCACCTTTGGCCCGTTCCTGATAATACCTTATCTGCCGTTTGGTTACCAATCCATCCTTATCGGCCAGGTCAGTCGCCATGGGCATCATAATACCGCGATTTTTTAACACCAATGGACCGATTCGTCCTTCAGAAAACAGCTTGGGATAATTCACACTTACTTCCTCCCCATCTTACAGCCATCCTTACTTTCTAGCAGTTGCCCCGCAAAATATCATTATCAATATTTTTCAGTACCTTTCGCTCAACTGCCCTCAATGATGATATGAAAGTATCAATATCCTTCCTGGTATTAAACATACCAATACTGATTCTTACAGTACCATCATACGCCTTATTATTCAAATACCTATGGATAAGGCCGGCACAATGATGACCGGCCCTGACCGCTATATCATATTTGTAATCCAGTATAGCCGCCACTTCATTGGCTCTAAACCCTTTTATATTAAAGGAAATAACCCCAGCCTGACCGTCAGCGTCAGCAGGGGCCCCATAAATAGTAATGTCCGGAACTTTTTTCAATTTGGTTAGCAGATAGGCTACCAACCTGCTTTCCTGCTCCCATGGCTCCACCTTTTTGAGCCATTCCAAAGCGGCTTCCAGGCCGGCAATAGCCACACTGTCCATGCTGGCACTTTCCAGTTTGGCCGGCATATATTGCGGCATCTCGGGATTTTCCGATTTAATACCATTGCCTCCGACAATAAACTCCTGTAAATCCACTCCGTTTTTGATATACATCCCGGCGATACCAAAGGGGCTGTACAAGGTCTTGTGCCCAGCAAAGGTAATCACATCTGCCATAGTCTGAGCAAAACGAATTTTCAACAGGCCTACCGCCTGGGCTCCATCCAGCAGAGTGAAAGCACCATGTTGCTTGGCTAAAAGAAATATTTCCCGAGCTGGCAGTACATAGCCTGTCACATTGCTTATGGCTGTAACACAGACCAGCTGGGGTGGTTCCTGCTTAAAGGCCTGTTCAGTGGCCACCAGATCGATGGCCAAATCATCAGTCAGTGGTAATTCCCGCACCGTAATGCCAATCCGCTTTTGCAGCAGATGCAGGGGCCGTAATACCGCATTGTGCTCATAGGGTGAAACATATACCACATCACCGTGGGTCAGTCCCACACCATTGATAACCATATTCAATGCAATGGTCACCGAAGGGGTAAAGGCCACTTCCGCCTGTTCTCTGGCATCAATCAGGCTCAGTAGCATATTTTTTACCCGACCAATCATTGCGGTGGCCTCCCGGGCGGCCTTATAGGCTCCCCGGCCAGCATTCACTCCCGCCGTTCTGGCAAACCGGTCTACAGCCTGATAAACCACCTCAGGCTTCGGGAAGGTGGTTGCCCCGTTATCCAAATAAATCATACGCAGTCTCCTACTATCTTTCCCTTGGGTAAACTGCCCACTAAATTACAATATTGACCGCTGCCGGTATGCCTCGTACAGCAAGATGGCCACTGCCGCCGATACATTCAGTGACTCAGCCTGACCGGACATTGGAATATATACCTTTTGATCTGCATCAGTTAACATACGGTCTGATACACCATTCCCCTCGTTGCCAAACACAATGGCGCAAGGGCTTACATAGTCCGCCAGATAATGTCGTATGGCCGTTTCCTCCAGTGCCGTTGCCACCAGCGAAACTTCATTGTCGTGACACACATCTATTACTTCTTCATGATGAGCATTAGTGATAATAGGAATATTAAACACAGCTCCCATAGAGGCTCTTACAACCTTATCGGAAAAAACATCCACGGTATTTTCCATACAAACAATTCCAGTACAGCCCAGTGCCTCCGCAGTACGAATAATCGTACCGGCATTACCCGGATCCTGTATCCCATCCAAAACAACGATAAGTGGAGCCGTGCCTTCCTTGGACCGCAGCAGTTCCTGCCACGAAAAAATACGGTTTCTAACTACCAAAAGCAACCCCTGAGGAGTAACCGTATCAGCAGCCTTGTCATATACCCTGTCATCTACCTGATATACACTGCACTCTCTTTCCTGTAGCGCAGTAACAATTGCCATGGCCCGCTCATTTTCTGTTGCTGTATCGGAAATGAGGGCATATTCAACTGGCCACTCAGCCTTCAGGGCCATCTCAGCCAGCCTTATTCCCTCTGCCACAAACATATTCTCAGTCTTACGATGCGTACTGGAATGCAGCTTTGCTGCCAGCTTTATTTTTGCGTTAGCAAGGCTTTCAATGCGCTCAAGCTCTGCCATCAAATCAACTCCTTCCACTCCTGTTATTATAACGCAATTGTTCAAATTTTTCTTCCAGAAAGACGAAAATATTCCTCTCTTTTTCAGTATGTTAATGGCAATTTAAATTTAGCACTTTTGTTTGAAAAATACTTGCAATAGAACATATATGTGCTATACTAATACTAGATAATTTACATAAGGGGTGTGAAATATGGGTCGTAAACGCTGTGCAGATGAACGCATGGATCAGATCTACAAGTACATCAAAGAGTTTTTAATCGAAAAGGGCTACCCACCATCCGTTCGTGAAATTGGCAAGGCAGTTGGCCTGAAATCCAGTTCTACTGTTCACGGTTACCTCAATCAGTTGGAGGCAGCCGGCCTTATTCGCCGTGACCCAACCAAACCTCGTGCCATTGATTTATTGGAAGACAAGCCTTGGGAGCGCACAGTAAATGTTCCTTTGATTGGGACGGTTACTGCTGGTACACCTATCCTGGCCCAAGAGAATGTTGAGGAGGTATTTGCATTTCCGCAGGGACTGCTGGGTACCACCAGCGAAACATTCATGCTGAGAATCGATGGTGACAGTATGATAAATGCCGGTATTTTTGATGGAGACTACATTATGGTCCGCCAACAGAATACCGCCAACAACAGTGATATAGTTGTAGCACTGGTGAACAACGAAACCGCCACCGTAAAGCGGTTTTTCAAGGAGAAAAATCAATTCCGTCTCCAGCCGGAAAACGACTCCATGGAACCATTCTACGAAAAGAATGTCACCATTCTTGGCAAGGTCATCGGCGTTTACCGTCAAATGTAATAATAAACCAAAAATGCTGCCGAATAATCGGCAGCATTTTTTTCTTTTTTTACCAGATTCAAACCCATATTTCTTCCACGAAACCTGGATTAACCTCGTTCAGTATTTAGCTTCTGCTATCAGCAGATTATTTCTGCCAATAATCAAGGCTATCTGTCAAACCGATATTCTCGGCATAGAAAACTGGATTTTCGCCATTATTACGCTGAGCTTCATAATCCCTGAGACAGGCCATTGCCTTATTGCCCAGCAGTACGATTACCGGCAGGTTGATAATGGTCATGCAGCCCATCAATACATCGGCCAAATCCCACAACAGCCCCATGCTAAGGCCAGCACCTACGAAAATTACCAAGCAGGCCAGTAACCGATAGATAGTCATAAACAGCTTGCCTGGCACAGCACCATTTACATAAGCCAGACAGTTATCTACATAATAGAGATTACCCAACAGGGTAGTGAAGGCAAACATCAGCATGGAAATCGTCAGGAACGCACCAGCACCAGCTCCGATAGTTGCATCCAAAGCCGCCTGAACAAATGGTGCACCGGCCAACTCCTTGGTAGGCTCTACACCGGAGCTCATGCACATAAAGGCAGTTGCCGTACAGAGAAGCATGGTATCAATAAATACTGAGAACATCTGTACAAGGCCCTGTTTAACCGGATGGGATACATCCGCAGCCGCAGCAGCGTTTGGTGCAGAACCAACACCGGCCTCATTGGAATACAGACCACGCTTAATACCATACATTACGCAGGAACCAGCGAAACCACCAAAAATTGCCTCAAAGTCAAACGCCTGATTTACAATAGTGGAAAAAATGCTTGGCAGCATACCGGCATTCATTACAGTTACTATAAAAGCAACCACAACATATAACAGACCCATAAGCGGAACCAAAGCGGAAGTAGCCTTGATTATTCTCCGGCCACCACCGAAAATGCACCAACCTACCGTCAAAGCCAGCAGACCACCGATGACCCAAGGGGTCTGGTCAGGATTATAGAAACTAAAACCGGAAAAAGTAGATTGAAGATTGTAGGCACAAAGCATATTAAAGCCCACACCATAAGTCATAATCAATGACAGGGCAAAAATAATCGCCACAAACCGGTTCTTCAATGCACTTTCAATGTAGTAGGCCGGACCACCATAGCTACCATGCTCGCCCCGCTTCTTGTAAATCTGTGCCAGGGTACTCTCGACAAATGCACTGCCGCCACCTAAAAAGGCTGCAACCCACATCCAGAACATCGACCCGAAACCACCAAGACAAAGAGCGGTGGATACACCGATAATATTACCGGTACCAACCCGGGAGGCGGTAGAAACCATCAATGCCTGGAAGGAAGAAACACTCTGCTTATCGTCCTTCTTCTCCATAATGACCTTCAGTGTTTCCCCAAACAGACGGACCTGAATGAACCTGGTACGCAGCGTGTAATACAAGCCAACGCCCAGCAGCATGACAATCAACAATTTGCCATACATAAAGTTTGAGATCTCACCAACCAACATTTCCAACATTTTCTTATCATCTCCTTATAAATTTATGATTATTCCTCAGGGAAAAAATCCGCCAACACTTCCTGCTTTTCCGGTTTGCCCAAATAGGTTCCCAGCAGGAATAAAATCAACGACACCGTAATACCAATGGTAATTTGGTGTAATCCCATAATTTTAAAACCAATACCCTGAGCCACACAATATATCAAGGTTCCGCCGCCCATAGACAGCATCGCACCGGTCTTATTGGCCTTCCGCCAGTAAAGTCCCAAGAGCAAGGTCCAGAAAAAGGCTGTTTCAAGGCCGCCAAAGGCAAACATATTGATAAGCCAAATCAGGCTCGGTGGTGTCAAAGCAATTACAAACACAACTGCACCTAAAACTGCAGTCGCCATCATGGACAAAAAGCGCAATTTCCTGTCTGATGGTCTGCGGTTCTTCTTCTCCTGCCGATGGAGATAAACATCCTTTATTATGGCTGATGACCCCACCAACAACAAACTGCTTATAGTTGATATGCTGGCCGCCAGTGGCCCGATAATGGCGATACTGGCCAAAGTACTTGGCATAGCTGTCACCACAATACGGGGAATAATATTATCTGCTCCGCCATAATCAGTTAAAGTACCGGTTAACACCCCCTGGCCAAGAATGCCGGAAAGGTTGATACCGATATTCATAAAGCCTACCACAAAGGTGCCGATAAGCATAGCCCGTACCAAGCTCCGATTGTCCTTGAAAGCCAAGCCACGCACCACTGACTGGGGCAGGGCAATAGTACAGATTCCTACCAAAATCCACTGGGTCAGGTACAATCCATATGGCATTTTCCCACCAGATAATGGCTCCAGCATCTCCGGATGCCTAGCTTCAATATCAGCAATGATGGTGTCATAGCCACCGCCGAACTGCAACACATAATAAAACAGCAAAACGATACCAAACATCATCATTAACGCACAACAGGTATCGGTCACCGCTACCGCCCTAAAGCCGCCAATAGTGGTATAAACCACTACCATAAGGCCAAAGAGTACCAATCCCATCACATAGCTGTAACCAGTTACTGCCTCAAAAAGCTTGGCTCCGCCGACAAACTGTGCCACCATGGTAGCACAAAAAAACAAAACGATAATGTACGCGGAAAGCTCCGCCAGCCAATCTGAATTATACCGGCGCCGGATAATATCAATAACTGTTACTGCATCAAATTTGCGGGCCAACAAGGCCACCCGCTTGCCAAATATTCCCAAAACCAGAAATACCGCCGTTACCTGTACAACGGCCATATAAACCCAGCCGAAGCCAATATTCCAAGCCACACCCGGTCCACCAACAAAGGAGCTGACAGAGCTGTAGGTCGCTACTGTGGTCATAGCCAACACAAAACCACCCAGGTCCCGATTGCCAATAAAATAAGTGCGGACAAAATTATTCATCAGCCCGGAATGCTGTTGCTGATACCGAATAAATATGCTTACACCAATCATGAAGGCCATATAACCTAAAAGTGGCAGCAGCTGACTCAAATCACCGTTCATGGGCGGTCCTCCTCTCCGGCTTCATCCAAAGGGAAGTCCTTAAAAATAATCGTGGTGAGCACTTTTACCAACACCATGGCAAATAGCCACACTCCAATGGTTCCACCCACAGCCCATATCGGCAAACCAAACAGCTTAACCTCCGTACCAGCTAACCCAAAACCAGCTGCTATCCAAAACAGGATAAGCACCACCAGAGTTATACCGGTCCACATAGCTTCCTTGCGTATCTGAAGATACTTTTCTTTTTCTGTCATAAATTTCCTTTCCTGTAGAACCCAGCCCTGAACTTGTCAAACCTGACTAACTGGTGTCCTCATTCCACGGTAAATTATACTATCAATGAAGTTTTTAAGCAATACTATTCATTATAGAAAGTATACCGCAATGATATACTAAAAAATTTCTGTAAAATGCGACTTACTCAGTGGGCGCTTTAAACTCCAACTGAATATAGCCGAATAAAGCGCAGGGTCAATAATATACTTTATCCAAATAAAGACCTTGCGGTGGTGCAGTAGCCCCGGCCTTTTGCCGGTCCAAGGACTCCATAATGAGCTTAAAATCATCGACGCTTTTCCAGCCCAGTCCCACATTGCCTAATGTTCCCACAATGTTCCTTACCATATGATACAGGAACCCATTGGCATGAAACGACAGGACGACTATCCGGCCATCACCTTCCACTCTGAGCCCTGCCTCATAAATATTCCGCACCGGGCTTACCGGTGGTCCACCAGCTGCCCTAAATGCGCTAAAATCGTGCTCGCCCTTTAACAGCTCCAAACACTGCTCAATGGCCGTAATATCCAAATTCTTTCTGATATTCCAGCTATAGTTTCGCTCAAAGGGATCGGGAATATCCCCTTGCAATATTCTATATTCGTAGGTCTTGCTTATCGCACTGTGCCGGGCACTAAAATCCCGGTCCGCCTCCATGGCCTCCAATATCACAATATCTGGTGGCAACAAGCTGTTCACCGCCCGTGGCACCCGGTCCACAGGGATAGTGCCATCCGTAAAGAAATTCACTACCTGCCCCCGGGCATGCACCCCGGCATCAGTCCGCCCGGCAGCCGCCAGCTCCACACTATCACCAAATACCTTATGTAGTTTGTCCTCCAAAACATTCTGTACCGCCACCACCGGGGGAGTCTGACGCTGAAAGCCATGATAATTGGTCCCATCATAGGCTACCGTCAATCTAATATTCCGTTTTCTGGCCTTCATAATGTCTTTATGCTCTGGCTTCATTCCATCTTCCTTCATCCATCAGGCGGTCCACAGAACCTGTACAGCCACCAAAATAGCAATAAATACGATAAATACTCCTGCAGCAATATAATCTATTTGATGAACCCTTTGCTGCTTCATTCTGGTTCGTTCCTCGCCACCACGATAGCATCTGGCCTCCATGGCCACTGAAAGCTCGTCAGCCCGCCGAAAGGCCGAAATAAACAATGGTACCAATACTGGCAGCATGCCTTTGGCCCTTTCCAGAAAATTACCATCACCGATATTGGAACCCCTGGACTGCTGTGCCTTGATAATCTTGTCCGTTTCCTCCAACAAGGTAGGTATAAACCGCATAGCAATAGTCATCATCATAGCCAGTTCATGGGCCGGAAAACCAATATGCTTGAGGGGCGACATCAAAGATTCCAAGGCATCCGTCAGTTTCAAGGGTGAAGTTGTAAACATCAAAAGCGATGACACCACAATCAACAATACCAGACGCAGACTGATAATAAAGCCCTTCAATATCCCTTCCCCGGTAATATCAAACAGCCACAGTTTAACCAAAGATTCCCCTGGAGTACTGAATATATGCATCAAAAATGAAAACAAAATAATCCACCACAGTGGTTTGACGGATTTCAGCACCATATTTACCGGCAATCCGGACATAAGGACCAATATAACGGCCCCGCCGGTCATAATAGCGTAATTAAGATTATTATCAAACAAAAAAACCGCTACTATGTAGAAAAACAACAGAACAATTTTAACCCGGGCATCCATTCGGTGAATAGGTGAGTTGCCTGGAAAAAATTGACCTAATGTAATATCTGTCAGCATTTTCCCTGCCTCCTTATTCCCTCCAGCACCTCAAGCACTGCATCATTCATTGTGTATGAGGTTGCTTCGATTCCCAGGCCATTTACCTTTAGTTGTTCCAAAATAGTCTTTATTTCCGGCATTTCCAGTCCCGCCTGAGAAATGATATCCTCCCGGGCAAAAGCCTCAGCCGGAGAAGCCGCCAGCAACAGCTTTCCCTTATTTAAAATAATCACATTATCCGCATACTGAGCAATGTCGTCCATATTATGGGATATAAGGACAATGGTGGTTCCCTCTTCCTTGTGCAGCCGCAAGAAACGGCTCATCAGGGAATCCCGTCCCTTTGGATCCAGGCCAGCCGTCGGCTCATCCAACACAAGATATTTGGGCTTTAATGCCAGTATACCGGCAATAGCCGCCCGGCGCTTTTGTCCGCCACTAAGCTGAAAAGGGGACCGATTGGCATAGGCATCATAGTCCAAGCTGACAAAATCCATGGCATATTTCACCCGTCTATCAATTTCCTCCGGGCTACAGCCCATATTTTTCGGACCAAAGCCAATGTCTTCCGCAATGGTTTCCTCAAACAGCTGATGCTCCGGATATTGAAAAGCAATTCCCACCTGTCGTCTGGCAGCCTTAGCCTCATCCTTTTTGCTGCTGATATCCACCCCATCCACCAAAACGGTGCCTGAATCCGGCTTTAACAAACCATTAAAATGCTGAATCAGTGTAGATTTGCCGGAGCCGGTATGTCCGGCAATGGCAGTAATTTTCCCTTCCGGAATGGTAAGGGTAATATCATCCAAAGCCAGATGCTCAAATGGAGTTTTTTTCATATATGTATAAGAAACATTTTTCAATTCTATCGACATAATGCCTTCACCAAATCTTCTGTATTGATTATTGAATCAGGAATTGTTACGCCCTTCTGCTTCAATCTATGTGCCAAATCAGCTGCCATTGGTACCGCCAATCCCCGCTGTTTCATAACAGCAATATCCCGGAATATCTCCCGCGGAGTTCCGGCAGCCACAATGTGTTTCTTGTCCATTACCAAAATGCGGTCTGCCAGGGCTGCCTCCTCCATAAAGTGAGTAATATATATAATGGTAATTCCTTTATCCCGGTTCAGCATGGCAACCGTTTCCATAACCTCACGACGCCCCCGTGGATCCAGCATAGCTGTCGGTTCATCCAACACCAGACACTTGGTATTCATGGCCAAAGCACCGGCAATAGCCACCCGCTGTTTCTGCCCACCACTTAAATGATGGGGCGAAAAATGACGGAATGCCTCCATATCAACCATACGCAAGGCTGCTGTAACATTGCGGCGAATTTCATGGGGGTCCAACCCGATATTTTCCGGACCAAATCCCACATCATCCTCAACTATGGCGGCAATAATCTGGTTATCAGGATTTTGAAATACCATGCCTATTTGCCGACGGATTTCCCACATAAGAGTTTCATCCTGAGTATCCATACCATTTATCAGGCATTTGCCGGAAGTGGGCAGGAGCAATCCATTAAAGTGCTTGGCCAAGGTTGACTTGCCGGAGCCATTGGTACCTAAAACAGCAACAAACTCGCCAGGCTTAATGTTTATATTTACATCTTCCACTGCCAGGTATTCATTGCTCTGTCCCTGGTTGTAGATATGCGATAGGTTTTTACACTGAATAAACAAATTCAACACCTCAATGAATAATTATAACCCAGTTGTGGTTTTTTTCCCATAATTATATAAAAAAGATACAGATAAAAACGGATAAAGCATGAGTGGATAATTGGGGAGCTGATTGATGATAACTAATTATGAATTTGTAATTAGGAATGATGATTTAGGAATTTCTCCTCGGCTCCCTTGGGGGAGCTGGCATCTTTAGATGCCTGAGGGGGTTGTAATAGAATTAGGAATTAAGAATTGGGCTGGTGACATGCGGGTGCTTCCAAGAAGCCCAATTTAGTATCGGCACTAGCCTATATACAGCTTCTATACTAATGGACCGGAGGGAAACTTTTCGCCTGCAAGCAGCGAAGTCCCGCCGCCGGCAGGCTCATCATGGGCAGTACACCTATTTACGCCTAGTGGAGGAGCGGCTCCGCCGCCTGCGAAGAAACCGAAGTCTTCTTGCATGATGATTTCGGACGCAGCAATGAAGCCGAAAATGTTTTCCGCAGGGCCTGGATGAATACTACATCCCATGGCAGGACCCGCGAATTGCCGC
>CADACU010000009.1 GCA_902786545.1 uncultured Anaerovibrio sp.
GAATAAACTATATAAGATTGTTGCCATTGCCCAGCACACCGAAACTGATGAACAGCTTGTGGTGTATCAGGCCATGTATGGCGATGAGGGGATTTATGCCAGACCGCTTGAAATGAATGGCTTATAATTGACGCTCTCAGATGCGTTTTAAGGCCGATTTCAAATCAAATAAGTAAATACCACTAAATAGGCACCTTGCCAGTAAGGTGCCTATTTTAGTTTGCAGGAAATTAGCATTATTCTGTTGAAATAAACATCAATGGTTTCATTGTCATTGTGGGAAAATAGCGATTGCAACGGGTGTTTTAAACAAAGGAGACCGACAGGACAAGGATTCCCATCGAGGACGTTCGATACATCGAAGGGAATTTGTCTGATTCGGATTTCATTATTGTATGGAGGAAATATCGATGGTTGATTACGGATTAAAGAATAGAGTGGCGTTGGTCACAGGAGCGAACAACCCGCAGGGAATCGGAGCAACGACAGCGCTTGCTTTTGCCCGTGAAGGGGCGAAGGTGGCTTTGGTGTACAAGAAGGTGCTTAGGCCGTTTGATAAAAGCAAGACCGATAGAAATGGGACAGACAAATATTACGCGGCAAATGCGGGGAACGCGGATATCGTAGAAAACAGGCTCAAGGAAATGAACGCCGATTATATGGTTCTGGAAAACGACATTTCCAATGAGGATACAGTAAAAGAAATCTATTCGGCAGTTATGGATCAATACGGAAGAATCGATATTCTAGTCAATAATGCGGCAGTCGATGATGAAAACGGTTTTGACACCATCGAAAAAATAACCGCAAATGTGATTGACAATACATTTGCAGTCAATGTTCGCGGAAGCATCTTGATGATAAGGGAATTCATCAAGCATCGAAGCGACTACGGCAGAATCATTAATATTTCCACGGATGCGTCACAGATTTTTGCAGGCCAGATTACGTATGGAGCGAGTAAAGCATCGATGGAAGCGCTAACCCGCAGTATTGCCCTTGAAGTGGGCAAGTATGGAATCACTGTGAATTGTGTTGCTCCTGGTCCAACGCAAACAGGATGGATCGATGATGTTTTGGAAAAAACAGTACTCCCGCTGATTCCAATGGGAGTATTGATGAAGCCGGAAGATATTGCCGAAACGATTTTGTTTTTGGCAAGCAAGCAGGCAAGAATGATTACAGGGCAAGTCATAAAAGTCTCCGGAGGACACGCCCTCTGATACAATGCTTGGATATGAGGAGAATTATATGATACGAAATGTAATCTTTGACATCGGGAATGTGCGAATGGATTTCCGATGGAAGTTAATGCCATACAGTGGGATAAAATACCGGACACAGAGCGCAGCTATGTAAGTGAAGGATAAAATTGTGACGCTCTCAGATGCGTTTTAAGGCCGATTTCAAAATCATACTAGCCGGGATTTAAACCCGGCATTTTTATGCGTATAAGCGACAATTTATAAAAAATAATGGTGAAAAGTATTTAGCTAGTTTTACCACTTTTAATTGGAGTTTTTGAAAAGGGGTGAAAACACCAAAGCCTTGGTATTACTGAAAAAGGGTCAGTGGAAACGAGTTTGAGTTTTACCACTTTTTTACCACTTTTGAAGGGAAAACTATGCCTATTTTATGCCAAAATATAGCTTTTTGTGATAGAATTATGGGGTAGTGAAATTTTTACGAAGCTTGTAAAATCAAGGTTTTAAAGGGGGTTGGGCTGAGTTTGTTATGAAGGATGTGGTGAAAAAAGCCGGGTTAGAGAAAGAATTTTATATTCAATCCAGAGCTACACATAGAGATGAACTGGGGGCAGATACTCATTGGGGGACCAAGGAAAAGCTGGACAAGGAAGGAATACCGTACACCAAACGGCAGGCCACTCTAATGACCAGAGAAGACTACAATAAGTATGACTATATTCTGGGTATGGACGATGAGAATATGCGTTATATCAGCAAGATTATCGGCACTGATCCTGCAAACAAGGTATTTATGCTGATGGATTTTGCCGGGGAACATCGTAGCATTGCTGATCCTTGGTACACCGGCAACTTTGATGCCACTTTTGATGATGTGTTAAGGGCATGTCAGGGGTTGTTGAAGCATATTTGTGAATTGAAGGTTTAACCATGTATTTTGTATTCAAAATATTTATTAAATGATACAATTTTGTTATAGTTCAAGAAATATATATAATTATATTGCATAGAATTTTTATAATTGATATAATAATTTATGCAATGTCTTAGATGAGGGGAAGTGGTCATTATTAGACGCACAAATACTAAGGAACGAATTTTAAAGGAATCATTGAGATTGTTTTCATCATTAGGTTATCATGCTGTAGGTGTGGAAATGATAGCCGCTGCCGTTAAGGTTACTCCACCATCATTGTACAAGCATTTTAAAGGCAAGCAGGAAATTCTCGATGATATCATCGCTCAGTCTGATAAAAATTATCAGGAGCATATTTTTCATTTTGATACTTTTACGACTGAGGAGCTCCGGGACTTTGATTTTGAGAAATTCTGCGAAGCTACAATGGAGCATGTTGACAATGTGCTGCATGATGAAGTGGTAAAATCTGTCCGTAAGCTGTGTATGATTGAACAGTTCCGCAATGAAGAGCTCAGACTTATGCATATCAATAACACTTATGTGGAAAGTGAAGCAACTGCGAAAAATTTTCTTTCCAGCTTGATGAAGGCAAAGGGGATTGAGGTTCCGCCTAACATTGATCATATAGCCAGAGTGTTCGTTGCTCCGCTTATTTCCACTGTTGACCGTTGTTATTGTGATCCTGATTTTGAAAAAGAAGGGATAGAATACATCAAGTCACATGTGAAGTATGTTTGGAATAAATACTTTAAGGATAAATAAAATTGGGTACAAACCGATATGAAATGTTGGTTTGTACTTTTTTTTTGACAAATTTAACGCACAACTGATACCTGAGTAGAATTGGTAAATAAGTTAAATTTGTATATCGAAATTTGAAAATCAAATTATATATGGGGTATAATTAGCTCATAACCTGTGAAAAGAGGAAGCGCAATGGATGATATTCTTATGGCGGTGACGGTGCTGCCAGGATTGGCTTTTGTATATTATATTTATCAATTGGATAAAAAAGAAAAGGAACCGACTGACCTGCTGGTTAAACTGCTGGGCTTGGGTGCATTGAGCTGTATCCCTGTGGTGATTTTTGAGTTGTTGGCGGAAAAGATGATTCTGGAGGAGTTCCTGTATCCGGGGACGGTGGAATATGCTTTTGTCGAAGCTTTTTTAGGTGTTGCTTTGATTGAGGAATTCGCCAAGCTGTATGTATTAAAAAAGTTCACTTGGACTCATCCGGCCTTTACCCATCATTTTGATGCTATAGTGTATGCTGTTTGTGTCAGCATGGGCTTTGCTATTTTGGAAAATATCTTTTATGTATTGGATGGAGGATTTACCATCGCTTTTTCCCGGGCAGTGACATCCATACCGGGACATGGTGTCTTTGGTATATTTATGGGAATATACTATGGTTATGCCAAGGAACAGCTGCATCGTATGCAGCGTCAGCAAAAGGACGAAAATTTGCGCATTGCGCTGATAATGCCCACCCTGCTGCATGGCTTTTATGATTTCTGCATTTTGACCGATGATGAGACAATGATGGGCATTTTCCTTATTTTCATCATCGTATTGTATATTATAGCGTTTATAAAAGTAAGAGAGATGTCCAAACAGGACCATCAGATTTATTACTAAAAGTTTCAATTACAATAAAAAAACGGGGCTGCCAAAGCAGTCCCGTTTTTTGGTTAAATTATTTCATTACAATCAATTCATATTCCCGGCTACCCATACCAATTTTTTCCCCGTGCTCCAGAGTTTCCTTCCAATGAGCATTTGGATTATTGGTTTTCCAATGATCGTGGTGATCATGGAGCTCAGGATGTTCAGCCAATTGGTCACCCAATTGGGAATTGCGGATTGGTTCGGCCTTTTGGCAAATGTCTACGCAGGCCTGATCCAAAGCAACCGGGTCAAAGGAAGCAGCAATACCCAGATTTGGCAGAATAGGGGCGTCATTTTCACCATGACAGTCACAGTTTGGTGATACATCCATTATCATATTGATGTGGAAGGATGGGCGGTCTTGAACAACCGCCTGGGCATACTCGGCCATTTTTTTATCCAAAAGGTCACCGGCATCCCACTGGTCGTTATGAATAGCGTCGAATGGACAAGCACCGATGCATCGGCCACAGCCTTTACAGATGTCCTTGTTAACCACTGCTTTTTTATTTACATAGGAAATGGCATCTGAGCCGCAATGCTTGGAACAAATCTGACAGCCCCGGCATTTTTCCGGATTTACAGCCACCTTACCGGAGGAGTGCTGTTCCATTTTACCGGCCCGGCTGCCACAGCCCATACCGATGTTTTTTATTGCACCGCCAAAACCGGTCATTTCGTGCCCTTTAAAATGAGCCAGACTAATGAAAATGTCTGCATCCATAATGGCTCGGCCAATTTTGGCTGTTTGGCAATATTCACCGTTTTTAACCGGCACCTCAATGTCATCGGTTCCCTTTAAACCGTCACCGATAATAATTTGACAGCCGGTGGTGATGGTGTTGAAGCCGTTCATATTAGCACAGTCCATATGCTCCAAGGCGTGCTTGCGGCTGCCCGGATACAGAGTGTTGCAGTCGGTAAGGAATGGAATACCACCCTGTTTTTTTACCAAATCAGCCACTGCCTTGGCATAGTTGGGGCGGATAAAGGCCAAATTACCCAGCTCGCCGAAATGCATTTTTATGGCCACAAACTTTTTTTCCATGTCAATGTCCTGAATACCAGCCTTCAATAAAAGCTTTTGTAATTTGGTAAGAATACTGGTTCCAACCGGAACACGAAAATCAGTGAAATAAACCTTTGATTTGCTCATACAAACCTCCTAATTGTAAAATACACACTATTATTTTAACTTTTTTCTTAGAGTAAATTCAAACTTTTTAAGAAAAATCCTGCTTACATAGTCAGAAAAATTTTACTTTTGGCTTCCTTGTGTTAAAATAAGTAAGTGAAAGTTTACTTCTATGAAAGTATTCATTCCGAAGGGTGATGAATTTGAATAATGTATTGGATTTGCAGGAAGCATACATATCAACTTTAATTGGTGTAATGCTGCTGCTGGTAGTGATCCAAAATAATAGATGGCGATTCAATGTTAAGCGGCGGGAAAATAAAATATTATTTGTTTTAACCATGTCAGTATTGATTGCCTGTATTTTGGACTGCACGATTTATTATTTGGATGGTAAACCGGGGGCTCTCAACTGGTATTTCCTGTTTGTGTTTAATGCGGCGATGTACGGCATTGCTATGCTCCTGTGCTGCAGCTGGATGGTGTTTATCATGCAGTATTTGATGGGAGAAATTGCTTCCATACATCTGAAGGTTATGAATGGGGCGTTGTTATTAACCTGCGGGATATTGATATATAATTTTTTCAATCCGGTTTTCTTTTATATAAACGAATTCAATCAATATGTCCGTGGGCCATATAACGACATTTTGTTCAGTATAGCGGTATTTTTACTGCTGTACTTGTTCTTCGTTTATGAATACATTATTTACCGAGGTGGCGGTTTGAAGTTTTTCCCGCTTACCAGTTTTGTGTTGCCCATTATTGGCGGTATTGTGGTGCAGATGCTAAATTATGGTATTTTGATAATTTGGCCTGCTGCAGCGATATCCATCACCGGGGTCATTCTCAGCTTGCAAAATGAAATGATTTTTCGGGATAATCTCACCGGCGTTTATAATCGACGATTTTTTGATAATATACACACACTGATAAAGACAAAGCACCCCTTTGGCCTTATGTTCCTGGACCTTAACAAATTTAAGGAAGTAAATGACCGGTTTGGACACAAGGCCGGTGATGAGGTGCTGAAAAATATTTCACAGATAATGCGTAAAGTGGCACGATTCTCCGGTACAGTTATCCGTTATGGTGGCGACGAATTTATTATGTTGATAAATACCGATGACATTAAGGTAATGGAAGCCTATGTCAGAAGATTAAATTCTGAGATAACGACCTTCAATGCTGAAAGTGGAAAACCATACGAGATTTCTGTGGCAATCGGGTACTGTATTACCACCCTGCAGCCGGAAAACTTGGCTGAGGCAGTGCGGAAAGCAGACCAATCCATGTATAAGGATAAACGCGGTGAAAGGTAATTTTAGAGATAGAGGGTGTCTTCACCAACTTCTATGGCTTTTTCACGGCTTACCAGCAATTCAATAATCTTTAGTGCAAACGGAATGGCTGTGGCCGGACCACGGGAAGTAATTATCTTACCGTCAACGGCTACCTTATCGGTGGTGACATTTCCACCGGTGAGATGGCTTTCAAAGCCCGGGTAGCAGGTGCATTTTTTGCCTTGAACCAGTCCATTATCACCAAAAACGGATGGAGCAGCGCAGATGGCGGCCAGCCATTTGCCTTCAGTGGCGTATTTTTTCAACAGGGATACAACAGCCTGACTTTTACCCAGATTTTGAGTCCCAACGCCGCCCCCTGGCAATATGACAATGTCAAAGTCATCAGCATTGACCTCAGACAACAAGGCATCGGCTTCAACAATAATGTTGTGAGCGCCGGTAATGATTTTTGTGTCGTGGATTGAGGCTGCTGTTACATTTAAGCCGCCCCGCCGCAGAAAATCCACCTGAGTGAGGCCTTCTACTTCTTCAAAGCCATTGGCCAATAATACTAATGCATTCATTTATATCGCTCCTTTATTTTTTATTTATGGATATTATATCATAACGAGGTTTTTCTATGATAAAGTTATTTTTTATTACGATGTTAACTGTAAATTTGTTTTTGATGTCTTTTTGTTCGTTGGGGTATGCCAAGGCCAAGGGGACTATTTTATTTGTGCCCCATGATAATCGCCCGACCTCCTGTGAACAGTCGGCTGAGGCCCCGGAGCTGTTGGGGTACAATGTTATAATGCCACCTAAGGAAATGCTGGGAGGACTGCATACCAAGGGAGACATTGACGCTCTGTGGGATTGGGTAAATAACAATTCCAAAGAAGCAGATGCGGCGGTAATATCCACTGATACCCTGATTTATGGTGGGTTGGTGGCTTCCCGTAAACATGATTATACCGACAAGGAGCTGCGCCAACGGACTGAACGAATTAAAAGCATCAAGAAAACTAATCCGAAAATGAAGCTTTATACATTTTCCTCGTTGATGCGCACACCAAAAGATGGTGCGGCAGCCGGTGTTGAAGAACCCGACTATTATCAGGTACATGGCGAGAATATTTTTAAGGCATCCGCCCTGGTGGATAAGAGCGAAATCCGGAAGCTGTCCAGGGAAGAGGCCAAGGCATTAGGTGGCTATCGAAATTCCATTCCTCAGAAGATTTGGAATGATTATTTTGACCGGCGCAAAAGAAATATCACTGTTACCAAGCGGTTAATGGATTATGTTTCCGAGGGTGCCATTGATTATATGGTGGTTGGTAAGGATGATAATGCCCCATATTGTGCCACTCATCAGGAAGCCCGTCAGCTGACCAAATATGCCAGGAAGCTAAAGCAGGACCAGTTTATGTTGTCGACCGGCATTGATGAATACAGCATGCTGCTGTTGACCAGAGCCGTTAATAAGTTGGAAAACAAGCAATATAAGGTTAATGTCCAATACAATGTAGGTATGGGCGGTGAGACGGTACCAGCATTTTCGGATGTAAGAATTCATGATTCCATTATGGCAGAACTGGCTATGGCTGGAGCCAAGGAAGAAGCTTCACCTGATGCGGCTGATTTGGTATTGCTGGTAAATACTGATCCAAATGGCCGGACGCAGGATGGCCGACCTGACCCAGGGGATGCCGATCCAATGTACAATGATGGTAATCCACGGCTGGGTACCTGGGAATTTTTGCGGATTGTCAAGGAAAATTTGGCGGGAAACCGCAAGGTGTCACTGGCAGATGTGGCCTTTGCCAATGGCAGTGATAATGCCTTGATGCATATGCTTCATAAAAATCATTTATTATTCAAATTGCGTTCCTATTCCGGTTGGAATACAGCAACCAACAGCACGGGCTTTGCCTTGGGGCAGGGACTTCTTTCTCTGGGGTTAAATCAAAATCAGTGCAATCAGATGCTGGTAAAGCGATATTTGGATGATTGGGGGTATCAGGCCAATATACGGGAGAAGCTGGCCCAAACCTTCCCATCCAGTAAGTACTATTTTGATTTGGCAGAATATGAACCTACTGCCATAGAGTTTACCCAAAAGGGGTTGCAGGATTTTGCCAGAAATAACCTTTCAGAATATCCTGGTTTGGATAAATTGACAGTGAATTTCCCTTGGCATATCCCATTTATTGGCGGTATCAATGTGCCGGCCAACACCTTTATCAATGATAAGATAGCTTTGCATGGACGCTGGGCCGTGGAGATGAACCAGGCCACTTGTGGACAGGGGGCGGCCTACATTCGGGCAAAGTTTAAGGGCCCGAAAATCGGGGTAAAAATGGATGATAAGAACTGCTGGTGGCGGTACAGCATTGATGGTACCCAGTTTGATCGGATTAAATTTACAGATGATGTGACTGTTTTGGCTACTGACTTGGGATCAGGGGAACATAAAATCACCCTGGTGCGGTCCACTGAAGGTGAGGCAGGACTCAGTATTTTCAAAGGATTCGTTTTTGATAAAGAAGACGATTTACTGGAATTGGTTGAACCGGAACGCCTGCAGCTGGAGTTCGTGGGGGATTCCATTTTAGCCGGTGGTTTTAATGAGAAGTATATCTATTCCGGTACTTATTATGATATGGAGGACAATGATATGTCCTTTGGCCCGCAGCTGGCCCGAATGCTGGGAGCTGATTACAGTGTACTGGGCAAATCGGGTGAAGGGGTTGTTCACAATTATGGTGAAACCTGGCCAAGCCATGAAGTGCATACAGCAGACCGTTATCCATGGACCTGCTATTCCTTTAATGGCGAAGTTGAGCATCCGGTTTGGGATTTTGCCAATCATCCATCTGATGCGGTAATTATTTCCATTGGCACCAATGATTTTACCGATCCGAACCGTAAGCCGGAGGAACAGGATTTTATTGATGGTTACAAGCGGTTGGTGCAGGTAGTAAGAAAATACAACCCACAGACACCAATTATTTGTGTGGAAGCGCTACCAACCATGATTGGTCCACGGGCAGGTCGATGGACAGCGGCTGCTGTGAAGGAGCTGCAACGGCAGGGGGATAAGGCCCTGTACTACATTCCACTAAATAAAGACAAGCCGTTGATGGATGATGAGGATTATGTTGGAGATGGTACTCATCCATCCAAGGAAGGTTCCCAAAAGATTGCCCTGTTCCTCTTGGACAAGGTGAAGAACATTCTGGCTGAACATGGAAAATTATGATATAATTTAACGGTATGGGATACATTTATTCCAATATTTTCGGGTTATCCGGTTTATCCGATGTTAATGGGGACTAAAGTTCACTCCACTAAGGTGGGAGTTAGGCAATCGTCAAGCAATGGGTAACATCGACTACATTCAGATGGAGTTAAATCCTCCATGAATAGGTCTTAATTTTATGATAACCGCTAAGGAGCAAAACAAATGAGCATTTCAACCCAGGATATAAATTATGTAAAGGACCATATCCGTCTGGTGCCGAATTTTCCCAAGGAGGGCATTCAGTTTGTGGATATTACCACTACTTTAAAGGATGCCAAGGCCTTCGGGATTACCCTGGATTATATGAAGGACATCGTAAAGGAAGAAAATATCGATATTGTAGTAGGGCTGGAGTCCAGAGGCTTTATTTATGGTGCTGCCCTGTCAGCTGCCATGAATGTGGGCTTTGTACCAATCCGCAAGCCGGGCAAGCTGCCGGCTGATGTTATCAGTGTTGACTATGAGTTGGAATATGGTCATGATACTATTGAAATGCACAAGGATGCTATCCAGCCTGGGCAAAAAATCCTTATTGTGGATGATTTGCTGGCTACCGGTGGTACGGCTGATGCGGCTGCCAAGCTTATCAAAAAAGCGGGTGGCAATGTAATTGGGGCTGTTTTCTTTATCGAACTGACCTCGTTGGGGGGCCGGAACAAACTGGCAAATGACGGTATCAAGGTTCATTCCATGCTGCAGTATGATTTGGATTAGTTTTTGATTACTTATTTGATGATAAATGGAGCCGATTTATGAAATATTCGTGTTCACATAAGATAATTACCTTGGGAGCTTTGCTGATACTGGTGGCCTGTACTATATTGACATCCGGCTGTGGCTCAAAGGAAATAGCCCTGCATGATGTAACAGTGAAAGGGGCTGGCAGCAATCTTGTTATCAGTTTGCCCTTTGATTTTCGCAAGCCAATGGAACCAAAGGAATTTCCCAACGGTACTACAATAAATTCCACGGCAGACCACGACAGTGATTTTGAGGTAACGGTCAACAGCGTTCATTATGATCGGGCCAAATACAAAGCCTTTACCGGAACGGAGTTTAAACCTGATTTGGATTATTTTGCCAAAGGAATGCTGAATAATTTTAAGGATAAATTCAGTGCATCAGGTGGACAGATGACCGATAGTCAGGTGGCTGGTGTGCCGGCCAAGGTGGTTGTTTTGGACCGTACAAGCAAGGATATAAAGCTAAAAATGAGATTTATTTCCTTCTTCAAGGGAGACGAACTTTGGTGTGTTACCATAGCCTATAAGGGCGATGATAAGGATTTCCATGCGGCCGCCGACAAGATGGTTGAAAGTATGAGATTTGAGTAACAAAGATGAACGAGAGGGGCTGTGAATAAAGCAGCCCTTTATTTTATGTGAGGATTGATATTTTGATACTGGCAGATGTTTATATCAACATTCCCATAAAGAGCATTTCAAAAGCGTACAGTTATATCGTCCCGGCCGAGCTGGACTTTCTTGATGTAGGCTGGCGGTGCATTGTACCCTTCGGTGGACGGGATATCGAGGGGTTTATTGTGGCGGTTAAAAAGGTTGGGGATGATGTTCAGGAAGACTACAAACTCAAGGCTATAAAAACCACCTTGGATGAAGAACCGTGGTTTACCCGGGAAATTATTGAAGCGTCTCAATGGATGTCCGATTTTTATCTTTGCTCCGTGGGGGAAATAATGCGTCTGTTTATTCCCGGAAAAAGTGGGGCTCATATTCAGCTGGAATACGATATCAATCCGGAGATGTTTGACCATATGCTGTTGTCGGTGGAACGATACCATCAGGTATATGCGGCTATTCATGCGGCCGGACCGATAAAGAAACAGGCTTTGTATAAGCAGCTGGTGGCGGATGGTCTGGAAGAACTGGCCAACAGTCTGGATGAAATACTGGAAAAAATGCTCAGCTATAATGTTATACGGCGGATTTATAGTGCTGACAATAAGGCCAAGGCTATTTATGAGTATTTTTTTGTGGCCAATAAACCAATCACCGATGAATTGCTGCAGTCGTTTAGCCGCAAGCCGGCTCAAAAACGCTTGCTGGAGTTTATCAAAAACCGCCAAGCTGGAGAAAATGATTGGGCTGTGACATTTACCGCCACTGATTTAAAGGAAGAAGGCTTTTCACCGGCTATTATCAAGGCCCTGACGGAGGCCGAGGTAATCCGCAAGGCAAAAAGCCGGGTATTCAGGAATAGTTATGTTCTCTACAAACGGGGCCACGATGATATCGAACTGACCCCAGCGCAAAAATCGGCAGTGCATAGTATAGCTCAAGCGATTAAGGCACAGGAAAAACAGGAGTTTTTACTTTACGGTGTTACCGGCAGTGGCAAAACCCAGGTTTATATTGAAGCTGCCAAGGCGGCCCGTCGTATCAATCGGCGGGTGGTGGTACTGGTCCCGGAAATAGCCCTTACAGGCCAAGTAGTTCAAGCATTTAAGAGCTATTTTGATGAAGATATAATTGTTATTCACAGCCGGCTGTCGGTCAGTGAACGTACTGATGCCATACTGCGGGTGCGCCGGGGGGAAGCGGGAATTATTATTGGCGCCCGTTCCGCCTTGTTTACTCCTGCGGATAATATAGGCCTTATCATTATGGATGAGGAGCAGGATAACTCCTATAAACAGGACGAATCACCTCGGTATCATGCCCGGGTGGTGGCCGATAAGCTGGCCGAAATTTACCATGCGCCACTGGTTTTGGGCAGTGCTACTCCGTCGCTGGAGAGCTATTACCGGACGCAAATGGGACTGAGCACCATTTTAAAGCTGCCAGGCCGGATTGGTGATAGGCCGTTGCCTTTGGTGAAATGTGTGGATATGCGACAGGAGCTGAAAAAGGGTCGCCGCAATATTATCAGTTATTCATTGCGTCTGCTGATTGAAGAAACCATCCAAAAGGGCGAGCAAATGATATTGATGCTGAACCGGCGGGGCTTTTCCACCTTCGTAATGTGCCGGTCCTGTGGTGAAGTCATAAAGTGCCCGCAGTGCAATATGCCACTTGTTTATCATAAAAATAAACGATTGATGTGTCATCACTGCGACATAACGGTGCCAGTACCGGATGTTTGTCCAAAATGCGAAAGCCGCTATATTAAATTTTTTGGTTCGGGAACGGAGAAGCTGGAGCAGGAGCTTAGCCAGCTGGTGCCAACTGCCCGGGTTATCCGGATGGACCGGGATACTACCACCGGAAAATTTAGCCATGCTGATATTATCCAACGGTTTCGGAACAAGGAATTTGACATTTTGCTGGGAACCCAGATGGTGGCCAAGGGCCATGATATACCCAATGTTACCGCAGTGGGGATTATCAGTGCTGATTCGGCATTAAATATGCCGGATTTCCGGGCCGCAGAGCGGGTGTTTATGCTTATTACCCAGACTGCCGGCCGAGCCGGACGGGGGGATATTCCCGGCAAGGTTATTGTTCAAAGCTATTCCCCGGAAGCTCCGGCAGTACAGTGGGGACTGCGGCAGGATTATGAAGCCTTTTATCACGAGGAGCTTCAGCTGCGCCAAGCACTGTATTATCCGCCTTTTTGCCGGATCGTAAAGCTTATTTTTCAAAATGAACAGCCGGAGGCAGCCCGACAGCAGGCGGAGAATTTTAAAGCAAAATTCAGAGAATATTTTGGTAGCAATCAGCATTATCAGGTAATGGGACCGGCTCCGGCCCTGATTTATTCCTTCAAAGGTATTTTCCGTTTTTCCATGCTGATAAAAACTGATGATTTGCCTAAGGTGAAGGACTTTCTAAAGGCCAATGGTCTGCAGAAAGATATGAATGTAATAATAGATATTGACCCTATAACCACAAGCTGACTGGGAGAACCAATGAACAGAGATTTATTAGAAAACAAGCTGACGGCCGCTTATGATTATTTCCAAAAAGTGAATGATACCAGAAATATGCACCGGATAAGCAATTTGGCCCAAAAGCTGTATAGCAGTACATATGATATCGCTTTTGCCGGTCATTTTTCAGCAGGCAAGTCCTTGCTGATAAATTCGTTTTTAGGGGATAATATTCTGCCATCCAGCCCGATTCCTACCAGTGCCAATTTGGTGAAAATTCACAAGGGAACAGAAGACTTTGCCCGGGTATTTTTTCACAAAGGAATGACCAGGAAATATCTGGCCCCCTATGATTATGATCTGGTAAAGAGTTTTTGTCGGGATGGGGATAGTGTGTCCTGTATGGAGCTCAGCTATCAGAATATCAATATCCCTTCCGGGGTGGAAATTCTGGATACACCAGGTATAGATTCCGCCGATGATGCCCATAAGAAAGCCACTGAGGACGCCATACATCTGGCGGACTTCGTTTTGTATGTAATGGATTATAACCATGTCCAGTCGGAGTTAAATTTTATTTTCACCAAAGATTTGACCGAGGCCGGCAAGGAGGTTTATCTGGTCATTAACCAGATAGATAAACATCGGGAAACTGAATTGACCTTTGCCACCTTTAAAGATTCTGTGGCCAAGGCGTTTGAAAACTGGGGCGTGAAAGCCAAAGGGCTATATTTCATTTCTGTTAAATATCCTGATGCACCCCACAATCAGTTGGCAGAGCTGATGGCGCTGCTGGAGAATAAGATTGCCCATCGCGGAGATGGGTTTGAAGAATCCATATGTGCATCCCTTACCAGAATTATTACGGAATCCATCCGGGCCATTGAAATAGACTATGACAACCGGAAAAAGGAAGCGGCGGCAATTCTGGAGGGGATCGCCGCAGATAAGCTTCAGCTCATGCGTCATGAATATGAAAGCCTTTCCCATGAGCAGAAAATGCTTAATATGGATTGGGAGGATACTTATAGGGCGGGAATTGCCAAAATATTGGAGAATGCTTATCTGATGCCAACCTCTACCCGTGATTTGGCCAGGGATTATCTGGAAGCCTGTCAGCCGTCCTTCAAGGTGGGCCTGTTTGGCAGGGGAAAGAAAACCATGGCTGAGCTGGAGCGGCGCAAGCAGGCGTTTTTTACTGATGCCTCGGAAAAGGCCCAGACGCAGATTGAATGGCATTTAAAGACATTTTTGCTGGATTTTGTTCATAAGCATCAGATAAACAACCAAGAACTACAGGAAAAAATTCAGTCACTGGTTATTTTGCCCCCGGAGGAATTGCTGACGGAAGCTATGCGATCCGGGGCCAAGCTCACCCAGGACGGCAGCTATGTGATGAATTATACCCAGAATTTTGCTGAAGGTATAAAAAATGTGGCCCGCAATAAGGCCGGTGATATAAAGAATGCATTTGCTGAGCTTTTGAATAATCACCGAGGTCAGCGTATGGAGGTTATCAATTCCCGTTTAAGCGAGCTGGCGGAATATCAGAAGGCGTGGACTACCACAGATTGGTTGGATGGGGAAATGTCCCGTATTGCAACCGGACTTGGCAATATACTTTCCAGCGAAGATATGCTGGAAACTAGGGAGGATATTGCGGAAATTTCCCGAGCTGAAGTTTTGGATGAGGAAATAGTAGCTCCCGAAGGCACCATGGCAGCCAAGGCGTCTATGAACAAAGATGAGGACAGGGAGAAGCCGCTTGGTGCAAAGGCTACAGACCCGTCCGCAAACCATCATGAATTAAATAGTGAAGCGGCGGATCATCTGGATGTATTTAATGCTTCCGGTACAGAAAAATTAAAGGAAATGGCACGGAGACTTCATAAAAGTGCTGAGGTAATTGGGAAAATACCGGGGGTGGAACAGCTGGCCCAGGAGCTGCAGGACAGGGCAGAACGCCTTAACAATAAAGGCTTTTTGGTAACCCTGTTTGGGGCTTTCAGTGCGGGCAAGTCATCCTTTGCCAATTCCTTGCTGGGAGAAAGACTGCTGCCTGTGTCCCCTAATCCAACCACGGCGGCCATAAATATGATTTTGCCGGTGGATGAGGGACATCCCCATGGTACAGTGGCTATAAAGCTGAAATCCGAAAAAATGCTGCTGGAGGATTTATTACGGGCCTTTAAGCCGTTTTCTATGTCACCGGTCAGCTTGAAGGATGCGCTCGTTTTAGCCAAGGAGGCCATAAACAGGGGCGGCAACACCCATCAAAAGGAAAAAGCCTTCCTGCGGGCCTTTATATCTGGCTATAAAGCCGTGGAACACATACTGGGCGAAGCATTTGCCAGTGATTTAGCGGGCTTTGGTGAGTATGCCGCCCAAGAGGATAAGTCCTGTTTTGTGGACTGGATAAAGGTGTATTATGATTGTCCCCTTACTGCCAAGGGGATAACCTTGGTGGACACTCCGGGTGCGGATTCCATCAATGCCCGTCACACCAATATGTCCTTTAACTTTATCCGTCAATCGGATGTGGTGCTTTATGTTACCTACTATAACCATGCCTTTGGCAAGGCGGACCGGGAATTCATTATTCAGATGGGGCGGGTGAAGGACTCGTTTCAGCTGGATAAAATGTTCTTTGTGGTCAATGCCATTGACCTGGCGGAGGACCAGGATGAGGCTGACCATGTTCTAAATTATGTTCGCAGCCAGCTTCGTTCATATGGTGTTGCCAAACCACAGATTTTTGCCCTGTCCAGCCAGGAGGTCCTGGAGGAACGGGAGGCGGGTAACACCACTCCAACGGAATTTGAAAAGGCGTTTTACAATTTTGTTGTAAATGATTTGAACGCTATAGCCCTTTCGGCGGCCTGTCAGGAATTTGACAAGGCCGTGGAGCGTATCCACGACCTTATAAAGATCAGCAAGAGCGACAGTGTGCAAAAGCAGAAGCGGGTGGATGAATTAAAGCGTTTCCGCCAAGACATTGGCCGGGTGCTGGCTGATTTGAGCAATAAGGAGCTGGTTAATGGACTGGCGCAGGAGGCCGCAGAGCTTATCTATTATGTTAAGCAAAGAGTATTCCTCAGGTTTCTTGATTTCTTCCGTGAATCCTTTAATCCGGCTACTTTGAGGTCCGGTGGAAATACCAATGAACAGCTCAAGGAGGCTTTGGATCAACTGCTGGAAAGCATTGGCTTTGACTTAGCCCAGGAGCTGCGAGCCACCAGCCTCAGGACAGATAACTATATCCGAAATGCCTTGTTAAAATTTCAGGAGCAAACTAATCAGCGTCTGGCGCAAATCAGCAATGAATTTACGCTGTCTGTAAAGGAATACAGCTATGATAATCAGCTGAATTTCCCCCAGGCATTTATGGAAGTGCCACGGGAAACCTTCGCCAAGCCGCTGTCCATTTACAAGAATCCCAAGGATTTCTTTGAGGAAGGGGCCGCCAAGCTAATGGCCGAGGAAATGGAAGGGTTGTTATCCCAGCTGGCCGATGATTATTTGGCCCGGGAAAAATCCAAGCTTCTTAGTCAGGAAACAGAATCCCTCTGTCACCTTTATGACAAGGTGTGCCAAAGGTTCAAGAAACGCCTGCAGGAGCGTTTGGAAACTAATATCAAAGCCTTGGACGGCGGCCTTGATATCATGGAATTGGAGCAGGTGTATAATCAGCTGATGCAGTTGTAAGATTCAGTATTAGGTAAAGTAATTAAAAAATTTAAGTTGAAATAGGAACTATGAATGGACATATGTTGTTTATTTATGGTTCCTTTTTTTATTCTGTAGCATTATGTGATAAAATACTACTGTATGTAAGTGAATAGAACACTATTATATGAAATATATTTGGGGGTATTATATGGCATCGCAGGAATTAAATCAGGCTCTTTGGGGAGCGGCCAATGTTATGCGAAGCACTATGAGTGCTGATGAATACAAGGATTATTTGCTAGGACTGGTATTCTATAAGTATCTTTCTGACCGCCAGCTGTATGCGGTAGTGGATTTATTGGAGGACCGTAGGCCGGAGTCCCTGGATGAAGCGCAACAGATTTATGAAGAAGCCCGTAATGGTGGTGAATGGGAAGATTTGGCAGCTGAGCTGGAGGAAAGCTATGGCTTTGCCATCAAGCCTGAATACACCTTTACGGCTCTGTATAAGGCCATAAACGACCGGACCTTTACCACCGACCAGCTGCGTCAGGCCATGCGTGATATTGAGCAGGGTGGCCAGCTAGTTCGTGGGCAGAAGCCTTATGAGGATCTTTTCGAGGAATTTGATATTGATTCCAAGAGCCTTGGTACAACCCCAGCAAAGCGTAATGCCATGCTTTCTGATGTAATGAAGGAGCTGGTCCATATAGATTTCACCCAGTATGGTGCGGATGCCTTGGGTGATGCCTATGAATATCTTATTGGACAGTTTGCCGCAGGGTCCGGCAAGAAGGCTGGAGAGTTCTATACTCCACAGGCCGTGTCTGAGCTGATTACCAGAATAGTGACAATGGGCAAAGCGGATAAGCCGGGCTTTTCCCTGTATGACCCTTGTATGGGTTCTGGTTCCCTGCTTCTGCAGGCCAGAAATTATATAAGTGAGGATTGCCGGAATACTATCCAATTCTTCGGGCAGGAGTTATCCCATACCACCTATAACTTGGCCCGTATGAACATGATTCTTCATAATGTGCCATTTACCCATCAGCATTTCCGTAATGGTGATTCCCTTGGTGATGACTGGCCAACAGAGGAGCCTACCAACTACGATGCAACGGTAATGAATCCGCCATATTCCCAGCACTGGAGTGCAGCGGCTGGGTTCCTTACTGACCCTCGTTTCCAGAGTTATGAGAAGCTGGCGCCAAAGACCAAGGCTGATTTTGCGTTCCTGCTTCATGGTTTCTATCATCTGAAGAATGACGGTACCATGGGAATTATCCTGCCACACGGCGTTTTGTTCCGCGGTGCAGCGGAAGGAACCATCAGAAAACATTTACTGGAGAATGGCAGTATTTATGCGGTTATTGGCCTGCCAGCCGGGATTTTCTTCAGTACCGGCATTCCTACCTGTGTCATTATCCTGAAGAAGGATAATATAGACCGCAGTGTATTGTTTATTGATGCTTCCAAAGAGTTCCGCAAGGATAAGGCCCAGAACTATATGGACCCGGAGCATATCAATAAGATTGTGGAGGCTTATAAGAACCGGCAGGACATTGATAAATTTGCCCATCTGGCCACCTTCGAGGAAATCAAGGAGAACGGCTATAACCTTAATATTCCTAGATATGTGGATACCAGCGAACCAGAGCCGGAAATAGATTTGGATGCTGTAACTGCTGATATGGAGAGTATTGATGCTGATATAAAAAATACCAGCAGTGAATTGCTGGGGATGATGAAGGACCTGACCTTCAGCACCCCGGAAATAGAGCAATCCATGAACAAGCTCATTAAAGCCTTGGAGGTGTAAGGATGGTGGAAAATGATAAGATTGATCCTTTTGCCCAATATTACATCTCTGGTGAGCCGGATAAAGCCCAAAAGGCTCATGCCTGGAAAACGGCCATTGGACTGCAGAAGGTAGATAATCTACAGACCTCAGAGTATTTATTGAAAACGGCTCAGGACAATATTGAAGGGCGTATAGATATTGCTGAGGCCAAGCAGCTTATCGATAGCTACTACAAGCAGGATAGGGCCAAGGGAGAGCAGGTGCAGACAGAGGAAGGGGATAAGGTAGCCACAAGGATAACGGAAATCCTTGGGGAAGAATCATTCGTATTTTCCCCTGCCCAATATCTGTCCATTCATCAGCGGTTATTTACTGGAGTGTATTCCCATGCTGGAAAAATCCGTGATTATAACATCACGAAAAAAGAATGGGTGCTAAATGGTGCTTCTGTAACCTATGGCGGTGCCTTGGAATTAAATGCTACATTGGACTATGATTTTCGGACAGAGAAGGAGTTCAGCTATAAGGGGTTATCCATGAGTGAGATAGTTGGTCATTTGGCCAGCTTTATTTCTCGGCTGTGGCAAATCCATGTATTTGGTGAAGGCAATACCCGTACAACAGCAGTCTTTCTCATAAAATATCTGCGTAGTTTGGGCTTTAATGTAACCAATGATTTGTTTGCTGATAATTCATGGTACTTCCGTAATGCTCTGGTACGGGCCAATTACAATGATTTGCAAAATGATATACATGAGACTACTGTTTTTTTGGAAAAATTCCTTAGAAATTTGCTGTTGGGTGAGGATAATGAGCTGAAAAATCGTTATTTGCATATTGATTGGCAGAAAAAAACGACACATTCAGAAACAAAACGACACATTGAACGACACATTGAGAAAGAAAAGGACCTTTTGACATTGTTGAATGAAAATAAGGTTACTGCCAAAACCAAGAATAATATAATTAGTTTGCATAAAACATTTGGTATAGAAAAGATTTTTGGACGAAGTGATGTAGTTAGCGTTTTGGGTCTTACCGAAAAGCCAGCCAGCACCTTGATAAAGAAAATGGTGGATTTGCGTCTTGTTGAAAGTGTGCGTGGCCTTGGTAAAGGTAAATATAGATTTGTGGTACGGGAGGTGTAAGGATGAATACACCTAATATAAGATTTAAAGGATTTAGTTGTGATTGGGAAAAACGGAAGTTGGGGGATATAGTGGGCAGTGTTATCGGCGGAGGTACGCCTAAAACCAGTATAGACGGATACTGGGACGGAGATATTCCTTGGATACAATCCTCAAATGTACTGGAAAATGAAATGTTTGATTTTGAAATCCCAAAGAAAATTACACAGTCAGGATTAGATAAATCAGCCGCTAAGTTAGTTCCTGCAAACTCTATAGCAGTAGTAACCCATGTGGGTGTTGGAAAACTTGTTTTTGTACCATTTGCTTATACAACAAGTCAGGATTTTACCTCCTTAGCAGAATTAAAAACCGACCATCAATTTACTTGTTATGCTTTATATAAGCGTCTTCAAGACGACTTGCATATTGTTCAAGGTTCAGCGATAAAAGGAATAACAAAAGATGACTTATTAACAAAAGAAATAATGGTTCCTACAAAGGATGAACAATGTAAGGTCGGGAAATATTTTCGCAACCTTGACAACCTTATCACTCTTCATCAGCGTAAGTGTGACAGCCTAAAGCAAGTCAAAAAGTATATGCTGCAAAAGTTGTTCCCTAAGCAGGGGGAGAAGGTGCCGGAAATCCGCTTTGCTGGATTTACTGGAGATTGGGAACAGCGGAAGTTGGGTTCTATAGGTGAAACATATACTGGATTATCAGGAAAAACAAAAGAAGATTTTGGGCACGGTGATGCTAGATTTGTAACCTACATGAACGTTTTTAGTAATCCTGTGGCCGATAAAGATAAAGTTGAGGCAGTAGAAATTGATTATTCCCAAAACGAAGTTCAGTATGGCGATGTATTTTTTACAACTTCATCAGAAACACCAGAGGAAGTTGGAATGTCAAGTGTATGGCTTGAAAGTACGGAGAATACTTATCTTAATAGTTTCTGTTTTGGGTATAGGCCAAAAACAATTATTAATCCGTATTTTATGGCATATGTTTTGAGGTCAGATGAAGTACGGGCAAAAATAATCTTTTTAGCTCAAGGAATTTCAAGATATAACATTTCAAAAAACAAAGTAATGGAAATAGAAATCCCTTTTCCTGATATTAAAGAACAGAAGAAGATAGGTGCGTATTTCTCCAATCTCGACAACCTTATCACCATTCATCAGCGTAAGTCAGATAGCCTTAAAGAAATCAAGAAATTCATGTTACAAAATATGTTTCCCCAATAAGATGGTGCCTATTTTCGCAGCAGTAGAGCTCAGCCAATCATGCGGCATTTCATTAGCATTCTTGGGAGCTCCTTGCATGGGAGGTACTACGAAATCACAGATTTCTGTACCTCCGCATAAAAATAGCACTTGCTGATATATCAGGCAAATGCTATAATGAGCGTAGAAAGAAGGTGCCGCCTAGCGGTCGCCCTCGTAGTTAATCGTTTTTACACGGAATAACCGCTCGGTCTGGCCGGACTAGGAGCGGTTATTTTTTGTTTCCATGATTATGAGCAGAATCAATAGTAAAACCACTATCACACTGTCGTTCATGGGCATCACCCCCTTAAAAGAGGGCAATAAACCGCCAAACAGCACCCGTGAATATTATACCAAACATACAGTCGCAATTCAATAAATTCAAAGTGTATCGGAGCAGATATTATGGCACAGAGCGAAGCATCAATGGAAAAAGCCCTTATAAAACAGCTTACGGAGGATGTGTCCCAGTGGACTTACCGCAGGGATATTACTGACGAATTACTGATGGGGAATTTAATCAGATACAGCAGTTCATGCTGGATGTGGCCAAGTCACCATACAAGGCAGCTCTTTGGCTGGCCGGGGAAAATGGTGAGGCGGTTATTCCTCTTACCAGAGAAGATGCCTCCAAGGGTTCCATTCATCTTATGGCCATCAGCAACCGGGAAATAGCCGGAGGCCGTTCTTCCTACGAGGTCATAAACCAGTTTGTATCGGAAAAGCAGGATGATGAGGACAGGGAGCGCCGTTTTGATGTTACTCTATTGATCAACGGCCTGCCTATGATTCATATTGAACTGAAAAATCAGGACCATCCGTTTATGGATGCCTTCAGACAGATTAAGAAATACAGTCTTGAGGGCAAGTTCCGTGGCTTATTTGGCATGGTTCAGATGTTTGTGGTTAGCAATGGCAGCAATACCAGATACATTGCCGCTGATACCGGTTCCAATCTAAATGAGAAGTTCCTTACCTCTTGGGTAAACAAGAAAAATGAACCAGTGGAGAATTACCTTGAGTTTGCCAAGGAAGTATTGCGTATTCCAGAGGCCCATGAAATGGTGGGAATGTACAGCGTAATAGATTCCGAGCGGAAAAAGCTGATACTGCTTCGGCCTTATCAGGTTCATGCCATCGAGGAAATCAAGAGTGCTTCCTCACGGCAGGAATCTGGCTTTATATGGCATACAACAGGCTCCGGAAAGACTCTTACCTCATATACTGTGGCCAAGAACCTTATTCTGATTCCTGGCATAGACAAGACCATATTCCTCATTGACCGCAAGGATTTGGACCAGCAGACTTCCTTATCCTTCAAGGCTTATGCGGAAAATGACATTATTGATGTGGATGATACGGATAATGTCCATGAACTCCTGCAGAAGCTGAAGAACAAGGACAGAATCGTTATTGTAACCACCATTCAGAAAATGCAGATTATTATGAAGCGGTACAATAATGATGAGAAGAAGGATTCTCCGACCACCAAGAAGCTGCGCAGTATGAGAATTGCCTTTGTGGTGGATGAGTGCCACAGAACCGTTACCCCGGAAACCCAGCGAGAATTACAGAGATTCTTTGCCGGTTCCTTGTGGTATGGATTTACCGGTACGCCTATTTTTGATGAAAACAAGAGGCAGCGTAAGGGTGATTTGGCCCGTACCACCGAGGCTCTGTACGGCCCTTGCCTTCATAACTACACCATTAAGGAAGCTCTGCAGAACAAGGCTGTTCTTGGCTTCCAGATAGATTATCGGGATTCCTTGTCTGAGGATACCATTCTCACCGTAGGGGAAAAGCTAGGTGTTGGCAGCTATGATAATCTTCAGGTACATGATAAGGTGGTAAGGGAGCAGGAGGTATTGTCTGCCTACTACAAGAACAGCGGTGAAGATATTTATGATTCCGATGATCACCGCCGAGAAGTAGTGGAATACATTGTAAATAAATGTGCCGGCAAATTTAGGCTTCATGCACCCCAGGGGGAGGCTTATGAGGCTATTCTGACGGTGCAGAGTATTGATATTGCCCAGAAGTATTACAAGCTCTTTAAGGAATATGTGGCTAGTGGTAATGTTTCCGCATCCATCAAGGAAAAGTGTGTTGATTTCCCTAAGATTGCCATTACTTACACCGTTACCGAAAATGATGATAAATCCATCGTTAATCAGCAGGCAATGAAGGAAGCCCTGAAGGACTACAACGAAATGTTTGACACCAATTTTGCCTTGGACAGCCTTCAGGCATATAATACCAACCTTAATGACCGTCTGGCCCGGAAAAAGGGCCGGTATAAGCAGCGTAAGGAACAGCTTGACCTTGTCATCGTTGTAGACCGTCTTCTGACTGGTTTTGATGCACCGCCTTGTGCTATTTTGTTCGTGGACAGGCCGCCTATGGCTCCCCAGAACATTATTCAGGCCTTCTCCCGAACCAATCGGATTTACGATCAGAACAAGCTCTATGGCATGATTGTGGTATTCCAGCGGTCGGCCCAGTTTCAGACAGCGGTGGATGGAGCCCTTTTACTGTACAGTAATGGTGGAACCAAGGAAGTAAGTGCGCCGCCATTTGCTGAGATAGAGCGGGATTTTCAGGAGGCATTGAAGGAGCTTTGGCAGATAGCGGCCACCCCGGCCGAGGTGGAAAGCCTCAAGGGTGATGTAAGTGCCAGGCAGAAATTTGCCAAGGCCTTCCAGAAGGTAGACCGGCTCAGCGGTGAGCTGCAGGTTTATCAGGAGTGGGAGGACAAGGATTTCTCCGACTATGGCATTGACCGTGAGCAGCTTAATGACTACAGCGGTAAATACAGGAATGTCATTGAGGAGCTGAAAAAGCCGAAGGAAAATGAGCCGGTTATTAACATAGATATTGGCTACGAATTGCAGAATATCGGCAGTGTAACCATTGATTACCGTTACATAGTTTCCCTGATCCAGACCTATATGCCGGATGAGGATGACCTGATAGCAGAGCCTATCCATGATGAAACCATTGATGAGCATATAACCAAGCTGGGCGAAGCCAATCCAGCTCTGGCAAGTGTAATCAGCACCTTCTGGAACGATATGAAAAAAGACCCTATTAAATATAAGGGCCTTGATGCGCTGACAATAATCGAAACCAGTATTGAAAACACCATTGATAGGAAGATCAGGGAATTTGCCAAGGAATGGTGTGTAAAAACACAAGATTTAGAAGCTTGTGTAAATACATTCCAGGATGGTGACAACATCTCCCTGCAGATAGATTATGATGCCTACCGGAAAAGTCACGATGGGGTGAGCAAGCTGAAATACAAGCGGGCCGCCAAGGATGCTGCGGTGGAGCTTATCAAGGATATAAGGCCACTGCGAGATAAGTAATGGGTGTTTATTTGTTTCCACGAGGATATGCAATATCTGTAGTATTTACAATACCAAAAAATATGATAAAATATATTGATGTGTAAAATGAAAACTCCTAGGCAAGTTAGGGAGGAATAGATAATGAAATTTAATTTTACCAAGCTTCAGGGCACAGGTAATGATTTTGTTTTGATTGATTGTTTAAAGGAGCCGGAGCTGGATTATATTGGGGCAGCCAAGTCACTGTGTGACCGCCATTATGGCATTGGGGCCGATGGTATTTTGCTGGTGCTTCCGTCCGATAAGGCCGACATCTGCATGCGGATTATCAACGCTGATGGCAGTGAGGCGGAGATGTGCGGCAACGGTATCCGCTGCTTTGCCCGTTATGTTTATGAAAAGGGCATTGTGACCAAAGAGGAGTTTACCGTGGAAACCGGGGCTGGTATCCTGGTACCGAAGATGATATTGAAGGGTGGCCAGGTCAGTCTGGTTCAGGTGGATATGGGTGAACCAATTCTTGAAGGGGATAATATCCCCGTACAGGGCTTTGGCCTAAACCGGGTCATAAATGAGTCCATTGCCGTAAAGGACAAGGAGTTCAAAATGACCTGTGTGTCCATGGGGAATCCTCATTGCGTGGTATTTGTCGATGATGCCGAGGGCTTCCCGATTTATGAATACGGTCCTCTTTTTGAGTCCCATGAAAAATTCCCCCGGAAAACCAATACTGAGTTTGTGGAAATAAAGGATAGGTCCCATCTCCGTATGCGGGTTTGGGAACGGGGGGCAGCGGTTACTTTGGCTTGTGGTACCGGTTCCTGTGCAACGCTTACGGCTGCAGTGTTAAATGGCCTGGCTGACCGCAAGGCGGAAATACAGCTGGATGGCGGCAAGCTGATTGTGGAGTGGGCCGATAACAACCATCTGTATATGACTGGTCCCGCTGAATTCGTATTTACCGGTGTAGCGGAAATTTAGGAGATATGGCGATGATTAAAAGTATGACCGGCTTTGGTGCCGGGGATTTTGAAGATGAGTCCTTTAAGGTTCATGTGGAAATAAAGACGGTAAATCAGCGATATTTGGAAGTGAATTTCCATATGCACCATACTTTGGCGGCCTTTGAGGCGGATATTACCCAAAAGATTAAGGAATATATCTCTCGGGGCAAATTGGACATAAATGTGAAATATCACGATTTGCGGGAAAAGAAGGTATCCATTATCGTGGATAAGGGCTTGGTAGAGGCCTATGGTTCGGCCTTGACCAATATAAATGAACAGCTGGGGCTGACCCGGCCGTTTTCGGCAGTAGATATTGCCCGGTTCCCGGATGTGCTGTGCGTTGACGATGAAGATAATGATATGGAAGAAGCCGGACCGGCAATTTTGTCGGCGGTGGAAGCTGCCTTGAAGAATTTAGTGGCTATGCGGGAAAAGGAAGGACGCAATATTGAAGGCGATCTGTTGGCCCGGGTGGATACACTGGAGAGCTATGTAAACCAGCTGGAAAAATTGGCACCGGAAATTGTGGCCAATTACCGTCAGCGGTTGGAGACCTTGTTGGAGCAGTATCTGGCCAAGGAGGATATTGACGAAACCAGGATTATCCAGGAAACGGCCCTGTTCACTGACAAGGTGAATTACACGGAAGAGGTTGTCCGGCTGCACAGTCACTTCCAGCAGTTTAGGGAGATTATCAAAGCCGATGAGCCGGTGGGCCGGAAGATTGATTTCCTGATTCAGGAGATGAACCGGGAGATTAACACGGTTGCATCCAAGGCTAATTCGGTGGGAGCCGCCCAGATTGCCGTGGATGTAAAATGTGAGATTGAAAAAATTCGTGAGCAAATTCAAAATATAGAATAAGGGCGTGACGAATTTATGAGTTTTAAGCTAATAAATATCGGCTTTGGCAATGTGGTTTCGGCCAATAAGGTGGTAGCGGTGGTGAGTCCTGAGTCGGCCCCGATCAAACGGGTGGTACAGGATGCCAAGGAACGTGGCCAGTTGGTGGATGCTACATATGGCCGCCGTAAGCGGGCGGTTATCATAATGGACAGCGGTCATGTGATTTTGTCGGCAGTTCAGCCGGATACCATGTCACATCGATTTGTTGAGGAGGATTAGTTAATGCGTAAAGGCTTGCTGATTGTTATATCAGGTCCATCGGGCACCGGCAAGGGTACGGTCTGCGAGGTGGTCAGAAAGAAAAATCCTGATATAGCTTATTCTGTATCAGCTACCACCCGAGCTGCCCGTCCCGGGGAGCAGGATGGTGTAAATTATTATTTCCATACCAAGGAAGAATTTGTGGCGATGATCAACAACGGAGAGCTGTTGGAATGGGCCAATGTTTATGGCAATTACTACGGGACTCCATTGAAAAAGATTGAAGAGCAACGGGCCAAGGGTATCGATATCATTTTGGAAATAGATACCCAGGGGGCCATGAATGTTAAGGAAAAATGTCCGGATGGGCTGTTTATTTTCCTTGTGCCACCATCGCTGGATGAATTGAAAAGCCGCCTGTGCGGTCGTGGTACGGAAGACGATGAAAGCCTGAAGCGGCGTTTGGGTTCGGCTATTGCTGAAATCGAAATTGGCCGTCAATACAGATATGTTGTTGTCAATAAAACAGTGGATATTGCTGCCGACGAAATTACCAATATAATTCAGGCCGAGCGGCATCGCACTGATTTGAATATTGAAATTTTGGATAAGTTGAAAAATCGGAAGGAGATTGAATAATGGATATTGTAACCCCATCTTTAGATCAGGTATTACCAAAGGTAGATAGCCGCTATACGCTGGTTTCTTTGGCGGCAAAACGGGCTCGTGATATTATGGATGGCAGCCACGATGTAAAGGCTGACCGGGTTTCCACCCGAGATGTTACCAATGCCCTGGAGGAGATTTATGAGGGCAAAATCACCTATAAGCGTTTGCGCAATACTTCCAAGTAATTGATTTAAAAGGAACAAGCTTATGCTTAAGGACAAGAATGTTATACTGGGGGTTACCGGCGGTATCGCGGCATATAAGTCAGTGGAAATTGCCAGCCGGCTGCGAAAGGCCGGAGCATCAGTCCATGTAATTATGACGGCCGGTGCTCAGAATTTTATTACCCCATTGACTTTTCGGGAAATAACCGGCAATCCGGTAACGACCACCATGTGGGGGGAAATAACCAACTACAATGTGGAGCATATTGCCTTGGCCCAGTTGGCTGATGTGATAATTGTTGCGCCGGCAACGGCTAATTTTATTGCCAAGGCAGCTATGGGAATGGCGGATGATATGCTGACCACCACTCTGTTGGCTACCAAAGCTCCAATATTTTTTGCGCCAGCTATGAACACCAATATGTATGAGAATTCCCTCACACAGGGAAATATTCAGAAATTGGTGGATTTGGGCTGGCATTTTATTCCACCGGCTACCGGTCATTTGGCCTGCGGCACGGAGGGAAAGGGGCGTATGCCTGAACCGGCAGAAATTGTGGCTTTTGTAGAGGAAAATTCAGCCATGAGCCTCGATATGACTGGGCATAAAGTACTGGTAACAGCAGCAGGTACCTATGAGCCTATTGATCCGGTGCGGTATATTGGCAACCGTTCCAGTGGTAAAATGGGGTATGCCATTGCTGAAGCGGCACAAAAACGGGGGGCTGAAGTTGTATTGGTATCCGGCCCATCGGCACTGAAGGCTCCGGCTGGGGTGAAGCTTATTAAGGTTGAAACTGCGGCGCAAATGCGGGATGCGGTTATGGATAACTGCCAGCAGGCTGATATTATCATCAAGGCAGCCGCTGTAGCTGATTATCGGGTACAGGAAGTTTCTGAGCATAAAATAAAGAAGAATGACCAGGAATTGGTGCTCGTTCTGGAAAAAAATCCGGATATTCTTAAAGAGCTGGGGGCAAAAAAGCGGGCTGGCCAGCTTTTGGTGGGCTTTGCTGCTGAGACGCAGAATCTGCTGGAATACGCCAAGGATAAGCTGGAAAAGAAAAATCTTGATATGATTGTAGCCAACGATGTTTCCAGAAAGGATGCTGGGTTCAATACAGATACCAATCTGGTAAAGCTGCTTTATCGTAATGGCACGGTGGATGAGCTGCCGCTTATGAGCAAGCATCTGCTGGCTGATGAATTACTTAACCGAGTATTGAGATTGAAATAATGTATGATTGCTGAGCAATATATGGAGATATATCTGTATATTGCTTTATTTTTTTTGCAGGAATAGGCTAAATGGTGACGAAATACTTATAATAATTACTTTGAAAGGATGAACTGCTATGGAAATCAAGAAGGAAAAAAATGGTTCAGTACTGAAACTGACTCTTATAGGAAAGCTATCCATCCAGGAAGCCAAGGAATTAGGCAAGGTAGTAGATGATGAGCTGTCCGATGTTACGGATTTGACTTTCGACTTTAAGGAGCTGACCTATGTGTCTTCAGCCGGGCTTAGAGTATTGCTTACAGCTCAGAACATAATGGATGATGCCGGTGGCACCATGAAACTGTTAAATGTTTCACCGTTTATTATGGATGTACTTAAGCTGACCGGATTTAATAAGTTTATGAATATAGAGAATTGATAATCATTTGGTGTCAATCAGGGAGAAAATTAAATGAAATTATTAGTTAATGAATTCTTGGCTCAAGCAACAGCCCGGCCGGACAAACCAGCGGTGATGGATTGCTATGGTACGGATACATATGGCGTTCTTAACCGGCGTTCGGCGATTGTGGCGGCCCGTTTACTTGATATGTCGCAAAATCCAAATACAGGAATGCGGGTTGGTGTACTGCTTCCCCGTAACCGAGCTTATTTAACGGCAGTATTAGGTATTTTACGGTCTGGCGGAGCGGTAGTTCCTTTGGAAGAGGATTATCCGGCAGAGCGGGTACACTCTGTGTTGAGAGATGCAGGCTGTGTTGCCTGTATTTCTATTGAACAGTTATCCGGAAAGGTTGCTGACATCCCTGTTTTGACATTAGAGGATATATTTGCTGATGAGGATACCCTTGCGGTAGATGAGACCATAAATTTATCGGCCCCGGACAAGGAAGGCTTGATTCTCTTTACTTCTGGCTCTACTGGCAAGCCGAAGGGAGTAGTGCACCGTCACACCTTTTTCTCCATGTGGCTTTACACTGTGAAGGGATACCATGAGTTTTCGGGCAAAGATGTGACCTGCTGTATGGCCGGGATGACATTTATTGCATCTTTTGTGGATCTTTATCCGCCGCTTATGGTTGGAGGCAGCGTCTACATTGCCAGCTCCACGGAGCGGATGAATGCAGACATGCTGTATAAAATTATCCAAAAGCGTCATATCACCGGGATGTTTTTGCCACCGCAGATGTTCTATGTAATGCGGGAGTTGTACGGCCGTTTGCCACTAGATTATGTTGTCTTAGGCGGTGAAAAGGCGAAGGCAAAGTACACTATGGACGGCAATATTCACGAGGTATATGGTTCCAGTGAATGTGCAGCTATTCTTCTTCATAAAATAGCCCAGGAGGATTCCCGTATGTTGGGAAAACCGGGTAATGGTGTAAGTGTTTATCTGGTTTCGGATGATGGAAAACTCATTCAGGAGCCGGGTGTACTTGGTGAGCTATGCGTGGAAAGTCCTTGGCTGGCATTGAGATATAACAATATGCCTGAGGAAACGGCTGCCAAGTTTATGGATAATCCATTCGGTGCGGGTCGTCTGTTTCACACCGGAGATTACATGGCTTATGATGAAGAGGGAAATCTTCTGTTCCACGGTCGTAAAGACCATATGGTGAAGCTTAGAGGGTACCGGGTAGAGCTTGGTGAAGTGGAATTGACTGTGCAAAAAGCCAATGGTGTTCAGGAGGCCGCCTGTGTCACTATTCGGGTGCATGGTGGCGACAAATTGGCTTGCTATTATATTGGTGACCAAGTGGACAGCAATGTTTTGCGCAATCATGTGAAGGCCATTTTGCCGGAATATATGGTGCCGGATTATTTTGTATATCTGGCTGATATGCCGCGCAACGAGCGGAATAAAGTGGATTACCTCGCCCTGAAAAATATGGAGCCCCCAGTAGAAGAGGAAGAATATGAACCACCACAAAATGACCTGGAGGCAAAGATTTGTGCTGCTTTTGCCGAGGTATTGGAGCTGCCGAGGGTTAGTGCATTGGCAGATTTCTTTAATATGGGTGGAACTTCGTTGTCTGTGGCTATGTTGGTGGCTCAGCTGGATGATGCCACCTTGTCCTTTAACGATATAGCATCTTATCCAACTCCACGGGCCCTGGCAGCCTATTTAGAAGAAAATGCCAAGAACCACCGGGAGAAGCCGGTAATGAACCGGGAATTTTATCCGCTTACCAAAACTCAGATGGGCATTTACTTGGAGGGGTTAACTGGTGGTAACACTTCCACCTATACATTATCCTATTTGATGGTAGCTGATGCTAAGGTTACGGCTGACCAGTTGGTAAGGGCTGTAAAGGATGTTGTGGATGCGCATCCTTCTATGAAATATGTTATTCGGGCCGGGAAAGATGGTATACCACACATGTATATGGTACCAGATGCTGTGTTTGAGGTTCCTGTTATAGATGGTAGTGAGGAGCAGCGCCTGGATTTTATCCGTGAATACATGCCAGTGGTACCTATGACAAATGAACTGCTGTTTTACTTTGCTGTTTATCGCACTGCAGAGCGATGCTATCTGGCCTTAAAGAGTCATCTGATTTTCTTTGATGCTACATCCTTAAGCCTCCTGATTAGTGAGCTGAACCGGGCCCTTGGTTCCTCCTCGGGCAGGGGAGAATATTTGCAGGAGGAATATACCATACAGCAAGTGGGTATGTATGAGGAAGCGCTCATGCAGGAAGGGGCTCATGAAAAGGCTGAGGCATATTTTCAAAATCTGTTTGCCAAGATGGATGAAGTACCATCATTGATGGGCGATCGGGAAGGATCTCTTACCCCGGGAGTCAGTGAAAATATGCGGTATATACCGAAAAACCTTACTGTAGAGCAGGTAAAGGCTTTTTGTAATCGCCATCAAATATCTGAGGGCAGCTTCTTTATGGGAGCCATGGCGTTACTGTTGTCCAAATACCTGAACAGCAAGCAGGTTTCCTTTTCCAGTGTATATAACGGCCGTGCCCAGGCGGGGATGGATACCACTATTGGCACGCTTATAAAACGAATTCCTGTTTATGGTGATTTTACTGAAAATATGCCGGTGGTGGACTATCTGCGGAATATGGGACGGCAGATTGTCACCAGCATGGGTAACGATATTTATTCCTTTGATGAGGTGCTGAAGCATTGTCCGGTAAATGAGGATGTGGAATTCATCTATCAGGGAGATTTGTTCACCGATAACATGGGCGGTGGTAATAACGATGAAGGTGGAAATCTCATTTGTGGCGATTCCTATTTCCTGGAGCATTACCACACCGGCATGGTTACGGGGTGCTTCTCTATTCAATTTTTCTCTACCAATGGTTTGTATAATATGACCATAGAATATCGCAATGAGCGGTTCTCACCGGCCTTTGTGGAGCGGTTTGCCCAGGATTTGTTTACGGTAGCGGAAGGGCTTTTACGCCAGGAGTTGATTGGGGATATTTCCCTTCTTACGGACGACGACAAGAAATCCTTGGCCGTCTTTAACGATACACAAGTTATCATGGATTTTGTCCCTGTACAGGAACAGATTCGCCGGCAGGCCCAAATGACGCCTGACAAGATGGCTGTTACAGCTGCCGGTCACTCGCTGACCTTTAGGGAACTGGATGAGCTTTCCGACCAAGTGGCCCATTCCCTTATCAGCGAAGGGGTGACATTGGAAACACTGGTTGGCGTACTCTTTGACCGGGAGGTTTGGGCCTATGTGGCCGAAATTGGTATATTAAAGGCCGGTGGTGCCTTCGTACCATTTATTCCGGAGTATCCGGATGAGCGGATAGAGTATTGTCTGGAAGATGGCAATATTCCTATTTTGCTTACTTCAACGGATTTGATGAACCAGCGTTCAGCCCTTAGGGAGCAGTGCAAAGTGTTGTCCTTGGACAAGCTTCTGGAGAATAAGGTGGCGGACACTGACCTTCCGAAGGTTGGTGCTGATAATTTGGCCTATTGTATCTATACCTCCGGTACTACCGGGAAACCGAAGGGGGTAATGATTGAACATAAAAATATTGCCAACTATGTTCATTGCAATGAAAAATCTCCGGAAATTATGCATTATACCAAGTCAGGGCGCGTTGCCTTGGCATTGGCTTCTTTCTCCTTTGATGTGTCCATCGTAGAGGAATTTGTTCCGCTGTGTAATGGCTGTTCGGTAGTAATTGCCACGGAAGAGGAGATACATACACCAAATCTGTTGGCCCAGCTGATTATAAATACTGGGGTAAATGGTATTACCTGTACTCCGACCTATCTTTTGGGCCTGTTGGCTATCCCGGAAACTGTGGAAGCCCTGCAGCAGATTACCTTTTATGATGTGGGGGCGGAAGCCTTCCCAGCCGGGCTCTACCAGAAGCTACGCGCTCTGCGCCGGGACAGCGTGATTTTGAATGTATATGGTCCTACAGAGGCCACTATGGGCTGTGCTGCCGAGGAAATGGTGGAGAGCGAGGTTGTTACCGTTGGTACACCTATTGCCAATACCCAGTTCTATATAGCTGATTCCTTTGGCAATCCATTACCGATTGGTATACGGGGTGAGCTGATGATCTGCGGCCAGCAGGTTGGCCGGGGCTATATAAATTTACCGGATAAAACGGCAGCGTCCTTCTTTGATAAAGATGGCATCCGGGCCTATCGCAGCGGCGATTTGGCCGCATGGACCCATGATGGGAAAATCCGGGTCTTTGGCCGTATTGATAATCAGATTAAACTTCGGGGCTTCCGTATTGAGCTGGATGAAATTGAGAAGGTGCTGATGGAGTATCCTGACATCAATTCAGGGGCGGTTTCTGTCCTGAAAAAGGGCACAGGAGAATATTTGGTTGGTTATTATACTTCAGTTAATGCTGTGGATGATAATAAGCTCAAGAACCATCTTGCGGCTAAATTGCCGGAATATATGGTTCCAAATCTGTTTGTTCGACTGGAGGCTATGCCGTTGACGCCAAATGGCAAGGTAAACAGGCGAGCCCTGCCGGAACCGGATTTGTCGGCCTTCCGGGCCAAGTATGAGCCACCGGCCACGGAGGTGGAGCGGGTTCTTTGTCATGCCTTTGCCCTGGCCCTTAATTTGCCGGAGGACAAGGTGGGAGCCTTGGATGATTTCTTTGATTTGGGTGGTGATTCCCTTAGTGCCATGGTGGCTTTGGCCAACGCGGATATTTCGGGACTGATTGCCGCAGATATTTTCCAGAAGCGAACCCCTAGACAGATTGCGGTTATTGCTGAAGAACGGGTGAATATGGGCAGCTTCGAAGAGCGGGAAATGGCAGCCCGCAAGCAGCCGTTGGCCTTGACCCCGCTGCAAATCCAAATGCTGGATATACAGCTGTTCCGCCCAGAGGCCACCATGTGGAGTAATATGCATTTTCTGGTGCAATTTGAGTTGGATGAGGTTGATATGCATCGGTTGTGTAAAGCGGTTAATCGGGCTATTGCCAATCATCCTGCCTTATCATCGGTATTCCGCTTTGACGAGAACCGGGAGTTGGTACAGCAGTATGTAGCTGGTATCCTGGAAGAGGTTGAGTTACAGGATATCAATGAAGAAACCGTACCAATGCTGCCGGATGTTTTGGTTATGCCATTTGACAAAATATTGGATGCCTGTCTGTGCCGCGTAAAGGTGTTCCGGTCCCCATCCCATGGATATATGTTTATGGATATTCATCATCTGCTGATGGATGGCGATTCCCTTGGGGTGCTGTTGGCGGATATTGTTAATGCGTACTTCGACCGGGAGCTTCAGCCTGATTATTATTTTGCCCTTCGCAGTGAAGAAATCCAGCGGATAGAGCAAGGTAGTTGGGATGAGGACCGGGCATGGTTTGAAGCGCAGTATGGGGATGAGGTTTGGTGTAAAGTACCAGATATGTCTGTAGAGTCCCAGGAGTTGGTAGACCGTAAGCATATTGACCAGGCCGCTATGGAACAGCGTCTGGATTTTTCGGCCGATGATGTAAAAAAGGCTGAGAAATTCTGGGGGGTTAGTCACTCAGTAATGGCCATTGGCGCGGCTCTTTTGACCTTGTCCCGCTTTACCGGCAAACAGCATGTCATGGTGAATTGGATTTATAATGATCGCCTGGCGGCGGAAGCTCAGCATGCTGTGGGTATGATGATAAAGAATTTACCGGCTGCAGCCCGTATGGAAGAATATGCCTCTATGTCTGAATTCCTCATATCTGTGAAGGATCAGGTGGCAGAGGGAATTGCGCATAGCTCCTATGATTTCATGGCAGAAAATTTTGAGCCTTTCGTTGATGATTGTATGGAGGTAAATCTCCAGCTGGGAATCAATGGCGACGAGCTGGATGTGTTTAAACCGACCCTTATTGAGCTGGCAGACGAATTTGCAGCTGCTGGTGCGCCTTTGGAGCTGGAGCTGCTGGAAAATAATTATGGTGATGGTGGCTTTGATTCCGAGATGGAATATGCAAAGGGATTATTTGATGCAGAACAAATGCGAGCCTTCCACGACCTCTATGTAAAAACTTTGGAAGGTATTGTTAGTTGTGAGGAAAAATTATGAATATAAAACTATCTGATCATTTTACCTGTGGTAAGCTGGTGTGGTTTGCTTTACCGACCATTGGTATGATTTTGGTGTCTACCACCTATGACCTTATCGATGGCTATTTCGTGTCCAATTATATCGGTAAGACAGCTTTCGCCGCGATAAATATCATCTACCCGTATCTGCTGGCTATTATGGCGGTGGGGATGATGTTTGGTGTGGGCGGCAGTGCCCTTATTGCTGCTGAGTTGGGCAAAGGGGATCGAGTGCTGGCTAACCGCTACTTTACCATGATTGTCAAGGCGGCATTTGGCGCCGGAGTTGTACTGGGGGCAGCTGGTTTGTTTGCTTTGCCAACGGTGTCGGAACTCTTGGGAGCCACTGAGGATATGATGGGCTATGGGCTGCCCTATGGTCGTGTACTGTTGTGCTTTATGCCTATAGCAATTTTGAGCTACGCCTTTCAAAGCCTGCTGATTACCGCTGAAAAGCCCCAGTTTGGTCTGTATTTTTCCCTGATAAATATGGGGTCAAATATTATCTTCGATTGGTTGTTCATTGTGGTTTTCGGCTGGGGGATGACAGGCGCAGCCCTGGCTACGGCCATTGGTATGTGCCTTAACGGTATATTGCCCCTTGTCTACTTCCTGCGGGAAAATACAAGTCCTCTACGGCTGGTGAAGAAGAGTGGTTGGGATATTGGACCACTGCTGGGGGCCATGGGTAACGGTTCCTCCGAAATGGTGACCAATGTTTCCACAGCATTGATTTTCATATTTTATAATATGCAGCTTATGCGGTTTATCGGTGAAGATGGCGTGGCAGCCTATGGAACGGTTCTGTTCGTTGAGGGAATTTTTGCGGCAATCTTCTATGGGTTGGCCATGGAGGCCACATCAGTGGTGGGGTATCATGCCGGAGCCCAAAACTATGATGAGCTGCAAAGTCTGCTGAAAAAAGGCGTTATGCTTAATTTGGGCTGTGGTATAGTGATGTTTGGTTCAGCCCAATGCTTTGCTCCTTTGGTAGCAGAAATCTATTTAGGCTACGATGCTGAGTTATGTGCCTTGGGGATATATGCCCTTAGAATGTTCGCTTTTGCCTTTATTTTACAGGGCTTCAATGAATATGCCTCGGCGTACTTTACCGGTTTGGGCAATGGGCGGGTTTCAGCGGCTATAGCCTTTATGCGTACTTTTGTGCTGCAATCTGTGGCCATTTTTGGCTTGCCGATGATTCTGGGGACCGATGGCCTCTGGTTTGCCCAGACCTTTGCTGAAGTGGTTTCTACTTTGGTAGCAGTTGTATTTTTGGTAAAATTCCGTCACGAATTTATGGGATAGAATAGGATGGAGTATCATCGATATGAAGGATATTTTTAGCTATTTATCAGGTGGAAAAGAGAATAGTATTTTGCATAAGATGATACGCATTCTTCTGGGCAGCAATCTGATTGTTATTCTTGTTTTGGTAATAATTGCTTTTTACGGGCTGGGGTCAGCTCTGTACCAGGCTGAAGAAATGGGACATAAACTTGGTGAGGTGTCCTATCAGAATAGTTCTGAGCTTTTGGTAAAGCAACGGCAAGAGGAGCTAATGTATATTACCAGTGATAATGCTAAAATTATCAATTTGTACATGGTTTCTAATGTCTATGATGTGCAGGCCATTGCCCACGAGGCCAGTGAGCTTTATCGTCATTCAGGGTTTTATCCGCCCCGGAATGTAGCTGTGCCCAATGCAGAAGGTTTTCAACCACTGAAAATTTATCTTCAGCACGGAACGGAGGTAAACCCTGACAATTATCGCCAGGAAATAGCCTTAATGGCCAATATTGAAGGCCTTTTTGTTCGACTCATGGAATGTAATGATATGGTAAAATCCTATTTCATTACTTCTAAACATAATTATACCCTGTCCGTTGATGAACCATCTGATGTGGAGAGAAGCAAAGAAAGTACACCCAAGGTTGTATATAATGCCGTGGAGACTGATTGGTATAAGGAAGCGGTAGAACAAGGTAAACCTGTCTTTACTGATGTTAGAATGTTTTCATTTTCCAATGAGCCGGGTTTATTTTGTGCCTGCCCGTATTATGATGATAATAGTTCCTTGCTTGGTGTGGCTGCCGTGGAGATTTCCCTGGAAAATTTGCGAATCCTTGTAAAGGATACCAATCTGCCTAATGCCGGTTTTTGTTTTGTTTTAGATAAAAATGGGAGGGTTATTTTATCATCCCAAAGTGAGGCCTACCAAGCTGGTGCAGAAATGGAGCTGCCAGTAGATTTGAAGAAGGATATTCGCGTTGCGAATAACCAAGGCTTATCACAGATAGCTCAGAATATGACTTTGGGCCAAAAGGGAATTCATCTGGCAGAAATAGATGGCGACGAATATTTTGTGGCTTATGCTCCAATTGAATGTACAGGCTGGAGCTTTGCTACGGTCTTTGCCAAGGATGATGTAATTGCTCCTGTCGAACAAAATAAAGAAAATATTGAACTGCTCACTGCTGACTTAATGGATGATATGGAGCGAAATATAGATTCAATAGTACTTTTTATGGTATTATCCATACTCTTCCTGCTCTTATTTGTAATAAAGATAGGACAGAAGGTGTCCGGAAGATTTGTTGCATCCATTCAGAAGCTCACCAATGGTGTTCGTGATCTCACCAAGCGGGCCATAGTCGGCACATTACATGCTTTTGGTGAATTGCCGGAGAAAGGTAATAAAAGGTCAAATAACAGCTTTGCGCAGCGGGTGGAAATTCATTCCGGTGATGAAATTGAAGAATTGGCCAATTGTTTCAATATCATGACTGAAGAATTGGAAGGATATATGAATACCCTTGTAGCTGAGACAGCGGAAAAGGAGCGTATAGCTACAGAGCTAACTCTGGCCCAGGATATCCAGATGGGGGTATTGCCTCATAAATTCCCGCCGTTCCCGGAGCATAAGGAGTTTGATCTTTTTGCCTCTATGGAATCAGCCAAAGAAGTGGGGGGAGATTTCTACGATTTCTATATGGTGGATGATCATCGTTTGGCTGTTACCATTGCTGATGTGTCCGGTAAGGGAGTGGGGGCGGCCATGTTTATGGCGATATCCAAAACCATACTGAAGAACCTGCTTCTAACCGGCAATAATCTGACATTATCTGATATAATGGCCCATGCCAATAACCAGCTTAAAGCGGATAATACCGCCAGAATGTTTGTGACGGTGTTCATTGGCCTTTTAGACATAAGGACAGGTCGTTTTGAATATGTGAATGGGGGACATAATCCATCGCTGGTTTATGAAAAGGACAAGGGAGCTTTCCGATATCTAGATGTGGAAGCCAATTTTGTACTGGCCGGACGAAAGAATATTGCTTATGAAAGTCAGTCGATTATCCTAAAGCCGGGTGACGGTCTGTTTTTGTATACTGATGGTGTTACCGAGGCCATGAATGATAAGGATGAGCTGTATGGTGAGGAACGACTGTTGTCGTACCTTAATAAATCTTCCAATGCCAATAATCCAAGGGATTTAATAGAAGATATAAGCAAGACGATTGTGGACTTTGTAGGGGATGCGGAGCAGTCGGATGATATTACTATGCTGGGACTGACTTATTGGGGGCCATCCGGTGAAACATAACTTTTTTATAGATAAATAAAGGATTTTGACGGCATATTATCGAAGTGTAGTGGGTAGAAATACTTTGAAAATGGAGGGGCTTTGTTATGTATAAAAATGAGTATGAGCGTTGGTTGTCCTTTGACCTTGAAGATTGCGATTTGTATCCTGAATTGGCCAAAATTGACAACAACGACGAGGAAATCAAGGACCGTTTTGCGGTATCTTTAAAATTTGGTACAGCGGGCCTTCGGGGCGTATTGGGGGCCGGGACTAACCGAATGAATATTTATGTAGTGCGGCAGGCTACCCAAGGTATTGCCAACTGGGTGAAAAAACAGGGGGGCAGCCAGACTGTGGCTATCAGCTTTGATACCCGCCTGAAGAGTGATATTTTTTCCAAGGAAGCAGCCTGCGTATTGGCCGCCAACGGTATCAATGTGCGGATTTATGAAGCAGCAATGCCGGTACCAGCCCTGTCCTTTGCCACCAGATACTACAAATGCAATGCCGGAATTATGGTTACGGCCTCCCATAATCCATCCAAATACAATGGGTATAAAGCCTATGGGCCGGACGGCTGTCAGATGACCGACGATGCTGCCGCCATAGTATATGACGAAATACAAAAAACCGATGTGCTCACCGGGGCCAAACGGATTTCCTTTGCCCAAGGTGTAGAGGATGGCTTGATCCGGTTTGTGGATGATGGCTGCAAAAAGGCCTTCTATGAGGCTATCGAAGCCAGACAGGTTCGTCCGGGACTGGCCAAGACATCCGGTTTAAAGCTGGTATACAGCCCATTAAATGGTTCTGGTCTGGTGCCGGTAACCCAGGTATTAAAGGACATTGGCCTGAACGATATTACCATAGTGCCGGAGCAGGAGTATCCAAATGGGTATTTTACAACCTGTAGCTATCCAAATCCGGAGATTTTTGAAGCGTTGGAAGCTGGTTTGAAGCTGGCCAAGGAATGCAATGCTGACCTTATGCTGGCCACTGACCCTGATGCTGACCGGGTAGGTATCGCCATGAAGTGTCCGGATGGTTCCTATGAGCTGGTATCCGGCAATGAAATGGGTGTGTTGCTACTGGATTATATCTGTGCCGGACTTATTGAAAAAGGTAAGATGCCAAAGAATCCGGTGGCGGTAATGTCCTTGGTATCCACCCCATTAGCTGATGCGGTGGCCAAGAATTATGGCGTGGAGCTGCGGAAGGTACTGACCGGCTTTAAGTGGATTGGTGATCAGATACTTCATCTGGAAGAGGCCGGGGAAGAAGAAAGATTTATTTTCGGCTTTGAGGAAAGCTATGGCTATCTATCTGGCTCCTATGTGCGGGATAAGGACGCAGTAGTAGCCTCCATGCTGATTTGTGAAATGGCTGCTTATTATCGCAGTATTGGCTCCAGCATTAAACAGCGGCTGGAGGAAATATATGCCAAGTATGGCCGTTATTTTAACAAGATTGACAGCTATGAATTCCCGGGACTTAGCGGTATGGACAAGATGGCTGGTATCATGCAAAAGTTGCGGGATAACCCACCAACCGATATTGCCGGACTGAAGATTGTCAAGGCAGTTGATTACAAGAAAACAGAAGAAACTGGTTTGCCAGCGGCCAATGTTTTGGTTTATTCGCTGGATGGCGGGGCTACAGTTGTTATCCGACCTTCCGGTACTGAGCCAAAAATCAAGGCATATTACACTACCCTGGGGAAGGATTTAGCAGAAGCCCAGGCGCAAAAGGATAAACTGGCTGCGGCTGTAAAACCATGGTTTGATTAAATATTTAAAAATCTGTATAATAATTACATCATTTATGTAAGTTTTATTGTACGGAGAAAGACTATGTTTGCTGTCATTGTAAATACTTTAGCTATTACCGTTGCCGTCTTTATTGGGCTGTTACTCAGAAAGGGCTTGCCGGAGCATATTTCCAGCAGTATTATCAAGGCTTTGGGACTTTGTACCGTCGTTATCGGGGTACAGGGGGCTATCAAAGAGGATAATATTCTGATTATGATTATTTCTGTGGTTATTGGTTTAACCATTGGTGAAGCACTGGATGCGGACGGTCGTGTTAACCGGTTTACTGACAGAATATTGAAAAAAGGCTCGCCTAAGGCCAATTCCTCCAGATTGACGGAAGCATTTATTACTTCCTGTCTGATTATGAATGTGGGGGCAATGGTGATTGTTGGCTCTCTGGATGCCGGCCTCAGGGCGGATTATACTATGCTTTATACCAAGTCCTTGCTGGACTTTATTTCCGGTATAATGATGACCGCTGCCATGGGAGTTGGGGTATTAGGTTCGGCTATTTTTACCTTCTTCTTTCAGGGCAGCATTGTTTTACTGGCAGAATATCTGGCACCATATTTGTCCGAGGCTATTATCAATGAAATGTCCTGCAACGGCTGCCTGTTGATTTTGGCTATTGGTCTGAATATGTTGGGACTGACCAAGTTCAAGGTTATCAACTATTTGCCTACCCTGTTGGTGGCACCCATAGTTTTGGTAATATTTGGTTATTTAGGGATAAATTAAGTTTTATGGATTATGGAGAGGTGTTATTGCTATGCATTATGAGAAAATCAAGGAACAGGACGCCAAGCATTATATTTATGAATTTGATGGACGGTATCCTAAAATTGATGAAAAAGCCTATTCCTTTAGCACAGCAGTATTGATTGGCGATGTGGAGCTAAAAGAATACGCCAGTGTTTGGCCAAATGCCACCCTGCGGGGGGATATAAACCGAGTAGTTGTGGGCCGTTACAGTAATATTCAGGATAACAGTTGTCTGCATGTGGCGGATGATTACGGCTGTATTGTAGGGGATTATGTAACGGTGGGCCATAGCGTCACCTTGCATGCCTGCACCATTGAGGATTATTGTCTTATTGGCATGGGAGCCACTGTTTTGGACGGAGCGGTTATTGGCCGTGGGTCCATTGTTGGGGCCGGAGCACTGGTTACCAAGGGAACCATCATACCACCAAATTCGCTGGTAGTAGGCTGCCCTGCCAAGGTGAAAAAGACTTTGGATGAAAATGGCTTCAAGGCAATTCATGCCCAAGCTGTGAAATATAAGTCGGAATGGGCTGAAAAATACGGTTTGGGCTTGGAAGTTGGCGGTGAGGTATACGACGGCTCCAAGATTGTCTAATTATACTTGCTGGTATTTGATTAGTTATTTACAAGGGGGATTTTTAATGAAAATGAATAAGAAAAAGTTATGTGCTGCTGTTTTGGCAACTGTATTAAGCTTTAGTGTAGCTGCTGGACTGAATGAATCTGAGGCTGCTACCAGGGCTGAAATGAGCAAAATCACTGTAAATAGACAAGGCAACAATTTTATTTATTGGAACGAGCAGTCAAATGCCTTCAAGCAGCTTACCGGCTATGTAAGGGATGTTACCAATCCAATGAGCAAAAATTATATTCCGGTAAAGGATCGGATTGCGGTATTTGATTTTGACGGAACCTTGCTTTGCGAAACTACGCCTTCCTATTTTGAATGGATGATGCATCTGAAACGGGCTCTGCATGATCCAAACTACACACCATCGGCTCAGGACAAAGAGGATGCCCTGCAGGTTCAGAAAGCAGTAGAGAGTATTGGTGTTCCGGTACCAACCAGTAATCAGGCTCAGGCCCAAGCTTCGGTTTTTTCCGGTATGGATTTGGACGAATTTGATAACTATGTAAAGGATTTTATGGAGACTCCGGCTGAGGGACTGACTAATTTGAAGAGGGGCGAATCCTTCTATCTGCCTATGGTGGAAGTAGTATCTTATTTGACCAATAACCGGTTTAAGGTGTTTGTGGTATCCGGCTCGGACCGTCAGGCCGTTCGGGTTATTTGTGAGGATGTGCTCCCGATAGATTCCGACAATATTATCGGTACTGATATCAAGTATTTGGCTGCTGAGCAGGGGGATACTGACGGACTGAAGTATATCTATGAGAAGAAGGATAAGGTTATCCGTGGCAAATTCGTTATGAAGGATTTGCAGATGAATAAGGTTTCCAACATTATGCGGGAAATCGGCAAACAGCCGGTACTGGCCTTTGGTAATTCCACCAGTGACGCCAGTATGCTCAACCATGCTATATACAATAACAAATATCGGGCAATGGCCTTTGGTATAATCTGTGATGATCAGGTGCGCGAGCTGGGTAATCCAAAAACCGCTGAGAAAATGACCAAGGCCTGTGAAAAATACGGTTGGGTCACTATTTCCATGCGTAATGACTGGAAAACAATTTATGGTGATTATGTAAAACGCAGTAAGTAATGTGATATTTAGGAGTTTTGGATGCTTATTGGTCATTTAGGGGCTCTTTTGTCATTTGTTACCTTTTTCATATCGGTGATGGCGTATTCATATGGGAAGGATGCTTATGAAATTGAGCCCTTTGAACGAAATTGTTTCTTTGTTTTATTGGGCTGCACTGTAATAAATATTGCAGCCCTCCTTTTAAAGGATTATTCGGTACTTTATTACGCTGACTATCTCCAGTTTGTGGCGAGTGTTGGTGTGTTTTTGATGTTTGCCGGTTTGTGCTGGGTGTTTTATCAGATAAAGTATTCAAGGGGACGATAATATGTCCACAGACAAGAAAAAAGAATTTGCTCAGCTGTCCAAGGCTACCAAGGAGCTTTACCAAGCACTTTGTGCCAATATCAGGGGGCAGGATGAGGCAATTCACTATTTTGTACAGGGAATTTTCAAGGGACAGTTTATTCCGGATACGGAATCACAGGCCCTAAACAATGTATTTTTGCTGTCGGGACCACCAGGTACCGGCAAATCTACCTTGGCTTATATTACCGCCAAAACCTTAAACAGGAATGTGATTGAGATAAATCTGGATGCCAATGCCGCGGAGTCCTCGGCTGAGGATTTTGTCAAAACGGTAAGTGGCAATTCGGAAGCAGGATTGATTTCCAGATTTGTGGAGGATAATCCTGACGGTATTCTGTTGCTTAAAAATATTGAAAAGGCCAATCCAAAGGTGGTATCGGCCATTAGTCAGGTAATCGAAAACGGCAGTGTTGTTGATGCAACCCGGAATGTGGAGATTTCCTTTGCCAACACGATTATTATCTTCACCACCAATATGGGGGCGGAGCTGTATCTTAATGAGGAAAACGGGGCTGTTTTGCCGAAATCAATTGTACTGGAAACCTTTGTCCGTATTCTGGCGGAGTCGGAATTTCCAGTACTATTTTTTTATGAGTATTTCAATAACGACCATATCATTTTCTTCAAGGAGCTATCTGCCAATCACATTGTGGAGCTGATTGAGCAGAGCTTTGTGGAATTTGTGCAGGAAATACATCAGGAATACGGCTACGAACTGGAGCTGGACCCGGATATGACCAATTTGTGTCTCTATAATCAATGCGATATTATTGATGCAAAATCAGTAGTGCCGTTAAGCAAGGCATTTATGAAAAATGAATTTTATGAGCTGAGCCGCCATATTGGGGACGATGTCCTGACCAAGCTGGAAAAAATCACCTTTACTGTGGAAACACCAGCTCAGGATAATCCCATGTATTCGCTGTTTATGTTTCAGGAGAAGCCTCAGGTATTGGTCATTGCCGATAAAGAAAAATATCCGTCATTGGTGGAAAATGATTATGTTGACCTGTTATTTGCTCAAAATGTGGAGCAGGCTGTAGAAATATTGACTGATAATTATATTTCCTTTGCTGTGGTGGATTTAATGCAGGGAGTAGAAGACCATGGAGTGAAAATGCTGAGTCTGGATGATGAGGTATCCCTTGGCCTGGCTATGTTTGATTTTATTCGGGATAATTTGCCAACCTTGCCGATTTATCTTGTAAAACAGGACAGCATTAGTTTGGCGGATTATTTTACTTTTATGCAAAAGGGTGCCCGGGCAGCGGTGGATTTATCAGTGGACAGTGCACAGGTGACCGCCGAGCTGTTGATGATTGCCCGGGATATTTTGGTACAGAAAAATTTTGATGTGCTGGAAAAAGAAGGCCTGATATTAAAGTATAATACGGCCCAAAAGCTGTCAGAGGATGGCAAACAGGCTGAAATAGTCTTTTATGATTTTGATTTTCAGAACATCAATGGCCCGGACCCAACGGATGAGTATCTGGAAAAGGTGGACGATGACCGTCATTTTGATGATATTGTGGGTGGCAAAGCGGCCAAGGAGGAACTTAAATATTTAAGCGACTATCTGGTTAATCCGGAAGTATTTGTGATGAAAAACCATAGCACGCCTTGTGGTGTGCTGCTGTTTGGCTATTCAGATGCCGGCAAGGTATCCTTGGGCAAGGCACTGGCGACGGAAACCGGTTCTACCCTGCTGATGACCACTATATCGCGCATGGCTGATCTTACCCCGGAGGGGGCCTGTGAATTCTTGAAGGATTTATTTGATCGGGCCATTCGGGAAGCACCGGCGGTTATTTTGATCGAGCAGCTGGGGCAGCTGCTGGATACCATCGGCATAGGTGCAGTAAATGCCATCGTCAACGGTATAAAAAATATCAAATCCAGCGGTGAACCGGTGTTGTTCGTGGGAACATTGGATTGGGCCCATTCCACGGTCAGTGATGATAATTCTGATTTTCCACCGGAGCTGCTTCATTTGTTGGAATACAAAATACGGGTAAGGCTGCCGGACCGGGAGGAACGGATTGAGGGAATTACCAAGGCGTTAAAGGCCCGGGGAATTGATACGGTGCCGGAGGCGCTTATTCAGAATATCGCTGATAGGGTAATTGGCCAAAGTATCGCTGATATCAATGAGTTTATCTCCATGGCCATCCGGATGGCGGCCAAGCAGCAAAAGGAAGTGGACCGGGATATTCTGGCAGATGCCTTGGGAGAATTCCATTTTGGCCAAAAGCAGGAATGGGATGAGCCAAATTATTATTCCACAGCAGTTCATGAGGCTGGCCATGCTTATATGCTATGGCTCACTGGCGAAAAATCCACCTTTGTCACCATTGTGGGTCGAGGTGAATACGGTGGATATACCCGACCAAAGGTAAACGAAAAGATAAATAAAAATTATACCAGAAAATATTATCTGGATAAAATACGGATGAGTCTGGCCGGACGAGCGGCTGAGGTAGTATTTTTAGGCGAAGAGGAAGGTATCAATGCCGGTGTCAGTGGCGATTTGCAAACAGCTACAATACAGGCTCTGACCATGATTAACGATGTGGGGATGGGCAAAAAGCTGCGGGCTTATGTGCCATGGGAACAGATAACTACCAGCCCGGTGGGGGTTGATATCTACAACGAGGCCAATGAAATTCTCCAGCAGGAGTATGAAACTACTTTAAAACTTATCCGGGAAGGAAAAGAGGCTGTAAAGGCGTTAGCCGATAAACTGCTGGAAAAATATCAGCTAACCGGTCCTGAAATAGATGAGATTTTAGACAGCTTTACCAAACCGGTGGAAATGAAATAAAATGCAGGCACTGTGTTGAGCAGTGCCTATTTTTTTGTAAAAAATGGGCAAAAAGATGGAATTGTAATAAAATTTCAGAAAAATAGTGCTGTTTACTTGTGCATAAAAATATATAAATGTATAATATAGTAGAGTTTTTATGTGGGAGGTTAGAACATGCTCGGTGATGCCTTGAGACGAGAAAGAGAAAAGCAAGGACTTACAGTAAAAGATATAGAAAATGAGACCAGTATACGGTCTGTATATATAACCGCTATTGAAAAAGGTGATTATGATTCATTGCCTGGAGATGTTTATACCAAGGGGTTTATCCGTAATTATGCCCGGGCCCTGAATATGGATAGTGAATCATTGCTACAGCAGTTTAATTCGGAACGAAACATCGAGACACCGATACAGCCGGTGGACCAGATGTCCAAGCCTAATTATTATGAAGATGTTCCACAGCGTACAGTCACCGTAAAATCATCCAATCGGGATGTTTATCGGTCTGATCATGGGACAAATCTTTTTTCCTCCGGTGATGATTATCGGGAGCGTACCGAGGAAAAGAGTGGCTCCAAAGCATTTTTGATTTTTTTGGCTGTGTTGGCAGTATTTTTGGGGGGCGTTTATTATGCCTTCAGCGATACTCCGTCAAAGCCTGCCAATAAACCTGCGGTAAAAACCGAGCAGGTGAAGAAAGAGAATACAAAAACTACGGAAAAGCCAGTAGCCAAAACCTATGACAGCGTTGATGTAGTAGCAAAATGTGATGATGTTTGTTGGGTTTCCGTTACAGTTGATGGCAAAAATGTTTTCGAAGGTATGATGGAAAAGGGCAAGGAAATGTCCTGGAAGGGTAAGGACAGAGTTGTGGTCACTGCGGGAAATGCAGGGGCTATGGAGCTGATCTGGAACGGCAACAGCCTTGGCAAGCTGGGTAACAAGGGTCAGGTGGTTGAACGGGTTATGACCAAGGATAATGATGGCCGTGCAGCTGCCAAGAGTGATACCCAGTCAGCCGCCAATACCGGTGTCAATGCGGATAACAACACTGTTCAGGAGAAAAAGACGGCAGCACCTGATAAAACGGACGCTGCTAAGACAAAGAAAAGTAACTGATAAATATATGGTGTGATTGAATGAGCTTTTTACCAATATCAAAGTCTGATATGGAACTTAGAGGCTGGGAACAGCTGGATTTTATCTTTGTTTCCGGGGATGCCTATGTGGACCATCCCAGCTTTGGACCGGCTATTTTGTGCCGTCTTTTGGAAAAGCATGGTTATAAGGTTGGGTTGATTCCCCAACCGGACTGGCACAACACCAAAGATTTCGCCCGCCTGGGAAAACCCCGGCTGGGCTTTCTTGTTTCAAGTGGTAACTTGGATTCACAGCTAAACCGGTATACTGCTGCCAAACGAATACGGCATCAGGATCAGTATTCACCTGGGGGAAAGGCCGGTTGCCGACCGGAACGGGCTGTAATAGTGTATTCAAAGATGCTGCGGAAATGTTGGGGTAATGATGTTCCGATTATTATTGGCGGCATCGAAGCCAGTCTGCGCCGCTTTGCCCATTATGATTACTGGGAAAATTCTGTCAGAAAATCAATTTTGGCCGAAAGTGAAGCGGATTTGCTCATATATGGGATGGGTGAGCATCAGCTGATTGATGTGGCGGCCCAATTGCACCAGGGGGTTGAAATACAAAACATTCAGGATGTACAGGGAACCTGTTTTAAAGTGCCTAATTTTGACTATATATGGGACTATACACCACTGCCATCCTTGGATGAGGTCAGCCGGCACAAGGAAAAATTTGCCGAAGCCTTTAAAACAGAGTATTTGGAACAGGACGCCTTCCGGGGTAAAAAGCTGGCTCAGCAGAATGGCCAATGGTGTATTGTACAAAATCCACCGGCTATGCCCCTTAGTATGGAGGAAATGGATGAAATCTATGACTTGCCCTATGAGCGGGCCTGGCATCCGATATATGACCAAGCTGGCGGTGTTCCAGCCTATGATGAGGTTAAATTTAGTATTGTAGCTCATCGGGGCTGTTTTGGCGGGTGTAATTTCTGTGCTATTATTTCCCATCAAGGGCGTATAATTCAACCCCGAAGTGATGAATCTATTCTGCGGGAAGCCAAGCTTCTTACCAAGCTGCCGGGGTTTAAGGGATATATTCACGATGTAGGCGGTCCTACAGCAAATTTTCACCGGACCTCCTGTGATGCCCAGCTAAAACGGGGGACTTGTCATGGTAAGCAGTGCCTTTCGCCGGAGCCATGCAAAAATCTTGTGGTGGACCATAGCAGCTATATACAGCTGTTACGGAAAATCCGGGCATTGCCGGGCATAAAAAAGGTCTTTATTCGGTCTGGAATTCGATTTGACTATTTGATGCTGGCCAAGGATGAATTTTTACAGGAGCTGTGTGAGCATCATATCAGTGGTCAGCTAAAAATCGCTCCGGAGCATATATCTGATAAAGTAACTCATATGATGGGCAAATCCGCGAAAAAGGTTTATGTACGGTTTGTAGAGCGCTTTGCTACCATAAATCAAAAGCTGGGGAAGAAACAATTTCTGGTACCGTATTTTATGTCCAGCCATCCTGGGGCCACACTGGATGATGCCATAGAGCTGGCGGAATTTATCAAAAAAATGGGTTATCACCCACAACAGGTACAGGATTTTATCCCAACACCTGGCACCTTGTCCACCTGCATGTGGTATAGTGGCATAAATCCGTTGACAGGGGCGCGGGTATATACGGCTAAAAATCCGGAAGATAAGGCTATGCAACGAGCTTTGATGCAATATTGGCTACCGGAAAATTATCCATTGGTAAAAAAAGCCTTGGAAAAAGCCCATAGACAAGATCTCATCGGTTTTGGACCGAAATGTCTGATAAAGCCGGAAAAGAAGCCTAAGGATAAAGCCAGTCCAAGAACTGGTAATGATAAACGAAGCAATCACAGAAGCAACCATAATAGTAAGAAAAGTAAGAAGGTGTAGTAATGCTTTGTCCATATTGCAATACAGAAGACAGCAGAGTAATCGATTCCCGGGCAGTGGATGATGGCCGGGCCATACGGCGTCGGCGGGGATGTAATAATTGTGGCAAACGCTTTACCACCTTTGAAACAGTGGAGCAGCTGCCTTTAATGGTGGTCAAGCATGACGGCACCCGACAGATTTTTGATCGCAACAAGCTGTTAAACGGTCTTATCCGGGCCTGTGACAAACGGGAAAAATCCCTGGAAAGTATTATGATTCTGGCCCATGATATTGAGCAGTCCATCCGGCGGGAATACGAGCAAGATGTAACATCCAAGGATATTGGGGAAATGACCTTGAAGAAGCTGAAGAATTTTGACCAGGTTGCCTATATCAGGTTTGCATCCGTATACCGGAAGTTTTCAGATATCAACAGCTTCCGTCATGAGCTGGATGTGCTTTTGGCGGATGAATAATGGACTTAATATGGAGGAAGCTATTTGTCCTGGCAATTAAAGGAGCAGCTTAAAGAGCTGTTGAAGGAAGAAACTGGATATTATATTTATCCGGCTGGTGGCCGCACACGAGTGGCTCTGGCGTATCCAAATTCATATTTTGTAGGTATGTCCAATCTGGGGCTGCATATTATTTATCGTCTGTTAAATCAGCGTCAGGACACAGCCTGCGAGCGGTGTTTTTTGCCGGAAAAAAAACAGCAGGCCGAATATGTTAAGACCAAGTCCCAGCTAATGACTGTTGAGACCCAAAGCCAGGTTTCATCCTTTGATATATTGGCCTTTATCATGTCCTTTGAAATGGATTATTTCAACATTATCAAAATGTTGGAGCTAAGCAAGATAAAGCCTTTCGCCAAGGACAGGGGGGAGCGGGATCCGTTGGTTATAGCCGGTGGTCCGTGCGCAACCTTTAATCCTGAGCCTATGAGCCGGTTTATTGATGTGTTTGTCATCGGTGAAGGTGAAGCGATAATGCCAACCTTTATGGCAACCTATAACCAGGCCCGTAGTGCTGGAAAAACCAAGGCTGAAATTCTGACTGTTCTTGCTCAAATCCCCGGGGTGTATGTACCCTCCTGCTATGATATAGCTTATGATAAAGAAGACCGGTTTGCCGCAACAATTCGTCCTATTGGTGATGCGCCACCTACCATCAGTCGGCAGTGGCAGAAAAATCTGGATGAATATCCCGGTGAAACAACCATTTATACGGAAAACACCGAGTTTAACCTTCATTTAGTGGAGATTGCCCGGGGCTGTGGCCGGCATTGCCGGTTCTGTATGGCGGGGTATTGCTTCAGAAAACCACGAAACCGTTCTCTGGAAGCCATTGAAAAAATGCTGTTGCAGGCTAAAAAGGACGGTCGGCGCGTGGGATTGATGGGGGCAGCTATCTCTGACTATCCGGAAATAGATGCATTGTGCCGGGAGATTTTGGGGGATGGCCTAAGTATGTCGGTAGCATCCTTTCGGGCCGATTCAGTTACCATGGAGCTGGTGGATTCCTTGGCCAAAAGCGGCCTGAAGACCCTTACTATGGCTCCGGAAGCCGGTAGTAAGCGAATGCGGGCGGTTATCAACAAGGGGATTGAGGAAGAACATCTTATTAAGGCCATGGAAATGGGTATAAAAGCCGGTATCAGGCATTTTCGTCTGTATATTATGATAGGTCTGCCGGGGGAAGCACCGGAGGACATTCAGGGCATAATCGATATGGCCAATCGGCTAAAGGATTTTATGGAAGCCAATGGCGCCAATGGTCGCCTTACCCTTAGCATAAATCCATTTATTCCCAAGCCGTTTACCCCGTTTCAATGGGCTCCTATGGCTCCATTAAAATACATTCAGGGGGCTTTAAAACAGATAACTGCTGCTTTAAAAAAGCGTCATAATATAGAAATTATTGCTGAATCCCCACGGGATGCCTATGTACAGGCGGTTTTAGCCCGGGGCAATCGTACAACCGGGGATTATCTTTGGGAAGCCTATGAAAATGGTGGTAGCAAGGCGATGAAATCCGTGCTGAAAAGCCACGGCCTGTCCATGGAGGATATTGTCAGTCAGCCAGTGGCTCTGGATAATGTTTTACCTTGGGATATGTTGGATATGGGCTTTTCAAAGGAGTATTTGCAGAAAGAATATCGTGAATCCCAACAGGCCAGTCCAAGGCATACGGTTCAATGCTTTGATGGCTGCCATCGGTGTGGTGTCTGCCGGGATTGATTATTGGTGATTTATATGAGTTTTTCACTTATTTCTGGTAAAAAGAATAATTTGTGGATTGGCAAATTTTCCATCTTTCCGGAAGATTGCTTTGTCCACGGTATTTCCACCCGATATGGTGGAGTGAGTCATGGTGCATTTGACAGCTTAAATTTAGGCCTTCACGTAGAGGATGATGCTGATGCGGTTAAACAAAATCGGGATATATTCTTTGAAGGATTGGGATTGTCCAAGGGCAGCGGAGTAACCTGTCAACAGGTTCATGGCGATCGGATAGCGGTAGTTAGCCGGGAGCAAGCAGGCCGGGGAATGTATGATTACAGTACATCAATCCCGGATGTAGATGCCCTTGTTACCAATGTGCCCGAGTTACCGTTAATGCTGTTTTTTGCTGATTGTACCCCTATTTTACTGGCGGACCCGGTAACAAAAGCCATTGGCGTTGCTCATGGAGGCTGGAAGGGAACTGTCGCATCGATTGCTCGGAAAACTGTTCAACGAATGGTGGAAGAATACGGCTGCAACCCACGCAATATACTGGCGGGGATTGGACCGGCTATTGGTCCGTGCTGTTACGAGGTTGGGGATGAGGTTGTCCACCAATTTACCGATGCTTTTCCGGAGTTTATCCAAGATATTCTCACCAATGAAGCCGGTAGTAATCGGTTGAATCTGGCCAAGGCCAATCGGCTACAGCTTATTCAGGCGGGACTTGAAGATAATAATATTGATATGGCTGGGGTGTGTACCTCCTGTAATAATCGGCAGTTCTTTTCCTATCGGGGAGACAAAGGCCGAACGGGACGGATTGCCGCCGTACTGTCCATACGATAAACTAATCCCGGAAGGTGATATAAATGATAGCGGAGAAGTTAAAAGAGGTTAAGGAGAACATTGAAGGAGCCAAGGCAAAACGAAGCCCGGATAAGCAGCACGAAGTACGGCTTATCGCTGTGACGAAAAATCATGATGTTCAGGCGATGCGGGAAGCTATTGATGCCGGCGTAACCGACATTGGTGAAAATCGTATCCAGGAAGCCAAGGAAAAGTTTGCAACGCTGGACCGGGATGTGACCTGGCATTTAATCGGTCATTTACAGACCAATAAAGCCAAACAGGCCGTAAAAATATTTGATTTGATTCATTCAGTGGACACACTGCATTTGGCTGAGGCCATCAACAATGCCGCTGCTGGAATCAACAAGGTTCAAAAGGTATTGGTACAGGTCAATTTGGCCAAGGAAGACTCCAAGTCAGGTGTATATGTCGAGGAATTGGCGGATTTGCTTCACAAGGTGGATGAATTGCCGAATTTGCAGCTTATGGGGCTGATGTGTATAGCTCCGAATTATGATGATGTGGAAGAATGTCGCCCATTATTTGCAAAAATGTACGAAATTTTCCAAAAAGTGAAGGAAATCACCTTTTCAACAGCGAATATTTTATACTTGTCAATGGGAATGACACATGACTATGAAATTGCCGTTGAGGAAGGGGCAAATATGGTACGGGTTGGAACCGGAATTTTTGGTCCAAGACAATATTGAGTGGGAAAACCAGTGTGTGAGGAGGAAATCCTGTGGGTAAGATAGATTCTATTTTAAAGACCCTTGGAATTAAAGAAAGCGAAGAGGACGAGTTACTTTTGGAATCTGACATTGAGATAAATGAGGGGCCAGTTGAACCCAAAATGAAACCAGCTGAGCCTGTCAGCGGGAATAACCGCCACATATATGATAGGAAGGTGGTAGGCATGAATACTGGTTCATCCTCAATTCGTGAAGGGGGCAACAACGCTGCTTTGGCAAGTGCAATGATGAAGGTGGTAGTAATCAATCCGAAAAGTATTGATGATTGCCAGCAGATTGCCAACTGCTTGAAGGAAAAGCGTCCAGTTGTTATCAATTTGGAAAATGTGGAGGAGCAGACAGCTATCCGCATTATTGATTTCATCAGTGGTACCATTTATGCCATTGATGGTGCAGTAAACAAGATTAGCCGTAATGTATGGCTATTTGCACCAAAGAATGTCAATATTGCTGTAAGTCAGCAGAACCATGGACTGAGCAATATGCCATGGGAACCAAGCAACAAGTAATTTAGATAATGTACAAAAATTATAGGGAGGCTGGTGATTGTCATGAAAATTGGATTTATTGGTGGAGGATCCATGGGTGAGGCCATTTTGTCCGGTGCTCTGGCTAAGGATTTGGTATCGCCAAAAGATGTGTTTGTATCTGAAATAAGGGAAGATAGATGTAAGGCCCTTAAAGCTGAACATGGTGTCAATGCGGTGACTGACAATGATTTTGTTAAAACCGCCGGTCTGGACCTGCTGATTTTGGCTGTAAAGCCACAGGTGGTGACTGAGGTAATGGAGTCCTTAAAGGGTAAGGTTCCGGCCAAGATGCTGATTGCTTCCATTGTTGCAGGTCTGCCAATTAAAACTATTGAGAAGTATTTCCCGGAAAATCCGATTATCCGCATTATGCCTAACACACCGTTAGCTGTTGGTGAGGGTATGTCGGCCTATGCTCGGAATGAAAAGGCATCATCCCAGGCTGCCAAGGGAATTCGGGACATTCTCTATGCTTGTGGACAGGCAGTAGAAGTAAAGGAGACTTTGCTTGATGCTGTAACAGGTCTTTCGGGCAGTGGCCCAGCGTATGGCTTCCTGATGATAGACGCACTGGCTGATGGCGGTGTGGCCGCCGGACTGCCACGACAGACAGCTATCCTGTTGGCAGCTCAGACTCTGTTGGGTGCTGCCAAGATGGTGGTGGAAACCGGTAAGCATCCGGATGTATTGCGTGACCTGGTAACCAGCCCGGCTGGTACAACCATTGCCGGTGTACGGGTTATGGAACAGCAGGGCGTCCGTGGTGCACTTATTGACGCAGTTTTGGCTGCAACTGAACGCTCAAAGGAATTGGGGAAATAATTAGTATATGTCATCCGAACAAAGAGAAAAGATTATAAGATTTTACAAGGGGACAGAAGGCGCTGAAACAGCTATTAAGCTGGTGGATATGGCCGAACAGGTTCAGCGTAGCCAAAAGTTTCGCATAAGCGGTTTTCTGGATCCATATGGACAGGAAATTGCTGAAACCATTGCTGCAAACTATCCTGGTATCCGAGTTGATTTTGAAGGAGGATATCCGGGGGCAGAACGGCAGCGGGCTATGTTTATTGACAACACCTTCGGTGGAAATCCCGGCTTTGATATTGTCGTCATAAAGGCCAGCTGGAACGGTCAGTATGAGCATATCGGCCATCGTGATGTGCTGGGTGCCTTGATGGGCCAGGGAATCGAACGAGACCGGATAGGTGATATTCTGATGAGTGGTGAAACCTGCCGGATTTTGGCGGATGATAAGATGGGCGCCTTTCTGTTGGATAATCTCACTCAGATTGGCCGCAGCGGAGTTTCCTGTGAACTGGATGATTTAGCCAATATTACCCCAAAGGAAGAACGGTGCAAGGAAATTAAAGCAACGGTTGCTTCTTTGCGGGTGGATTCCATCGCTGCAGCGGGGTATGGTTCTTCCCGTAGCAAGGCAGCTTCGGACATTGCTGCTGACAAGCTGAAGCTGAATTGGCAGCCGGTAAAAAACGCCTCCCAGTCCGTGAAGGAGGGGGATGTTCTTTCCATGCGGGGGCGTGGACGACTGGAAGTGGTCGAGGTCCGTGGCTCTACCAAGAAGGGCCGCATAGGTGTGCTATTAAAAAGATATTTTTGATTTTAAACCGCCTTCGGGCGGTTTTTTTGTTCGTTCGGCTTTTTTTAGGAATTTCTACATAGTTATGTGCGGAAAATGTATAAAAGTCTGCCTTTATCAAGCTTTGTATTTAACAGCCTAATACTGTACGGTCATTTATTGTCAGTTGGGTCGCTTTGGCGAAGGATGTGCCCCATATCCTGATACATAAGACCATCTTAAAACAGGAAAACAGATTTTTACAGCGAATAAATTGATTAAGATGTTGATATATAATGACCGGAGGTATGTTAATATGGAGAAACACTTTTCTATTCCCATGTCTCGCCGTAATTTCATGAAGCTGGCCGGCATTGCTATGGCAGGAGTTATGGTGGGGGGGACCAATACATCAAAGACTCAGGCATTTAGTGGTAAGACTTCCACAGCAAATTTCAATGATGCTGATTTGCCAATACTTTATGATGCGGATGTTTGCGTTGTTGGTGGCGGTGCGGCAGGGACGGCAGCGGCCATCAATGCCGGAAAAAATGGGGCCAGCACTGTTTTGGTGGAGCAGGGAATTTCCCTGGGGGGACTGGCTACCCAAGGTTTGGTATATCCATGCATGCGGACTTTTATCCATAATAGCGATACCCCATATATTTTGGAGCTTAACAGGCGCATTGAGGAGAAACAGGGAGTTACGCCCCTGCTGGGTATTGAAGATGAAAACAGCTACGGTGGCGGGCAAGGATTCTATGTGCCGGAGTGCCTGACCTGGCTTTATGATGAATGGTGCGAGGAAGCCGGGGTAACTGTCCTTTATGGTACTACCCTGGTGGGAGCAACAGTAGAGAATGGAACTATTAACGCCTGTGTGGTACAGACGGTAGATGGTTTGGCAAAAATTACAGCCAAAAGCTTTGTTGACGCCACAGGTGATGCTTTGTTGTCCCGTTTTGCTGGTGTTCCTACGGAAAAGGGATCGGAGAAAACCGGACGCAATCAGCCTATGAGTCTGCGCTTTGAGATGAGTGGTATTGATGTACCAAAGGTGCATAAATTTTTCCATAATAAATTGAAAGATACCTGGATGGGAGAAAAAACTGACCGAAAATTTGAAGAGGATGTGAAGAAGGGTCGTACTCCCTTTATGGAATTTGCCAAATGGAAAAAGACTGAGAGCTTCTTTAAAGAGGGCGTCACCAGGGGAGAGGTTACTGAGGATGATATTCTCTATATCCAGGCCTATTCCATTATGGGCAAGCCTCATACCATGTCCATGAACTGCCCTGAAATTCCACCATTAACCTTCTCATCCACGGATGCTATTTCCCGCAGCCAGGCGATTACTTTTGGGCGTAAGATGACCCGCCGTTTGGCCAGCTTTTTTAAAAAGAATATTCCTGGCTTTGAAAAGGCCTTTATCAGTAAGGAAGCCAGCATGGTAGGTGTGCGGGAGTCCTGGCGTATTAGGGGAAAATACTATCTTACTGAGGAAGTGTATATGAAGCGGGAAAAATTTGTGGATGCGATATGCCGTACCGCTTATCCTATTGACATACACGATGTGAAGCTGGATTTTTATGAAAAGTTAAAAAAAGGCGAGTATTACGAGATTCCATTTAGGGCACTGATTGCTGACAAGGTGGATAATTTGTTGACGGTTGGTCGCTGTGCCAGCGGAAGCTTTGTGGCCCAGGCTTCCTTCCGTATTCAGCCAACCTGTATGAGCATGGGAGAGGCCGCCGGTATTGCCGCAGCCTGGGCATTGAAGAAAAATATTCCGGTATCTGAGGTTAAATGGGAGGAAATACCAGAAAACCAGCGAAGCTACGTAAGTAAAAGATAGAAAAATATTTAGGATATATATGGACTGTGAATTTGTATAATACATATTCACAGTCCTTTTTTTACCATCCAAGTGAATATAAGATGAATAATAAGTCATATATTATATAAAATAGGTACTACAGTGTTTTAATAAAGAAAAAAATATGCTAAAATATAGTGTGGTTTTGACCGTAAAACTATTGCTTTAGGGGGATGAGTATGCTTACACCAGTAGATATTCATAATCAGGAATTTGGCCGTAGCTTTCGTGGCTACGATATGGAAGAAATAGATGATTTTCTCGATCAGGTAGTAAATGATTACGAGAAGCTGTACCGGGAAAACAATCAGCTGAAACGGGAGATTGAGCTCAATGAAAAGGAGCTGACCCAATATCACCAGCTGGAGAAAAATCTGCAGGACACTTTGCTGGTTGCTCAGCGCACTGCCGATGAGGTTATAAATACTGCCAATTCCCGGGCTGATGAAATCCGTCAGGCCGCCAAGCAGGCTGAGGAAAACATCATTCACGCAGCTGAGGTAGAAGCCAAGCGCCGTTTGGAAGAAGCTGCCCAGAAGGTTAGGGAAGCCATCAGTGAGTATGAGCGAATTGTCAGTGATAAGCGCCAGTTTATTGCCAAGATGCGCAATATTCTTAACACTGAATTATCCATCTTGGGGGATTTGGAAAATCATATGCCTGATAAGCAGGAGCATGATTTATTGCATACTATGAATGTGGAAATCGGTACCAAAGAGGCCAATATGCCAGAAGTACCAGTAGTTGAGGATGAGGGCACACATTCAGATGGAAATGATTAAAAATGGTTTGGAGGCAAAGGAAGTGCCCTTTGGTTTAGGACTTATTGTTTTTATTATTGACCAATTGGTAAAAGGCTATATTACTGCTTCAATGCATTTGGGGCAGTCTGTTCCGGTTATCAAAAATTATTTTTATATTACCTATGTACTCAATCCAGGGGCTGCCTTTGGTATTTTTGAAAATCAACGGCTGTTTTTTATTGGAGTGGCACTGGTACTGTTGGGAGTAGTAATCTATTTCCGCAAACAGCTTATGAAGGAACATATGCTGGTACAGTACGGCGTGGGATTGCTTGTTGGCGGAGCCATCGGCAATCTTTATGATCGGCTGCAGAATGGCCTGGTCGTTGATTTTTTGGATTTTCGTTTTTGGCCGGTATTCAATATCGCTGATGTAGCTATCTGTGTAGGTGCCGGACTTATAATGTTTGATATTTGCTTCAGGAGGCAGGAGAATGATTCAGACATTCAAGGTTGATACTGACAACGAACGCTTGGATGTATTTTTGACCAGAATGCAACCGGATTTTTCCCGTTCCCATATACAGAAGCTGATTGCTGACGGTGGTGTTACAGTATCCGGCAAGGTTCGTAAGGGAAACTATCGTCTGCATTTTGATGACGAGGTGGAATTGTCCATACCTGAGGCCGAAAATGTTGAAATACTGCCGGAGGATATTCCTTTAGATATTCTTTATGAGGATAATGATATTATCGTAATCAACAAGGCCAGGGGTATGGTGGTGCATCCAGCCGCCGGAGTCAATTCCGGGACACTGGTAAATGCCCTGATGTTTCATTGCAAGGATTTATCCGGTATCAATGGGGAGATTCGTCCCGGTATTGTGCATCGATTGGACAAGGATACTTCCGGGGTAATGGTCGCCGCCAAGAATGATAAGGCACATTTGAGCCTGGCCAAGCAGATACAGGAAAAGACTGCCAAGCGGATATATCACGCTATTGTCTGGGGCAACATCAAGGAAGAAGCTGGTGTTATCCGAGGAGATATTGGCCGGCATCCCACCGATAGGAAAAAAATGGCCATTGTGCAGGAAAATGGCAAATCTGCTACCACACATTTCAAGGTACTGGAACGGTTTGGGGATTGTACCTTAATCGAGTGTCGGCTGGAAACCGGCCGGACGCATCAAATAAGGGTTCATATGACCTACATAGGTCATCCGGTGGTTGGTGATCCAAAATATGGAGCAACCCGCCATGGAAAGGTAAAGGGTAATTTTTCAATCCAAGGACAGGCACTGCATTCTATCAGCCTAGAGCTGACTCATCCATCAACCGGTGAGGTTATGACATTCACCAGTCCGTTACCGGATGATATGGAAAAGATTTTAAAAAAGCTGCGTAATAAATAGATAGTACGGGATTATAGGGGGACTGATTTATGGCGACTTTTGTTGACAAGACAATCCTGATGGATGAACAGGCAATTTTCCGGGCTTTGGTCCGTATTGCCCACGAAATAGTGGAAAAAAACAAAGGCGTGGCCAATGTGGTACTGGTGGGAATCCGGTCCCGTGGTGTTCCGTTGGCTGAACGCATTGCTGATGCCATTGAAAATATCGAAGGGACCCGCCCGCCTGTAGGTGTATTGGATATCACCCTTTATCGGGATGATTTGTCTACATTGTCATATCAGCCTATTGTACGGCCGACAACTATGCCGGTGGATTTGGATGGTAAAATTGTAGTATTGGTGGATGATGTACTATATACCGGCCGAACTATTCGGGCAGCACTGGATGCCATTATTGATATGGGACGACCAACGGCTATTCAGCTGTCAGTTTTGATTGACCGGGGGCATCGTGAGCTTCCAATACGGGCTGATTATGTTGGCAAAAATGTGCCAACCTCATCCAAGGAGTCCGTAAATGTAAAGGTAATGGAATTGGATGATGCTGACCAGGTAGTTATCCGTGAAGAAAAAGAGTAATGATTTTTTAATAGGCACTTGTAAAAAAGTGTCTATTTTAATATTAAATAGGTATATTTATATAGGTGGGGCAGTATAAATTTGTTATTTTGTATTTTTACTTCCGATAAGTATAAATTATCGGAAGTAAATTAAATACCACAAAAATATATACACATACAAAAAATACCGTAATCGGCCAAAATGCAGTGATTACGGTATTTTTATTTAGTTGTTATTTAGAACAGGCTTAGCTGGTCGCTTTCATCCATTCCGTTCAGGCAGCCATGTACCCGCAGGGCTTCAATGCTGGTCTTGGTTATACCAGTACGCTTCTTTAAATTTTCTATAGAAGAAAATGGTCCTGCCTTCCGTTTTTTGACGATGGATTTTGCATCCACACCACCCAAACCATTTAAGGTAGTAAATGGTGGCAGCAAAGCATTTTCTTCCGGTACCATAATAAATCGGTCGGCACCGGATTTATACAGGTCAACCTTCTTTACCGTAAAGCCCCGAATAAACATTTCCCAGGCCAGCTGTAAAACCACATAGAGTTCATCTTCCTTGGCATCCATTTTATCCTTGGCTTCCAGCTCCTCCATTTTCGCCTTAACAGTATCCTTGCCCTTGGAAATAATATCTGAGTCAAAGGCTGCTGCCCGAATGGAGAAATAAGCCGCATAATAAGCCAAAGGATAATGTACCTTGCAGAACGCAATACGGTAGGCCATCATTACATAAGCCGTAGCATGGGCCCGTGGGAACATATACTGGATTTTTTGACAGGATTCAATGTACCATTCCGGGATTCCGGTCTTGCGGAGAACCTCCACCACATCCGGAGCTACCCCCTTGCCCTTCCGGACCTTTTCCATTGTCTTGAAGGCCAGCAATGGTTCTACTCCATGATGTATCAAATAAATCATAATATCATCACGGGCGGAAATTGCATTTTGCAGGGTACATGTACCAGCCCGAATCAAATCCTGGGCATTGCCCAGCCATACATCAGTACCGTGGGAAAAACCAGAAATACGCACCAAATCCGAAAAACATTTTGGGTTGGTATCGGCTATCATCTGACGGGTAAAATTCGTTCTGAATTCCGGAATACCAAAGGTACCGGAATTAGCTCCCAATTCCTCCTCAGTGACACCCAGAGCATTGGTACAATTAAACAGGCTCAAGGTTGCCGGGTCATCAAACGGAATGGTTTTCGGATCACGGTGGGTCAAATCCTCCAGCATTTTTATTACTGTTGGATCATCGTGTCCCAGTATATCCAGCTTAACCAGTCGGCTAGATATGGAATGATAATCGAAATGAGTTGTAATGGTGCCGGAAGTCTTATCATCGGCCGGATGCTGCAATGGAGTAAAGAAATGTACATCCATATCCCGTGGCACTACCATAATACCGGCTGGATGCTGGCCGGTAGTCCGCTTCACTCCATTACAACCAATTGCTACCTTATTGATATAAGCCTCTCGCTTGGATTGGCCTTTTTCCTCATAATATTTCCGGACAAAGCCATAGGCGGTTTTTTCGGCCACAGTAGCAATTGATCCAGCCCGGAATACATTGTCCTTGCCAAACATCTCCTCAGTATATTTATGGGCCACCGGCTGATATTCACCGGAAAAATTTAGGTCAATATCCGGTACCTTGTCCCCGTCAAAGCCCAAGAAGACGGCAAATGGAATTTCGTGTCCATCCTTTACCATGGCTGAACCACAAATAGGACAATCCTTATCCGGCAGGTCATAGCCACAGCCATACGAACCATCGGTAATAAATTCGCTGTGCTTGCAATGAGGGCATCGCCAATGAGGTGGCAGCGGATTTACTTCGGTGATATCCGTCATAGTCGCCACAAAGGACGAACCAACGGAACCACGGGAGCCTACCAGATACCCATCCAGATTGGATTTGCGCACCAATTTGTGCGCAATAAGATACAATACAGAGAAACCGTGGGCAATAATTGGCTTTAACTCCTGATCGATACGAGCCTGAACAATTTCCGGCAGCACTTCACCGTACAGCTTTTTGGCATTTTCATAGGTCATCCGTTTTATTTCTTCATCCGCCCCTGGAATCATTGGTGAATATAACTCATCCGGAATAGGTTTGAATTTTTCACACATATCGGCGATTTTGCGAGGATTGGTGACAACTGCCTCATAGGCTGCTTCTTCGCCTAAATACTGGAATTCTGCCAACATTTCCGCAGTGGTACGCAAATACAACGGTGGCTGTAAATCGGCATCATCAAAGCCTTTACCTTTCATCAGGATTGCCCGGTAAATCTGGTCCTCCGGATTCAGAAAATGCACATCACAGGTGGCAATTAGCGGTTTGTTCAACTTTTTGGCCAGCTCAGCCACCTTTAAATTTATCTTAATTAGGTCATTATCATCTTTTATATGGGGAAAATCATCACTTCGTACCAAAAATTCATTATTTCCTATAGGTTGAATTTCCAAATAATCATAGAAATCAGCGATTTTCAGCAGTTCTTCATCACTTTCGCCAGCCACAATAGCCCGGATAAGCTCACCGGCTTCACAGGCCGAGCCGATGATCAAGCCTTCCCGATACTCCTGAATAAGCTGTCGGGGCAGTCTTGGAGTTTTGTGGAAAAACCGCAAATGGGACATAGTAATCAATTTGTAAAGATTTCTCAGACCATTTGGGGTTTTGGCCAAAATAATTATGTGATTGGCCCGTTTTTGCTCGTAATTTTCTCCGACCAAATAACCCTCAACACCGTAGATTATCTTAATATCCAGCGGTCCTTTTTCAAATACTGTTTTCATTGCCTCAGGAAAAGCCTGTACTACGCCGTGGTCAGTAATGGCAATAGCTGGCCATCCCCATCGTACCGCGGTTTTTATAAGACTTTCGGCGGAAGAAACAGCATCCATACTGCTCATGGTGGTGTGACAATGCAACTCTACCCGCTTTTCAGCCGCTTTATCCTGCCGTTTTTCCACATCCACCAGCAACACACTATCTGCAAAAAATACATAATCGTTATCGTACTTATCAAAGCGTGAGGAACCCTTGAGCTTTACCACCGCTCCTTTTTTAGCGGCATCTTTCAGGCGATCAAGAACCTTTTCAAAATCCTCCGGGACCTTGAAAAAGGCTTTACAGGTTATACCGTCAGTACTATCGGCCACAGCAAAAAACAGGAGATTAGTGGATTGGAAGCTTCGGCCGTCAACACCGGCAATGGAGCCCTGAATCACAATCTCCTTCATTTCCCCTTTTATTTCGGACATCGGGGTAATTTCCCCAATGATACTGTTGCCATAGACCAACGGAGAATCATCATCCCCAATAGGAACAGCCGACCGCTTGCTTCTGGTGGGGCGACCTGATTTGCTGGAACCACCGTTGCTTGAATTCCCCGTAGCTCCCCCTGATGAAAAGCCAGTTCCACCGCCTCCCTGGGCCGGTGGTGGGGTTGGTGCCTGAGCAGCTTCCAAAGCTTCCTTGTATTCCTTGGTATTAAAAACTTCATCCTGAACCGGTATATCGTCTATTTCTTCAAATATGGCCTGACAAACCAGCTGAATTGGATAACCGATTATTTTTATAGCAGCATCCCGCAGCTTAGCGAAAATATCATTTTCTTCCAGCAGATATTTACTGAAATCGCCATGCACCTGCAATAGGATATTATCTTCATTATATATACGGTTGGATTGCAAAAGAATATGTCTGGCCCCATGATTATCCTTGGCGGCATAGTCCACCAGTTTTTTCCAATGCTGTTCTACTATTTTATTCAGCTTCATAACGGACTGGTAAATAATTACCTGGTCAACGCCATTCTTGTTGGCAACATATTCGGCAACCCGGTCCAATAGCGTGTCGGCAATTTTCGGCATGGTCCAAACCATTATTTCCCATGTATTGGTTGCCGGAGAAATTTCCACATGACGAATAAAGCCACTTTTCAGCAGCTTTTCTTCGTCTGTATTAAGTTTCATTCCTAAAGCCAGTTCAGATAATATACGACTGGTTTTGGGCACTATACAATATTTGTCATTCATAAAAACACCGTTTGGAAAATCATTCCCCGATGGTTTTCATTACCACCATTTTGGCTGCCCCCTCAGCACTGACTGTGCCGTCCTCCAGCACAATTTCCGATTTCATTTCTACCACATTACGCTTACGGCTGACTACCCAGCCTCGTACCGTTATTGGCACATCAGTAGGTGTAGGCTTTCTAAAGCGGACCTCCAGCTTGCCGGTAAAGGCCGGCTCACCGGTTTTAAACAGATAGCCCCCCATAGCTTCATCCAGCATTGTGGTCAATATACCACCGTGGACAACCCCACCGTAGCTTTGATAATTCCTGTCAACTACTGTTTTGGCAATAAACTGATTGGATATAATGTTAAATTGCAGCTTCAAGCCAATGGGATTATTTTGTCCACAGGCAAAACAGTTGCCTGTATCCTCCATTTTTTTTATTTCCTCTTCTGTTGACATATTACTCCTCCCATTCGCTGCCAGGCCAATTCAAAATAAGATGTCTGTGTGAGAAAATGTCTCTAGCGAGATAGTTCCCCAATAGACCTGCATCTGGTAAATATTACTTACTTGCGTTATATTCTTCAATAATGCGATTTTTGGCAATCTTACCGGTGGTAGTCCGTGGTAAAGCCGCCATCTGATGAAATTCCCGCGGTATCTTATAAAGGGCCAGATTTTCCTGCAAATGCTTTTTCAGCTCCCGCACATTTACTTCAGCCCCTTCCTTTACACTAAAGAAACAAGCTCCAGCATTGCCACGCAGCTTATCTGGAACCCCTACTACAGCTGCCTCAGCAATCCCCGGGAACTGATATACCACTTCCTCTACTTCCCGTGGATAAACATTTTCCCCCATACTGATAATTATATCCTTTATTCGGTCCACAATGTAGAGATAACCATCATCATCGCTACGGGCCACATCACCGGTGTGCAACCAGCCATCCTGCAGTGTAGACGCAGTAGCCTCCGGCAAATTCCAGTAGCCCAGCATAACATTATCACCTTTGACGATAAGCTCACCAGCCTCACCCAAAGGTACATCATTGTTATCTGCATCCACCAGCCGATATTCCAGATCTGGCAGAGCAGGTCCAATAGACCCCACCTTCACCTTATCCAGATGATTAACGGCAACAACCGGTGAAGCCTCAGACAAACCGTACCCCTCGCAGATATTTACGCCAAATTTTTCATAAAAATCCTGGGCAATCTTTAACGGTAAGGTCGTACCACCACTAATAACTACCCGGAGAGTCTCCATATCTTCCTTGCTGGCCAGCTTGGTCAACAAAGCACAAATCGGCGGCACTACATATATATCATTGATATTTTCCTTACGGATGGTTTCAATGGTCTCCTTTGGCGTAAATGTATCCAGAATAACCACTGTGGCCCCGCAATACATAGTGTAAATAACCGACAAACTCCAACCAAAGCAATGATACATTGGCAGAACGCACAATACCTTGTACTCCCGTTGGCACTTAACGACCTTGCCCACCTGCATTACATTAGCAATAATGTTTTTGTGGGACAACACCGCACCCTTTGGATTACCGGTAGTACCGGAAGTATAGATAATAACGCAAGGCTTATTTTCGTTAAAATCAGCCGGAAGCTCCGGAGCATCCGGATAAGCTCCTTCCAAATAACAGGTTTTTATGTTGTGTTGAAGCAACTGGCCATTATAACCAACCTTTTCCAACTGGTCAGTGATATCCAGGTCCTGATAAGTAAGGAGATGCTCTATGCCAGCATCGTTGATTATATAAGCTACTTCCCGACGGCTAAGTTGGAAATTGATAGGCACCGCAATAGCGCCTAAAGATACAATGGCAAAATAGGCATAGATATAGTCCACACTGTTGCGGGAAAAAATTCCTACCCGGTCGCCCAGCTTGACGCCAATATGGTTCAAATAATTACGGTAGCTGGTCACCTTTTCCCGCATTACCTTATAAGTAATACGGCGATCATCGTCCACGGCAACAAGAGAGTCATCATAGCCCTGATATAGTAAATCATGAATATACATCTTTTTTTACACCTAACCTTTGTATTATGTGTTTTAAAGCTCCTATTTATAATAAGTTTCTTTTGAAATGATGTCAAAGGTTATATCAAAATAATCTACATATTACTTGTTTTTTACCCATTATTTCTTGACGCGAAATGTACATTTTTCTATACTGAAGTTAGGTAAAAATATATTATTTATGCAATATCAATGGTTACGAATTATAACCAACTTTATTATTTTTATTACCACAAAAAGGAGGTAATTTTTTTGAATAATTTATCTATCCGTTATAAGCTATATCTTGTTTTTGGCATACTGCTTGTTATCTTTTCAATAACGAGCCTATATTCAGGCTATAGCTTAAACAGCATCAACAATGGCGCTATGCGTATCGCCACTGAGCATCTTCAGGGGGTAATGGCAGCTTCTGACAGCAATCAGACTTTGGCTGATTATCGGCAGGGTGAATATGCCATACTGACCTCCACTACACTGCCAAATCGCATTTATGCCATCCAGCAGACCCACAAGCTGGGCGACCAGTTGGATATTGCGTTTGCCGATATTGAGCCAACACTTACCGGAGATGCGGTTCAAAATTTTAATGAAATTGTCTCTGCCTGGAAAAGCTACCGTGCATCATCGGAAACCATGATAAACTTGATTTCCCAAGGAAAACAGGCTGAAGCAGCGGCTATGCTGGATAAATCCAAGCGGGATTATGCGTCAATCAGCAGCAACCTCACCCGCCTTTTGGACGGACAAAAGGACTTCATTCACGAGGAGACCAGTGAAGCTGCTGACAAGTACAGCTCCACCCGCAATGCTCTTGTCGGGACATTTATTATTGTATTACTTCTTTCCGCTGTTATGGGCTGGTATTTAAGCTCCACTATTCAAAAATCGGTTTCCTATCTTATGAATATTTCCAAGGAAATTGCCAACGGTAATCTAACAGTGGATGTTACTGCCAAAACCAATGATGAATTTGGTGAGCTTACTAACTCCTATCGGGACACGGTGAAAAATCTCCGTACACTTATCGGTCATATTCACCAGACAGCCAATGATGTATCCGGTTTTGCCAATCAGCTGACTGAAAACGCCAGCCAATCGGCTCAGGCAACCCAGCAGGTGGCTATGTCCATAAGCAATGTTGCTTCATCAGCTAATATGCAGGAAAGTGCCGTTACCAGCTCTTCCAACGATATAAATATGCTGGCCCAAAATCTTGAAGGATTTGCTGAAAAGGCCTCGGCCTCCAATACAGCCGCTCATAATGTGGAAGATATTGCCAGCCATGGTGCTGAGTCAATTACTGATGCAGTAAACCAGATGGAAGAAATTTCCGATGCTGTAATGCAGTCAGCGGAAGTTATCCGCCAGCTGGCCGAACGCTCCACTGAAATCGGTCAAATAAGTGATACTATATCTGATATTGCTTCTCAGACCAACCTGCTGGCCTTAAATGCGGCTATTGAAGCAGCTCGGGCTGGTGAAGCTGGTCGGGGATTTTCCGTGGTTGCTGAGGAAGTCCGTAAACTGGCTGAGGAATCCAATTCTGCTGCCCTGCGGATAGCCGAGCTTATTGCGGATATCCAGAAGGATACTGACCAGGCTGTAAGCCGTATGTCACACGGCACTGAAGTTGTAAAGGCCGGTCAGGCAGTAGTAACCAATGCCGGTGAGGCTTTCAACAATATTGTGGACGCTGTAAGCAATCTTGCTGATCATTCCCGGGATATTTTGAACGAAGCTACCAGCTCCTCCTCCAATGCGGCTAATCTGGTAGATACAATGGCTGCTTTGGAAAAAACCGGCCGTGAGGTGGCCAGCGAAACTGAGTCTGTATCGGCTGCCACCGAAGAACAGGCGGCTTCTATGGATGAAATTGCCACTGCCAGCCGCAAGCTGGCCGAACTGTCGGTTGCCTTGCAAAACGCTACAGACAAATTCAAAATCTGATAAGGAAAGGAGCTGAGGTTTCGTGAAAAAATTTATTGTATTGCTATCTCTGTTAATGATTATAGTAGCTGCATTGCTTTCAGGCGGCTGTTCATCTGATAACAATTCCCAGAAAAAAATATCTATTACCTTCGCCAATTCATCAGCCAACTGGCAAAAAAATGGTAACAGCATGAAGGCTGATTTGGAAAAAGAAGGATTTACTGTAGACCTGCAGTTTGCTGATACTGACAGTCAGCAAATAGAACAGCTAAAAGCTATGATTGCCTCTAAGCCAAGCTGTATAGTTATAGGTGCAGTAAACTCCGAAAACCTTTCTGAGGTTTTGAAGGAGGCCAAGGAAGAAAAAATTCCTGTTATCGCCTATGACCGACTAATTATGAATACTGACGCGGTTTCCTATTACGCTTCCTTTGACAACGAAGCAGTTGGGGCGGCTATGGGCGAATATATTGTTGCATCCCTTGATTTAAAAAATGGTAGCGGCCCATATAACATCGAGGTATTTGCCGGCGATCCGGGGGATAATAATGCCCATATGTTCTTCAACGGTTCTATGAAGGTTTTGAAGCCATATTTTGATAATGGACAGCTGGTAAGCCCTAGTCGTCAGGTAAGCTTCGACCAGGCAGCCACCAAGGATTGGGATAAAAATAATGCCAAAAGCCGAATGGATAAACTGTTGTCGACTTATTACACAGGTGGTACGCCTTTGAATGTTGTTTTGGCACCTAATGATGGTTGTGCAGATGGAATTCGCAGTTCCCTACAGGCCAACTATCATGGACCTTGGCCTATTTTAACCGGACAGGATTCGGACAGTACCGCTTTGGAAGCAATCAAAAATGGAACACAGTCCATTACCATTTATAAATCCTCCAGCGAGCTCAATACTAAATGTATCCGAATGATAAAGGCTGTTGTTGAAGGAGTAAAACCGGCTATAAACGATAAGACCAGTTATAACAATGGTGTGATGGTAGTACCTTCTTACCTCTGTATTCCACTTATTGTAGATAAGGACAATTTAAGTGTTGTAAAATGAGACTTATTCAGTTGGGGCGTAAAGCT